>JAFXTM010000015.1 GCA_017535865.1 Oscillospiraceae bacterium
GTTCACCTGATCCCCAACGGCAGCGGCGTCATCACCGTCAACGGCCGTGATATCGACGATTACTTCGGACTCGAGACCCTGAAGCTGATCGTGCGTCAACCCCTGGTCACCACCGGCACCCTCGGCAAGGTCGACGTCGAGGCCACCGTCGCCGGCGGCGGCGTGTCCGGCCAGGCCGGCGCCATCCGCCACGGCATCGCCCGCGCCCTCCTGCTCGTCGACGAGAGCTATCGCAGCACCCTGAAGGCCGCCGGTCTGCTGACCCGCGACCCGCGCATGAAAGAGCGTAAGAAGTACGGTCTCAAAGCAGCCCGTCGCGCTCCGCAGTTCTCGAAGCGTTAATCGAGACCAAGAGAGATGCGAAAAACCCTGGAAATACGCCATTTCCGGGGTTTTTTCATGCCCAAATCTTTTTGATTTGTTTTCGAAGAATCTGACGAAATCTGATCGGAAAATAGTAGTTAATACTGAGGGAACCGCCATTTTTTGGGCCTCAGTAGTTAAATTTTGAGGGAAATTTTTTAAAATGAGAGAGCGCAAGAAGTCCGTTTGACCTCATTTTTCGACCCTCGGAACCCAATGTGAAAGCCGGGTTTTGATGGCTACAGCTTCGGTTTTTCGAAACAACAGATCGTCTGTCAGGATTTGACCGAATCTGATCATTCCAATCCTGTTTTATACTCATGCCCAATCTTTTCCAGCCGATGTACAAAGGGCAGAAAGGGAACTTCGGTATCGGCCTGTCTGTCGCGCAGGACGCCGCCAAATACATGGGCGGAAGCCTCACGGCAGAGAACGGCCCCGAGGGGGGCGCGGTTTTCATCTTCTCTCTGCCTGCGCTGTAACGAAAAGCTGTCATGATTCGATCGTTTTCGCCGCCAAGGGAAGGCTTTCAGAAGGTATGAGAAAGGCTTCTTTGATCAGAATGAGAGATCGTTCTCAGGCCGCCCCATTCCGTAAATAACAAAAATACCGGTCTGCTGCACAAGACAGCAGACCGGTGTTTTTTGAAACGGAGCCTTTCTCCGAAAAGCGGGAACCGGCCGGGTCCGGCCGGCGGGCGGATCCTGCGGCCGTGCTTTCAGGCTCAGCCCGGCAAAGCCCGGCTTTTTCAGAAGCCGATCTTCCCGATGCCCACCTGCTTGGGCATGGGCAGCTCCGCCGCAGCGGCGTCGAAGTCCTCGACCTCCAAGATCAGTCCGTTTATATCCATACCGGAGCTGCGCATGGCGGCTTTGCTGCAGACCCGCTCATACAGGTTCCGGACAAAGCGTCCGTTTCCGAAGCTGCGCGACTCCATCAGTTCCTTCGGCAGCGCGGTGAAGAACGCCTCCGCGCGCTCCAGGAAGCCCTCGCCAAGCCGGAAGCGCCGCTCCGCCATCTGCTTGAAGATGGCGAAGAGCTCGTCTCTCGTATAGTTGGGAAAATCGATGTGGAAAGGGATCCTTGTCCGCATACCGGGGTTGGCTTCCAGAAAACGCTCCATCTCCCGGGGGTATCCGGCAAAGATCACGACCAGATCATCCCGGTGGTTTTCCATCTGGGCGATCAGCGTGTCCAGCGCTTCCTGCCCGTAGTCGCCGGAAAAGTCCGAACTTGCCAGAGCGTAAGCCTCATCCAGAAACAGAACGGAGCCGTATGCATCGCGGCAGATGGATGCCGTCAGCGGTGCGGTATGGCCGACATATTTTGCGCAGAGATCTCTCGCATGGTGCTCGACGAATTTACCGACACGCAGGACACCGGCGTCCTTCAGCGCCTTTCCGACCATGCGTGCCACAGTGGTTTTGCCCGTTCCGGGATTGCCCGTAAAGCACATATGCATTGCCGGGCGCTCCACCAGATCGGAGTGCTTCGTGAGCATAACCATATGGATCATCTCTTTCACCTTTTTGGCCACATCGGACATGCCGATCATCTGATCCAGTTGCTCGATGCTCTCATCGGCGTCGTCCGGCTTCTTCCTCAGAAGTCGGCCGACCGCTTCCGCGGTGATCTGCCGTTCGTTTCCGGCCTCGGGCGCTTTTTCCGCCTGGAGACGCTCCTCGGCCTGGATCATCTCGTCGGCGATCTTCCGTACGGTATGTACGCCGTAAAAGTATCCGTCCATGCTCTCCTGTTCGATGACCTTCTGGAACGGTTCCCATGCCTGCGGCTGCGCGGAAAAGCCGTACGCCGCCAGCGAGCGCTCCGCGAGCTCGCGCAGCTGCGCGTCCGTGAACAGGGGGAACGTGATCGACTGCACGGAAAGGACATCGCTCAGATCCTCACAGATCTGTTTGATCATTTCCTGTCCCATGTAGGGCGCGCGGAAGATCACCAGGCACTTCTTTCCGCGGCGGAACAGCTCCATCATCAGCTTTTTGAACTCAAAGCTCTGCGTCTGCTCCGTCACGGCGGACAGGTCGATGGTGACAAGTCTCGGGGCCGAGAACGCGTGGCCCAGATTTGTTTTCGTCAGCGGCTCCGGGGGCGCCTCGAGGCGAAGCTGCAGCGGGCTCGCACCGGGGGAAAAGATGCCCTCTTCCTGCAGCAGCGCGTCCAGAATGGAGATGGCCTTCTCACAGCCGAAGCCTTCGTTGCCCACGAAAAGATAGGCGGTGGACAGGAAGGCGTCCTGCGTCCCGTTGTCCCGGATCCGCTGCGCGCGGGCGTGGATGTCCTGACAAAGACGCTTGAATTCCTCGACGCCCACCAGATCGTTCGCGTCCTCCAGGGCGCTTCGCTTCTCCTGTTTCTCGACGGGCTTCGGCTCCGGAGCCGGTTTTGCCGCCGGTTTCGTCGGCGTCACCACCGGGTTCGGGGCAGCCGGCTCGTCCGCTTTTGCTTCTTCCCCGTCAAAAACCTTCAGATAGAAGGGCTGGCTGTTTCCGGCGTCCTGACAGATCTTCTTCGAGATAAGGGCCCGGATCTGCTGATCCGCCGCTTCCGCATCCGTAAGACCCGGAAGGTCCAGAATACATTCCGTCAATTCTTTTTTGACCACGCTGGCGTCATTGTCCACCTCGCGGCGGACCAGCTCCACCACTTTTTTGACGGACAGCATGTGGCTATCCTGGGCAAAAAACCAGGCCCGGTCAAACTGGATCTTAACTTTCATGTTATTGTCTCCTGCTTTCTCCGCATCTGTACGGGTCCGCGTAAAATATCGGCTTGCCCTGCAAAGGCTCAGGCAAGGCAAGCCGATCGTTATTCAAGGTATGCCGGATTATGAGTAAAGCGCACTCATGAAGGAGGGATATGCCTCTTCCACGATATTGCAAATGCGGAACACCAGATTCGTAACTTCGGATCCCACGCTGCTCATGTCAAGGATCGCATCATCCTCGGCCATAATATTCATGTTGTCGTCGATATAGAATTTGACCCAGCGGAATTTGGCGTTTGCTTCGTTGACAGCCAGCAGTTCCGCGGCGAACTTGGATTCCGTGACCTTGACGAAGCCGCTTGCGATAAAGTGGACCGCATTCCGGTTTTCCGCGTCGAAAATCACCAGCACCTTGACTCCCTGCGGAATGGTGTCCGAGGAAAAGGCCACGCTGACGGCGCGCTCGTCAATATCCCTGTATTTGATGTTCTTCTCTTCCATGAATGCAATAAACTCTTCTTTGTAGGTCGCCATGAATAATTCCTCCTGAAAAAATTTTTCGCCGAAAAACGCGTTTGTCCCGGCGGAACAGCTGCCGCCAAGATGTCTGAAAAATATTATATCAGTCCGTTTTACGGAAGTCAACAGATATGTGCCGAGCTTCGGTCTTTCCCCTCCGCCGGCGGGGACGGCCCTCGAAGCTTGAAGAATCCGGCGATCCATGCTATCATTAGGACGAGCTGGTAAAACAGCCGTCCCGTTTCGCGGCGTTTGCCGTCCGACAAGCAGAAAAAACGGAGGAACAAAAAATGAAATGTCCGCATTGCCAGGCTGAGATCCCGGAGACCTGCCGCTACTGCACCGAGTGCGGCGCGGACCTCGGCATCCCCATCGACACGGCGCAGCGCCGCAAAACGGTGAAGCTCGCCGGCGGCGCGGGCCTCGCGCTCGGACAGGCGGCCCGACGGGCGCGCCTGGAGGCCTCCTACGATCCGGAGGCGCTGATCGGGGACAGGGCCTATAACGCGATCATGCTCGGCGTGCTGCTCTGGGGCCTGCTGGTGAATTACCTGCTCTGCCTCTATGTGGGCGACGCACTGCGCGCGGTGAATCCCCTCGTCTTTCTGCTCGGCTACATGATCTGCGCCTTTGTCGGCATCCGGATCGCGGCTCGCTCGCAGAAACCGCTTATCAGCTTTCTTGGCTATAACCTGGTCGTCGTTCCCTTCGGTCTGGTGATCTCGGTCATGGTCGAGGCCTATGGCGGGATCCACTCCTCCGTCGTGCGGGACGCCTTCGTTTACACGATGCTGATCACAGGCGGCATGGGCGCGATCGTGATGATCGTCCCCGCTTTCTTTGAAAAGCTGGGCGGGGCGCTGTTGGGCTGTCTCGCGGGGCTCGTGATCTGCGAGCTCGTCCTGCTCCTGTTCCGTGTTCAGCAGTCGGTGACGGACTGGGTGGCGGCCGGGCTGTTCAGCCTGTATATCGGCTATGACATTTACCGCTCGCAGCAGTTCGCCAAGACCGTAGACAACGCGGTGGACTGCGCGCTGGACATCTATCTCGACGTCGCCAACCTCTTCATCCGTCTGATAGAGATCCTTGGCAGGAAAAAGAACTGACGCGCATAGGGCGGTCTCCAGGAGGGCATACTGTTCCCGAGGTGATCGTTTATGGGAAAAAAGAAGAAAAAACAGCGCACCGAACCCGGCGAGGATCTGCGCCTCGATCCCGAAACGCGGCTCGCCCCGCGCTTTGACAGCGCGTCGATCGCGCTGTTCCCGCTCGCCGAACCGGGTGAGATGGGCTTTCGCGTTCTCGACGACTGCACGGAAGAACACATCCAGTAACGAACAGGAGCTCCCGCCCTTTTGGGTGGGAGCTCCTGCTGTTTTCCGCTTTTTCTCTTTTCAGGCGAGAATGTCGCGGATCGCACCGCGGCATGCCTCGATGAGGATCGCGGCGTCCATCGAGTAGGCGATGCTGTCATAGCCCATGGCCAGATCCTCCCGCGCGGCCGCGACGCTGGCGGCAAATATCAGCGTCGGCTTGCCCGCGGCGCGGCAGACGCCCGCGATGTGCCGCAGCGCATCCCGGAACTCCGGGCGTTCGAACTCGCCCGGGATACCCATGGCGGTGGAGAGATCGAAGGGGCCGACGAAGATCCCGTCGACGCCCGGCAGCGCTACGATCTCCTCCAGATGCTCCAGGCACCCGGCGGTCTCGCACTGGGGGATCAGCATGGTCTCGCGATTGGAGGTCTCGAAGTACTGCGCGAGCCCGTGCTGCGCGTAGTCCTCCTGCCAGAAAGCGGTGCCGCCGCTCGGAGCTACGCCGCGCTCACCCAGCGGCAGATACTTGCCGCAGCGCACGACCTCCTCCGCCTCGGCCACCGTGCTGAGCGAGGGGATGATGAGCCCCATCGCGCCCGCGTCGAGAGCTTTCAGGATCGCGGGACGGGAGATCTCCTGCACGCGCACGAGCGGCGTGGTCCCGTAGAGCTTGGCGCAGCGGATATACTCCAGCGCCGTCTGCGGGTGAAAGGGCCCGTGCTCGGTGTCGATGATGATGTAATCGAAGCCGGCCAGCGCCAGACATTCCGCCGCGGTGGCGGAGCCGATCTCCATGAAGCAGCCCACGCTGGGCTCGCCTCGAAGCAGTTTTTCCCGGTACGAATTTTTCATAGGATGGCCTCCTAGCTGTTTCTGTTTCCATGCTAACACAGGCGGCGACGGATTGCAAGCGGACGGGCCGGTTGACAGGCCCGCGCGGCGGTGCTAAGATAGGAATGCCAAGCGGTTTGAATTCAAACCGACACCGACAAAGGAAACATTGGAAAGGAAGCATGAAAAAGATGAAGAAAGCTCTCGTATTTTTGCTCGTTCTGACCCTGCTCCTCTCGAACGGCGCCATGGCCTTCGCCGAGGGTCCCTCCGGCAGCGCCACCGCCACCGCGCAGGGCCTGGAAGAGACCGTCACCGTGACCGTCACCGTTGAGGACGGCGTGATCGCCGCGGTCGAGGCCGTGACCGACAAAGAGGACGAAACCGTCGGCCGTCAGGCGCTGACCGATCTCCCCCTCGCCATGGTGGAGCAGAACAGCGTCAAGGTGGACGCCGTCTCCGGCGCGACCTCCACCTCCACCGCCGTGATCTCCGCCGCCACCGCCGCATATCTTGAGATCCTCGGCGCCGACCTGGATCTGGATGCCTGGGCCAAGGGTCAGGGCTACGTCAAGGGTGAGGACTTCTACATGGTCACCGGCGTCGACGCCATCACCTCCGCCACCGTCTCCGGCAAGGGCGGCATCAACTTCGGCGACATCGACCTGAGCGACGAGCTCAAAAAAGAGCTGATCCTCGAGTACCTTAAGGGCGCTGAGGGCAACTACCGCGAGATGTATCAGATCGCGACCTCCTACAACAACGTCCCGACCATCGGCAGTGTGGAGTATGTGCTTGATCCCGCCGACATGAGCCTCTTCGGCTCCAGCGAGACCAACACCGCCAAGCTCAACAACATGAACGACAACCCGCAGGTCGACCTCTACTGGACGCGCCAGATCCGCGCGGGCGATATCTGCTCCGAGGCGCTGCCCGTCCTGCCCAGCTACTTCATGAGCTACGGCGTGCAGTTCACCGGCACCTACAAGGCCATCCACTTCGCCGAGTTGAGCGAGGAGGAGATTCCGGTCTACGTCGCCAAGGCCCACTATTACTTTGAGACGCTGGACACCACCGCCCAGCTCGCCGCGATGGACGACGAGGCGCTGTACGCCTATCTCTGCCAGTCCCCGATGAACTTCTACCAGATCGTCCCGACCCGCATCGTGGTCACCTCCCCCTGGTTCCTGAACGTCTATGACACCGGCTATGCCCGCCAGTTCGTGAGCGAGGAGATGCAGGCCAAGCTCGCCGCCGCGGCCGCCGAGGTCTATCCCGACGCCCAGGGCCTGACCGTTTTGGACTTTGCCACCTTCTCCGCTACCGGTCTCAAGACGCAGCAGGTCTTGACCTTTGGCGATTGATTGTGTAAAATGCTTTTCAAGGCCGCCGGTTCGACCGGCGGCCTTTTTGAATCCAAACAGCAGGGGGGATTCCCGTGGAAGAATTGACCGGGACGATGATGTGCATGCAGGTACTGCTGCACCGCCGGCTGATGGAGGGCCTGGGGCAGACCGAGCTCAGCACGGGACAGCCCAAGGTGCTGGCCTATCTGAAATCGCATGAGGGATACTGCCAGAAGGAGATCGCCGCCGCCTGCCAGCTCGAACCGGGCTCGCTCACGGTACTGCTCAACCGCATGGAGAAGCAGGGCATGATCGAGCGTCGGACAGAGGGGAACAACCGCCGCAGCCGCCATATCTATCTGAGCGAATACGGACGGACGCTTGCCGCCCTGGTGGTAGACCGCTTTTACGAGGTGGAGGAGATGGCGTTTGCCGGCATCTCGGCGGAGGATCGCGCCGCTTTTGCGCGCGTCAGCGCGGAGATCATCGGAAATCTGAAGCGAAACGGCTGAGCGCAGTCGGAAAACGAGAAAGCCGCCCGCGTGCAGATCACGCGGGCGGCTGGATTTCTGGTATGCGGAGAGGCTTACTTACCCATGTTCATCTGGGCGGCGACCTCAGCGGCGAAGTCCTCTTCCTTCTTCTCGATGCCCTCGCCCTTGATGAAGTGGACGGCATTGACGAACTTCACGCTGCCGCCGAGCTTCTTGGCGGCGTCGGCAATGTAGCCCTCGACGGAGCCGGAGAAGAGATCGGAGCGGACGAAGTCCTGCTGCAGCAGGCAGCTCTCTTTGTAGAAAGCATTGATCTTGCCGGCGGCGATCTTCTCCTTGATGGCGGCGGGCTTTGCGGCCATCTTGGGATCGTTGTCCATCAGCGCGACCTGGACCTGGAGCTCGTGGTCGATGTCGGCCTGGGGGACCAGGGCCTTGTCCCAGTACTTGGGATTCATGGCGGCGATCTGCATGGCGACGTTCTTGCCGATCTCGGTGGCGTCGATGCCGCCCTCGACAGCGAGGTTCACGAGCACGCCATGGGTGCCGCCGGCATGGACATAAGCGACATTCACGGGGTTGG
The DNA here is from genome assembly GCA_017535865.1 of Oscillospiraceae bacterium. GTDB lineage: Bacteria > Bacillota > Clostridia > Oscillospirales > Oscillospiraceae > Limivicinus. The sequence continues at coordinate 8,178 of JAFXTM010000015.1, forward strand.
GGAAGCGGACGAAGCGGCGGATCTGCAGGTTCTCGCCGATGGACATGACCTTCTCGGGCAGGATCTCTGCGACGGTCATCTCGCGGCCGGGATACTTGCACTGGAGCAGGGCCTCCACGTCGGCGGGATCGTCGTTCAGCACGACCTTGCAGATGTCCTTCACGAACTGCTTGAACAGATCGCTCTTGGCGCAGAAGTCGGTCTCGCAGTTGACTTCGA
>JAFXTM010000016.1 GCA_017535865.1 Oscillospiraceae bacterium
GCTGAACGAGGCCGCAAAGCACAGCACCCAGCTCTATACCATTGCTTCCCGCTGCGGCGTCTTTGCCAAATCGGACATTCAGCCCCTGATCAACGAGGGCGCCTCCCGGGAGGATCTGGCCGCATCGATTTTTCAGTCGGTCGTAAACCAGACGGTGTCCGGGCTTGCCTGCGGCAAGCCGATCCGCGGAAACGTCGCCTTTCTGGGCGGACCGCTTCATTACCTCAGCGAGCTCCGCAAGGCGTTTGTCCGCACGCTCCGCCTCACGCCGGAGCAGGTGATCGTTCCGGAGCATTCCCACCTGTTTGCCGCCACAGGCGCGGCCGCCGGCAGCGGGGCTGTGCATCTCCGGATCTCGGAGCTGATCAGGCGCCTTCAGAGTGAAAATGCCGCCGGCTTTGAGGTCAGGAGGATGGAGCCGCTTTTTGAAAGCGAGGAGGATTACAGCGCGTTTCTCCGGCGGCACGGGCAGGCGAAGGTCCGGAGAAGCCCCCTTGCGGACTATGCCGGCGACTGCTTCCTCGGCGTGGACGCGGGTTCCACGACCACCAAGCTGGCCCTGATCGCTGAGGACGGGAGCCTTCTCTTCTCTGACTATGCCTCCAACGGGGGCAATCCGGTGGAGACTGCCCGCCGCATGATGACGGAGCTCTACGGGGCGCTGCCGCCATCGGCCCGTATCGCTTCCGGCTGCTCCACCGGCTACGGCGAGGCGCTGCTGAAGGCGGCCTTCCGCCTGGACGACGGAGAGGTGGAGACCGTTGCCCACAGCACCGCCGCGGCCTTCTTTGATCCGCAGGTGGACTGCGTCCTGGACATCGGCGGTCAGGACATGAAGTGCATCCGTCTGAAAAACGGAATGGTGGACACGGTCATGCTCAACGAGGCCTGTTCCTCCGGCTGCGGTTCGTTTCTTGAGAATTTCGCGGAATCTCTCGGCTACAGCGCCGAGGCATTTGCCAACGAGGCGCTGTTTGCGAAAGCGCCCGTAGACCTGGGCACCCGCTGCACGGTCTTTATGAACTCCAATGTCAAGCAGGCACAGAAAGAGGGCGCACCCGTTTCTGACATCTCTGCGGGTCTGGCCTATTCGGTCATCCGCAACGCCCTCTTCAAGGTGATCCGGCTGGCCGATGTTTCCCGGCTCGGTTCCCGCGTCGTCGTGCAGGGCGGGACCTTTTACAACCGGGCTGTGCTCCGCGCGTTTGAAAAAATTTCCGGCCGTCAGGTGGTTTGCCCGGACATTGCGGGCATCATGGGCGCCTTCGGGGCTGCCCTCATCGCGAGAGACAGGCATACAGCAAGGCTTTCCGCCGGCCTGTCGCCCGTCTCCTCCATGCGCACGGCGGAGGAGATCGCCTCTCTCCGCGTCACGACGAAGACCGCCCGCTGCGGCGGCTGTGAGAACAACTGCATGCTTACGCTCAACCGCTTTGACGACGGGAGCAGCTTTGTCAGCGGGAACCGCTGTGAACGAAAGATTTCCAACCGTAACGGCGTCGCCCCGGGAGCCAATCTTTTCGCATACAAGCGCGAGCGGATCTTCCGCTATGAGCCGCTCGCGGAGGATGCTACGCCGAGGGGCGTCATCGGGCTGCCCCGGGTGCTGAACATGTTTGAGAACTATCCGTTCTGGGCGGTGTTTTTCCGCAGCCTCGGATTCCGTACGGTCCTGTCGCCCTTCTCTTCCCGCAGCATCTATGAGCTGGGCATGGAATCCATCCCCTCCGAGTCCGAGTGCTATCCCGCCAAGCTTGCCCACGGCCACGTCCAGTGGCTGTATCAGCAGGGGATCCGCACGGTGTTCCATCCCTGCGTTTTCTATGAATACCAGGAGACCCCTGAAGCCCAGAATCATTACAACTGCCCGATGGTGGTCTCCTACGCGGAGAACCTGAAGAACAACGTCGAAGCCGTCACCTCCGGGGAACTGCGCTATCTCCGCCCGTTCATGGCCTTCACGGACGAGAAGACCGTGTCGAAGCGTCTTGCTGATTTCTGCCGGGAGGAGTGGGGGATCCCGCCCGCAGAGACCCGCAAAGCTGTCCGCCTCGCCTGGGCGGAAGCACGGCAGGTCAAAGAGGAGATCGCTGCGGAGGGCGGGAGAGTCCTCAGAAAGATGCAGGCGGAGGGCAGGCGCGGCATCGTGCTCGCGGGGCGGCCCTACCACATCGACCCCGAGATCAACCACGGGATCCCGGAGCTTGTCGCCTCCTTCGGGCTCGACGTGTTCACGGAGGACAGCCTCCCGCTTGACGGCCTGAGCCGGGAACGCCCGCTGCGGGTGGTGGACCAGTGGGTGTTTCATTCCCGCCTTTATAACGCCGCGGAGTTCGTCAGCCACTGGGAGGACCTTGAGCTTGTACAGCTCTTCTCTTTCGGCTGCGGTCTGGATGCGGTGACGACCGACCAGGTGCAGGAGATCCTCGAGCATGCGGGCAAGCTTTACACCTGCCTGAAAATTGACGAGGTCGGCAATCTCGGCTCTGCGCGCATCCGGATCCGCAGCCTGATCGCGGCGATGGAGATCCGCCGTGCCCGGGGCATCGTGCCGCAACCGCCGCGCTCCATCCGGTATGAGCGCAGCGTTTTCACAAGGCAGATGTACGACGAGGGCTATACGATCCTGGCTCCGAGCATGAGCCCGCTGCATTTCGAGCTGCTGCGGCCGGTTTTTGAAAAGTATGGGTATCACATCGTCCTGCTGTCCGGGGACAACCGCACTGCCGTGGATACCGGCCTGCGCTTCGTGAACAACGACGCCTGCTATCCCTCCATCATCACTACCGGCATGTTTATGGAGGCGATCCTCTCCGGCAGGTACGACACCGACCGGCTCGCCGTCATGATGAGCCAGACCGGCGGCTGCTGCAGAGCGAGCAACTATGTCAGCTTCATACGCCGTGCGCTGGAGCAGGCCGGACTCCGGCACATCCCTGTCATCTCCTTAAACACGAACGGGATGGAAAAGAACGGGGGCTTTCGCCTGTCGCTGCCGCTTCTGTCCCGGTGTATGGAGGCGCTCATACTCGGCGACGTCCTGATGCGCTGCCTCTACCGGACGCGGCCTTATGAGGCGGTGCCCGGCAGTGCCGAGGCCATGAAGGACCGTTGGATGCAGAGCTGCAGCCGGCATCTGGCCGCGGAATCCGGATCCATGGGGATCCGGGAGCTGTGCGAAATGATCGTGAAGGACTTCGATGCCCTACCGCTGGACGAAACTCTGGTAAAGCCCCGCGTTGGCATTGTGGGCGAGATCCTGGTCAAGTATATGCCTCTGGCGAACAATCATCTGGTTGAGCTGCTGGAGGAAGAGGGCGCGGAAGCGGTGGTGCCGGACTTGCTGGACTTTTTTAGCATGTGCCTGCACAGCAACGAGTACCGCCACGCCTACATGGGCGGCAGTCTCGCCTCTGACCTACTCGGTCGTCTGGGCGTCGAGGCGCTTGAACGGCTGCGGAAGCCGGCTGCAGAGGCGCTCTCGCACAGCCGCCGCTTCTCCGCACCGAGGCGTATCGAGCGGATTGCTGAGCCCGCGA
>JAFXTM010000017.1 GCA_017535865.1 Oscillospiraceae bacterium
TCCGTGAAGAAAGCACTTTGCCTTATCATATCGCTCGGCCTGCTGCTCGCGCTCTGCGGCTGCGGGGCGGAGCCGGCGCGGCGCGGCGCGGGACCGCTGCAGATCGTGACGACGGTCTTCCCCGCCTGCGATTTCGCCGCCGGGATCGCCGGGGAGCGCGCGACCGTGACGCTGATCGTCCCGCCCGGGGCGGAGCTGCACAGCTTCGAGCCCACGCCCCGCGACCTGCTGCTCATCCGGGACTGCGCGCTCTTCATCTGCAACGGCGGCGAGTCCGAGGCCTGGGTGGAGGAGCTGCTCGAGGGCGGCGAGGCCCCGCGCGAGACCCTGGTCATGCTCGACTGTGTGGATGCCCTTGAGGAGGAACACCGGGAGGGCATGCAGGCGATCCGTGAAGAAGAGGACGGGGAGGACGAGGGCCCGGAGTATGACGAGCACGTCTGGACCTCGCCCGTGAACGCGCAGCGCATCTGCCGCGCGATCGCCGCGCGCCTCGCGGAGATCGACCCGGAGGGCGCTTCGTATTACGCCGCCCGCTGCGAGGCGTACTGCGCCGAGCTCGCGGCGCTGGACGCGGACTTCCGCGCCCTGGTGGACGGCGCGGCGCGGCGCACCGTGGTCTTCGCCGACCGCTTCCCGGCGCGCTATTTCGTCGAGGAATACGGCCTCGAATACTTCGCGGCCTTCCCCGGCTGCGCGGAGGACACCGAGCCCGCGGCGGGCACGGTCGCTTTCCTGATCGACCGCGTGCGGGAGGAGAAGCTCCCGGCGGTGTTCCATATCGAGTTATCCAACGAGAAGATGGCGGACGTGATCTGCGAGGACACGGGCTGCCGGAAGCTGCTGTTCCATACCTGCCACAACCTGACGGCCGCCCAGTTCCGGGAGGGCGCGAGCTATCTGGCGTTGATGCGGGGCAATCTGGACAGCCTGCGGGAGGCGCTGAACTGAATGGCGATCATAACGGCAAAGGATCTGAGCTTCGCCTACGACGGCAAGACCGTGCTCGAGGGCGTGAACTTCGCGCTCTCGGTGGGGGACTATCTCTGCGTCGTGGGCGAGAACGGCTCGGGCAAATCGACGCTGGTCAAGGGCCTGCTCGGGCTCAAGGCGCCCGACGGCGGGAGCATCGTCTTCGGCGAGGGCCTGAAGCCGACGGAGATCGGCTACCTGCCGCAGCAGACCGCGCTGCAGCGGGACTTCCCCGCGAGCGTGCGGGAGGTCGTGCTCTCGGGCTGCCTCAACGGCCTGGGGCGGCGTCTGCACTACGGCCCCGCCGAGCGCGAGCGGGCGCGGATGAACATGGAGCGCATGGGGATCGAGGAGCTCGCGGACACGAGCTATCAGGCGCTCTCCGGCGGCCAGCAGCAGCGCGTGCTGCTCGCGCGCGCCCTCTGCGCGACGAAGAAGCTCCTCCTGCTCGACGAGCCGGTGACGGGCCTCGATCCGATCGCGACGGGCGAGATGTACAACCTCATCAAGCTCGTGAACCTCTGCGACAGCATCACCGTCGTCATGGTCTCGCACGACATCCACGCCGCCGTCCGCTACGCCACGCACATCCTGCACCTGGGGCAGCGCCAGCTCTATTTCGGCACGGCCGCGGACTATAAGGAGAGCGCCCCGGCGCGGCGCTTCCTGGGAGGGAGCCGGCTATGAGCGAGCTTGCGCGGATGTTTTCTTACCACTTCATGCAGCGCGCCCTGATCGTGGGCGTGCTGGTGAGCCTGTGCGCGGCGCTGCTCGGCGTCTCGCTCGTGCTCAAGCGCTACTCGATGATCGGCGACGGGCTGAGCCACGTGGGCTTCGGCGCGCTGGCCGTGGCCTCGGCCTTCCACCTCGCGCCGCTCGCGGCGGCGGTGCCGGTCGTGGTGCTCGCGGCGATCCTGCTGCTGCGCATGTCGCAGTCGAGCCGCCTGAAGGGCGACGCGCTGATCGCCCTCGTCTCCTCGAGCGCGCTGGCCGTCGGCGTGATCAGCGTCTCGCTCACCACGGGCATGAACACCGAGGTCTCGAGCTACATGTTCGGCAGCGTCCTCTCCCTGAGCCGCTCCGACGCGATCCTGAGCGTGCTGCTCTCGCTCGCGGTGCTGCTGCTCTTCGCGGCTTTCTACCCGCGGCTCTTCGCCGTCACCTTCGACGAGAGCTTCGCCCGCGCCACCGGCACGCGCGCCGCCCGCTACAACACGCTGCTCGCGGTGCTCACCGCCGTGACCGTCGTGCTCGGCATGCGCATGATGGGGGCGCTGCTCATCTCGAGCCTCATCATCTTCCCGGCGCTCTCGGCCATGCGCGTCTGCCGCAGCTTCCGCAGCGTGATCCTCTGCGCGGCCTGCGTCTCGGTGGGCTGCTTCCTGGCCGGGCTCGTCGCCTCGTACTTCCTCTCGACCCCCACCGGCGCGAGCATCGTGATCGCGAACCTCCTCGTCTTCGGGCTCTGCAGCCTGCTTGGTATGCGGAATATTCATTGAATATTCATTTATTCCCCGAATAATCGCCAAATAGATGAATATTCGGGGAGTTTATTTTATTCAAAACGAATAAATTTGCAAAAAACCCTTGACAGCTCCCACGCCTTGTGCTAAACTCACAATCGTCCAAAGGATGTTTTATCAAATCTGACGAATGTGAGGGAATAAATATGAAAAAGATCATCTGCATGGCGCTCGCACTGGTTATGCTCCTGGCGCTCGGCTGCACCGCTTTCGCCGCCGGGGAGAAGAACGAGCTGGACGCGATCAAGGAGGCCGGCGTGCTGACCGTCGCGCTGTCTCCCGACTTTGCTCCGATGGAATTCGTCGACTCCTCCAAGGAGGGGCAGGACCAGTACGTCGGCTTTGACGTGACCCTGGCCAAGTACATCGCCGAGTACCTCGGCGTGGAGCTGGAGATCCAGGCCATGAGCTTCGACGCCTGCCAGACCGCCGTCGCGATGGACGCGGTGGACATGTCCATCTCCGGCTACTCCTGGACCGAGACCCGTGCCGAGAACTTTGAGCTGAGCGACTACTACTACGCCGGCGACAACGAGACCGAGCAGGTCCTGCTCATCAAGGCCGAGGACGCCGAGAAGTACACCAAGCCCGAGGACTTCGCGGGCGTGGACGTCGGCGCGCAGAACGCCTCCCTGCAGCAGATGCTCGTCGAGGAGCAGCTGCCCGACGCGAAGCTCTACACCATCGGTGAGATCGGCGTCGGCGTGATGGAGCTGCAGAGCGGCAACATCGCGGCCCTGGCCGTGGCAGCCGGCAACGCGGACGCGATCATGGCCAACAACGAGGGCCTGGTGAAGTGCTCCTGGGAGTTTGAGGTCGACGCCGCCTACGAGGCCAACGTCATCATGATGCACAAGGGCGACGTTGCCCTGTGCGCCGCCGTGAACGAGGCGCTGGCCGAGGCCTATGCCAACGGCTACTACGGCCCCTGGTACGACGAGGCGAAGATCGCCGCCGGTCTGGAGACCGCGACCGAGGTGAGCATCGAGGACGAGGCTCCCGCCGAGGAAGCGCCCGCCGCCTGATCCCACAGCCTCCCGCCTGAAAAAGCACATGGAAAGTTCGGGGCGCCCCGCACGGAGCGCCCCGTTCCGTACGGAAAGAGGATAGTATGAATTTTGTGACCATCGGCCAGAACATCGTCAAGCTCACGATCAAGTACTGGGACAAATTCCTGATCACCGGCATGGGATACACGCTCTCGCTCGCGGCGATCACCGTCGCGGTCGGCGCGATCCTGGGCTCGCTGATCGCGCTGCTGCGCATGTCGAAGTTCCCGCCCTTCCGCTGGATCGCCGCGATCTACACCGAGATCATCCGCGGCACGCCGATGCTGCTGCAGCTCTATCTGTTCTATTTCGCGCTGCCGCAGCTCATCCCGTTCCTGAACCGCAAGCAGTATCTCTGCGTCGCGATCGCGCTGACCTGCAACAGCGCGGCCTACGTCTCGGAGATCATCCGCTCGGGCATCCAGGCGGTGGACATCGGCCAGACGGAGGCGGCCCGCTCCCTGGGCCTGAGCCAGCGGCTGACCATGACGCAGATCATCCTGCCGCAGGCGATCAAGAACATCCTGCCGGCCCTCGGCAACGAGTTCATCATGATCATCAAGGACACCTCGCTCGCCTCCACCTTCTTCATCGGGGATCTGATGACCCAGGTGCTGCTCATCAAGGGCACGACCTATCTGACCATGGAGCCGCTCATCATGGTGGCGGTGGTGTACTTCGTGCTGACCTTCGTGCTCTCGAAGCTGCTGGGCATGTTTGAAAGGAGGATGCGCCGTGGCGACGTCCGATAAGCTGATTCAGGTCCGGGACCTGAAGAAATACTACAACAACGGCGCCATCAAGGCGCTCGACGGCGTGAGCGTGGACGTGAACAGGGGAGACGTGATGGTCATCATCGGGCCCTCCGGCTCCGGCAAGTCCACCTTCCTGCGCTCGCTGAACCTGCTCGAGGTGCCGACCGCGGGCTCCATCGTGTTCGAGGGCGTGGACATCACGAAGAAGCGCGGCCACGACGGCAAGAAGCTGGATATCGACAAGCACCGGCAGAAGATGGGCATGGTCTTCCAGCACTTCAACCTCTTCCCGCATAAAACCATCCTGCAGAACATGACCCTGGCCCCCATAAAGGTCAAGGGCGTGCCGCAGGCCGAGGCGGAGCGGAAGGCGCGCGAGCTGCTCGAGCGCGTCGGGCTCGGCGACCGCGCCGACGCCTATCCCATCCAGCTCTCCGGCGGCCAGAAGCAGCGCGTCGCGATCGTGCGCGCGCTCGCCATGGAGCCGGACGTGATGCTCTTCGACGAGCCGACCTCCGCCCTCGACCCCGAGATGGTGGGCGAGGTGCTGGACGTTATGAAGCGCCTGGCCAAGCAGGGGATGACGATGGTGGTCGTCACGCACGAGATGGGCTTTGCCCGCGAGGTGGGCAACCGCGTCATCTTCATGGACGAGGGGAAGATCCTCGAGGAGAACTCTCCCGCCGAGCTCTTCGCCCATCCGCAGAACCCGCGCCTGCAGGACTTTCTCTCGAAGGTGCTGTGAGGACCTCCGCCGCGGAGCGCCCGCGCGCGTCATTCCGGGCCGGTGCGCACACCGGCGCGCCATGACGGACGGCGCGCTCGGCGGCTTTTTTTGGAAAAGGAGAAAGGATCATGTCCGTGGACGCAAACAAGCGGGCGGCCTGCGCCTTCGTTGACGCGAACGCCCCGTATTTCGAGGCTGTGGCCGACGACATCTGGGACCATCCCGAGCTGAGCCTGAAGGAGCATCACGCGGCTGCGCTCTACTGTGAGAAGCTGCGCGAGCTCGGCTTCGCCGTGACCGAGAAGCTCTGCGGCATCGAGACGGCCTTCTGCGGCAGCTTCGGCAGTGGCCGCCCGGTGATCGGCATCCTCGGCGAATTCGACGCGCTGAGCGGCCTGAGCCAGAAGGCCGGCGCGACCGCGCCCGATCCGGTGACGCCCGGCGGCGCGGGCCACGGCTGCGGCCACAACCTGCTCGGCGCGGGCTCGCTCGCGGCGGCCGCGGCGGTGAAGGACTGGCTCGAGAAGACCGGCGCGCCCGGCACCGTGATCTTCTTCGGCTGTCCCGGCGAGGAGGGCGGCGCGGGCAAGGCCTACATGGCCCGCGAGGGCCTGTGGAAGCAGCTCGACGCGGCGATCAGCTGGCACCCCTCCGATGTGAACCACACCATGACCGGCACCAACAACGCCTGCACGCAGGTGCTCTACAAATTCTCCGGCGTCCCGGCCCACGCGGCGGGCGACCCCTTCCACGGCCGCAGCGCGCTCGACGCGGTGGAGCTCATGAACGTGGGGGTGCAGTTCCTGCGCGAGCACATGACGCCCGACTGCCGCATCCACTACGCCATCACCAACACGGGCGGCGTCTCGCCGAACGTCGTGCAGGCGAAGGCGGACGTGCTGTACATGGTGCGCGCGAACCGGGTGAAGGACGCCGTCGCGCTCCAGAAGCGCGTGGACGACATCGCCAGGGGCGCGGCGCTCATGACGGGGACGAGCTTCGAGCGCGTGTTCATCGACGGCACGGCGGATCTCCTGCCGAACTTCACGATCGAAAAGGCGCTGTACGACAATCTCTGCGCTGTCGGCGTCCCGGCCTACGACGAGGCGGACTACGCCCTCGCCGCGGCGATCAGGGCGAGCTATCCCGAGAGCCGGGTCCGCGGCGTCGAGGGGCTGATCGGCGATCCGGCGATCACAAAGCGCTGGCGCGAGCTCAGCGAAAACGGTACGAAGGTCCTCCACGATTTCATCCCGCCGCTCTGGTCGAGCGACGCCTTCCTGCCCGGCAGCACGGACGTGGGCGACGTGAGCTGGCTCACCCCGACCTCGCAGATCGAGGCGGTCTGCTGGCCCGCGGGCGTGCCCGGCCACTCGTGGCAGATCGTGGCCTGCGGCAAGAGCGGCCTCGCCCACAAGGGCATGCTGCTCGCGGGCAAGGTCCTCGCGGCCACGGCGATCGACCTGCTGAGCGATCCCGCGCTGCTCGCGGCGGCAAAGGCGGAATTTGCCGAGCGCGCGGCCGAGGGCTATACCTGCCCGATCGAAGCCGACGCGGTCCCCATCGCGCTGTGAGAGCGCCCGGCCCCTCCCGCTTTACGGAATCACATTATGACGAACAACGGGCGGTCCGCGGATCGCCCGTTCTCTTCGTCCTGAAATTAGCACTCGAAAAGAAAGAGTGCTAATATTCACAGTCTGTTCATAATTTCTGCTGTATTTGTTCACATTTGTATGTTATTTTATATACACGATGAAGCGAAAGAAATGAATGTTTCATCAAAATAATGAGAATAATATAAAATGGAGGTATATATCATGTTCGAACTGATTCCTTTTGATCGCCGCAGTCATCGCGTCTCCGTGTACGATCCTTTCCGGGCCTTCGACGAGATGGAGCGCGCCTTCTTCGGCAGCCAGCAGCCCGCGGTCTTCTCCTTCCGCACCGACGTCACCGACACCGGCGACAGCTTCAAGCTTGAGGCGGAGCTGCCCGGCTTCAAGAAGGACGACATCAAGATCGACATCGAGAACGACTGCCTGACCATCAGCGCCGAGCGCCACGAGAGCAAGGACGAGAAGAAGCCCAACTTCGTCAAGCGCGAGCGCGTGTACGGCTCCTACAGCCGCAGCTTCGACGTGTCCGGCATCGACGTGGACAAGATCAGCGCCGCCTACACCGACGGCATCCTGACCCTCGAGCTGCCCAAGAAGGTCGAGACGGTTCCCGCCAGCCGCCGCCTCGAGATCAAGTAAACAGGGCCGAAACCGAAAACCGACGCCCGCGAGGGCGTCGGTTTTCTCTTGTTTTCGACGGCGTCCTGCCGTATACTGTTGGCGAGAAAAGAAGAAGGGGAGGATCTCGCCGTGTATTTCGACACGCACGCGCATTATGACGACAAGGCCTTTGACGGCGACCGCGAGGCGCTGCTGGAGGCGGTGCACGCCGCGGGGGTGGACTGGATCCTGGACCCGGGCTGCGACCGCGCGAGCAGCCGCGCCGCGCTGGCGCTCGCGGAGCGCTTTCCCTTTGTCCGCGCCGCGGTGGGCATCCACCCCGAGGAGCTGCAGGACAGCACGCCCGAGGCGCTCGCGGAGATCGCGGAGCTGGCCGAGCATCCGCGCTGCGCCGCCATCGGGGAGATCGGCCTCGACTACTACTGGGACGCGGCGCACAAGGCGGAGCAGCAGCTCCTGTTCCGGCGGCAGCTTCTGCTCGCGCTCGAGCTCGACAAGCCCGTTGTCGTCCACGACCGGGAGGCCCACGGCGACTGCCTGGACATCGTCCGGGACTACCCGACGCTGCGGGGCGTGTTCCACTGCTTCTCCGGCAGCGCGGAGATGGCGAAGGAGCTGCTCAGGCGGGGCTGGTATCTCGGCTTCGACGGCCCCGTGACCTACAAGAACGCCCGCCGCGTTCGGGAGGTGCTGGAAATCTGCCCGCTGGACCGCCTGCTGATCGAGACGGACAGCCCCTATCTCTCGCCCGTGCCGAACCGCGGCAAGCGCAACGACTCGCGGAACCTCCGCTACATCGTCGAGGCGATCGCGGAGCACCTGGGCCTGCGCCCGGAGGACGTGGCCGCCGCGAGCCTTGAGAACGGCAAACGCCTCTTCGGGATCGTATAGACAGACCCGCCCCGGCATGCAAAAAACCTGTCATTGCGAATCAGTGACCGACGTCACTGGTGTGGCAATCCGTTTTGCATGCCGGGGCGGGTCTGTTTCGTCCGCCTCAGGTCACGCCCGCGACGTAGAGGCACACGAAGGCGGCGGGGATCGCGAAGAGCAGGCTGTCCACGCGGTCGAAGATCCCGCCGTGGCCGGGGATCAGGTCGCTGAAATCCTTGATGCCGATCATGCGCTTGATGAGCGATTCGGCCAGATCGCCGACCTGCCCGAGCGTGGAGGCGATGAGCGCCGTGACGATCCCGAGCGGGACGCTCACGCCGTTCATAAAGGGCAGCAGGGCCAGCAGGGCCCCGGCGGGGATCGAGGCCAGCGCGCCGCAGACGGCGCCCTCGACGGTCTTTTTGGGCGAGACGTGCGGGGCGAGCTTGTGCTTGCCAAAGGCCGTGCCGCCGAAGAGCGCGGCGCTGTCGCAGATCCAGGAGGAGACGCAGCCGAGCGTGAGCGTCTGCAGCCAGATGCCGCTCACGGAGATCATCAGCAGGATCGCGAAGAGGAAGGCCGGGTAGCCGAGCCCGGCTATCGTGTCCAGCGCGCCCCTGCCGGAGACCTTCCGGTGCAGGATGCCGGAGAACATGGCGAGATAGATCGCGAGCAGGAAGCTCACCAGATAGGCCATGGGCCGCGCCTGCAGGAGCGCCAGCCCCGCCTGCGAGGCGACGTAGACGTACATGACCCACGCGCAGCAGTATACCTGTATGCCCTCGAGCTGACGGCTCAGCTCGTAGCAGGCGAGGATCCCGAGCGCGCCCAGGAAGAGCACGCGGCTGACGGTGGACAGCAGTACGCAGGCGAAGGTGACGCTGAGCATGATCGCGGCGGAGATGAGACGATTTTTCAAAAAGCAGCCCTCTTTCTGTTTGCATCAGGGGGATGCAACGCTTTCTGTTTTGTTTAGAATACCATATTTTTCTCCCCGCCTCAATACGCAGAATGAGAAAAGTCCAAAAAACATTTTTCTCTTCTCCCGCGCGGCGCAGGCACAGGATATTGCGGTCGCGCCGCCCCGATAAAAAAACGTGCATATACATATTGTGTCGGAAAAAAAGCTGTGCTATAATACCCATATATAGCGCCGAGACGCCGCGCGGCCGCGCCGCGGGCGGATCCGGCGATCCGGAAAAAGCAAAAGAATAACTATATTTTCAGGGGGGTTCCATTCATGTACAGCGAGGAAAAGATCTGGCTTGCGCAATCCGATAAAAACCTGTTTCTGCTGCCGCAGATGGCGAACCGGCACGGCCTGATCGCCGGCGCGACCGGCACCGGCAAGACCGTGACCATGAAGGTCATGGCGGAGTCCTTCTCCGATATGGGCGTGCCCGTGTTCCTGGCCGACATCAAGGGCGACCTGTCCGGCATGTGCGTCCCCGGCGTCGACAGCGAGGATATGCGGGCCCGCATCGAGCGCTTCGGCCTCGAGGGCTTCGAGTATCGGGGCTATCCCACCCGCTTCTGGGACATCTTCGGCGAGGTCGGGCATCCCGTGCGCGTGACCGTGTCCGAGATGGGACCGACCCTGCTGGGCCGCCTGCTCAACCTGACCGAGATCCAGACGGGCGTGCTGAACATCGCTTTCAAGATCGCGGACGAGCACGGTCTGCTGCTGCTCGATCTGAAGGACCTGCGCGCGATGCTGCAGTTCGTGGGCGAGAACCGCGCCGAGTTCACCACCATGTACGGCAACGTCTCCGCCGCGAGCGTCGGCGCGATCCAGCGCGCGCTGCTGGCCTTTGAGGCCGAGGGCGGCGAGCTGTTCTTCGGCGAGCCCGAGCTCGATATCCGCGACTGGATGCGCACCGGCCCCAACGGCCGCGGCTTCATCAACATCCTCTCCAGCCAGCGCCTGATCCAGAGCCCGAAGGTCTACTCCACCTTCCTGCTGTGGATGCTGACCGAGCTCTATGAGAAGCTGCCCGAGGTGGGCGATCTGCCCAAGCCGCGCATGATCTACTTCTTCGACGAGGCGCATCTGCTCTTCAACGACGCGCCCAAGGCCCTGGTGCAGAAGATCATCCAGGTCGTGAAGCTGATCCGCTCCAAGGGCGTCGGCGTCTACTTCATCACGCAGAGCCCGTCGGACATCCCGAACGAGGTCCTCGCGCAGCTCTCCAACCGCGTCCAGCACGCGCTGCGCGCCTATACGCCGGCCGAGCAGAAGGCCGTCCGCGCCGCGGCGAAGGCCTTCCGCGTGAACCCCGGCTTCGACACTGAGACCGCGCTGACCGAGCTCGGCGTGGGCGAGGCGCTGGTGAGCTTCCTCGACGAGGAGGGCGTGCCCGTGCCCGTGGAGCGCGCGTTCATCCTGCCGCCCCAGAGCAAGATGGGCCAGGCCGACGCCGACAAGATCAGGACGATCATCGCGACCGACGAGTTCGATCTCAAGTACCGCGAGAGCGTGGACCGCGAGTCCGCCTATGAGGTGCTGATCCGCGCCAACGAGGAGCTGGAGCGCCGGCGCATCGAGGAGGCCGAGGCCGAGGCTGCCGAGAAGCAGCGCCTGAAGGAGGAGGCTGAGGCCGAGCGTCAGCGCCTGAAGGAAGAGGCCGCCGCCGCGAAGGCCGCCGAGAAGGAGGCCGCCGCCGCGGAGAAGGCCGCCGCCAAGGAAGCCGCCGCCGCCGAAAAGGCCGCTCAGAAGGAAGCCGAGAAGAAAAAGGCCACCGCGAAGAAGGCCGCCACGGTCGCCGCGTCCTCGATCGCGACCGCCGTGGGCCGCAACGTCATCAACGCCGTCACCGGCGGCAAGACGACCAGCGCCGCCACCATCGCCAAGCGCGCCGCCACGAACGCGCTGACCTCCGTGATGCGCTCCGGGTCGAGCTCCATCATCCGCGGCCTCTTCGGCAACAAGAAGTAAGCCGCGCGGTCTGACGGAAAGCTTTCACAAAACCGACAAGCGCTCCGTCCCTTCGGGGACGGAGCGCTTGCGCTTTGCCGGAAAGTGTGATAAAATTTTTTTATCATATTTCCGGAGCCCATTCGGCAAAGGGAGGTGCGCCTATGGATATGTTCCGCATCGAATGCTTTCTCAAGGCGGCGGAGCTCGGGAACCTGACGCGGGCGGCGGAGCGGATGAGCATCACGCAGCCGGCCATGTCCTTCCAGATCCGCGAGCTGGAGAAGGAACTGCAGTTCTCGCTCTTCGAGCGCGCGCACGGCGGCGTCGCGCTGACCGAGGCCGGGCGCGTGATGCGCGACGGCTTCGTGCGCATCTTCGACAGCTATCACCGTCTCCTCGAGAACGCGCGCGCCTGCGCCTACGGCAAGCAGTGCCTGACCATCGGCTTCCACGGGCCGGTGAACTGGGCGGGGACCAACCGCTTCATCGCGGATTTCTCCGAACGCCACCCGGAGATCGGCGTGGCCATCCTCCAGCAGCAGTGGCGGGAGCTCGCGGATTACCTCGAGTTCGGCGCGCTGGACCTAGCCTTCCTCGAGACCTCGGAGCTGAAAAACCGCAGGAGCCTGTCCTCGGTCCCGCTCTTTCAGGAGAGGACGAGCTTCGCCGTCGCGGCCCAGCACCCGCTGGCGGGCCGGACGAGCGTCCGGGTCGAGGACCTGGCGGGGGAGACGATCCTGATGAACAACCACCCCTCCGACTGCATGACGGAGATCATCGACCACCTCTACCGCTCGGGGCTGCCGCGGGAGGTCTTCCGCTTTTTCGACCAGGCGGACACGACGCTCGCCATGGCCGCCGCCGCGCAGGGTCTGGCCTCGATCCCGCGCTCCTTCGAACGGGAGAACAGCGCGCTGCGCTATGTGGAGTACGACGCGGCCGTTTGCCGGATGGACTACTCCCTGGCCTGGAATCCCGGTACGGAGAACCGCTCCGTGCAGCTCTTCGTCGCGGAGGCGAAGGACGCCGTCTGGCCCTACGCGGGCGAATAAAAGCGCATATGGCACAGGAAAGCAGGCTCCCCTGTTCGGGGAGCCTGCTTCCGTATTTCTGCAGGATCGTGTTTCAGCCTGATCTTATCGTCAGCTCCGAAGGAGGGCGAGCAGCCGATCAAACTGCAGCTTTTCGGTCGAATAGGTGAACACGGAGCCGTCGGAACGCGTGAAAGAGATCCATACACCCGGCTCGTCTGCGGACACGAGCGGCCACAGGGACAGACAAATGCCGCCGCCCAGATCCAGCGACAATTCCTTGCCGGCGGGAGGCCGTCTGTCCGGACGCCCGGCGCCGGCGTCCACGAGGAGGGTAAAGAGGCGGCTTGCACTGCCGGCGGACACGTTCCAGCGCTCCTCCCCATAGGCAGCGGTCAGCGTCTGGCTATGGACGAGCGCCGACGACAGATCCCGGACAAAGCCATGGTGCCGATAGAAAAGCCGTGCGGAGAAGAACAGGGGGACTGTGACAAGCAGGATCAGCAGCACCGCCGTGCCGACGGCGAGGCCGAAGCGCCAATCCCTTTTCAGCCTGGGAGAACGAACGCCGTGATAAAGCTCCATATGGGTTCCCTTTCAAAAAACTGTTTCCCGAAGCAGGCTTGGAAAGAAGAATACAATCAGGCCTTCTTGCTCCTGATATACGCGTCGATGCTCTTCGCGCCGGCCTTGCCCGCGCCCATGGCGAGGATGACCGTGGCGGAGCCGGTGACCGCGTCGCCGCCGGCGAACACGCCCTCGCGGGAGGTCACGCCGCCCTCGTCGGCCTCGATGCCGCCCTTCCTGGTGAAGCTCAGACCCTGGGTAGTGTTGCGGATCAGCGGGTTGGGGCTGGTGCCGATGGCGATGACGACCGTGTCCACGTCGAGGATCCAGTTGGAATCCTTCACGGGGACGGGCTTGCGGCGGCCCTTCTCGTCGGGCTCGCCCAGCTCCTGCCGGATGCACTCGATGCCGGTCACGTGACCGCTCTCGTCGCCGTGGATCGCGCAGGGGTTGTTGAGCAGCTTGAACTCGATGCCCTCGGCCTCGGCGTGCTCGACCTCCTCCTTGCGGGCGGGCAGCTCGTCCGCGCCGCGGCGGTAGACGATATACACATGCTCCGCGCCCAGACGCTTGGAGACGCGCGCCGCGTCCATCGCGACGTTGCCCGCGCCGACGACGGCGACCCGGTTGAACTTCTTGATCGGGGTGTCGTAATCGTCGCGGTAGGCCTTCATGAGGTTGGTGCGGGTGAGCAGCTCATTGGCGGAATAGACGCCGAGCAGGTTCTCGCCCGGGATGTGCAGGAACTGCGGCAGGCCCGCGCCGGAGCCGATGAACACGGCCTCGTAGCCGTCGGCGAAGAGCTCGTCCACGGTGATGGACTTGCCGATGATGGCGTTGTTGACGATCTTGACGCCCATCTTCTGGAGGTTCGCGATCTCGGCGGCCACGATCTCCTTCGGCAGACGGAACTGCGGGATGCCGTAGACCAGCACGCCGCCGGACTTGTGGAAGGCCTCGTAGATCGTCACGTCGTAGCCGAGCTTGCGCAGGTCGCCCGCGCAGGTCAGGCCCGCGGGGCCGGAGCCGATGACCGCGACGCGATGGCCGTTGGACGCCGGGGCGGCGGGGTCGGGCAGGTTTTCCTTGGCCATGTGCCAGTCGGCGACGAAGCGCTCGAGGCGGCCGATGCCGACGCTCTCGCCCTTGATGCCGCGCACGCATTTGGACTCGCACTGCTTCTCCTGCGGGCAGACGCGGCCGCAGACGGCGGGCAGGGAGTTGGTGGAGGTGATGATGTCGTAGGCGGCGTCGAAGTCGCCGTCGCGCACCTTCTCGAGAAAGCGCGGGATCTTCACGGCCACGGGGCAGCCGCTGCGGCAGGGGGCGTTCTTGCAGTCGAGGCAGCGCTGCGCCTCTTTCATGGCGGTCTCCGCGTCGTAGCCCAGCGCGACCTCGTCGAAGTTGCCCGCCCGGACGACCGGGTCCTGCTCGGGCATGGGGTTCTTGGTCATGCTCGTGTTGAGCTTCAGATTAGCCATTGCGTTTACCTCCTGTCATGCGGCAGATGTGCTTGTCGGCCTCGGCCTGCTCGGCCTCATAGAAAGCGGCGCGCTTGATGAGCGAGTCGAAATCGACCTTGTGCGCGTCGAAGTCCGGCCCGTCGACGCAGGCGAACTTCGTCTCGCCGTCCACGATCACGCGGCAGCAGCCGCACATGCCGGTGCCGTCGACCATGATCGGGTCGAGGGAGATGATGGTGCTGATGCCGTAGGGGCGGGTGACGTCGGCCAGGAACTTCATCATGATGTCGGGCCCGATGGCGATGACGCGGTCAAACTGGGGCTTGCCTTCGGCGATGTTCGCCTCGATCTCCTGCTTCAGGTAGACCGTGGTAAAGCCCTTCTCGCCGTAGGTGCCGTCGTCGGTGCAGATGATGAGCTTGTCGGAGGCGGCCTTGAGCTCGTCCTTCAGGATCACGATGTCCGCCGAGCGGAAGCCCGCGATGAAGGTCACGTCGATGCCCTTCTCGTGCATCTCCTTGGCGATGGGGTAGGCGATCGCGCAGCCGACGCCGCCGCCGACCACGCAGACCTTCTTGAGGCCCTCCATCTCGGTGGCCTTGCCGAGCGGTCCGACGATGTCGGAGATCACGTCGCCCTGCTCCACGGTGTGGAGCATCTTGGTCGTGCGGCCCGCGGCCTGCACCATGACGGAGACGGTGCCCTTTTCCCGGTCGTAGCCGGCGACGGAGACGGGCACGCGCTCGCCCTGCTCGTCGAGCCGGAAGACCACGAACTGACCGGCCTGGGCGTGACGGGCGATCAGCGGCGCCTCGATCTCAAAATAGCAGATCGTCTTCGCGTCGTTGAGAAAACGCTTGGTTACTACTCTGTACATAACGCACCTCGATTATTCCATAATTGGGCATTTCTTATTCTACCCCATTCCGACCCCTCTTGTCAAACGGGATTCCGTCTCCCGCCGGCGGTATCGCGCCGATCTCACGCTCGAGGAGCCGAAACACGTTCGCCACCAGATAGCCGTCGGCGACGGCGTGATTGAGCCGCACGGTCACGGGCATGAGAAGGCGGCCGTTCTCCTCGCGCCAGCGGCTCCAGTTGACGATCGGCAGGAAGTACAGATAGCCGTCCGGGAGCTCGACGTGCATCGCGTCGTAGCTCAGCCAGGGGAGATAGGACGCGTCGAACCAGTTGGGATGGCCCGCCGCGTCAAGCCCGTATTCCCGGCTCTGTTTGCCGCGCTCGAGATCCGCCAGCGCCCCGCGGTAGAAGGTCTCATAGTCCGGGTCGTAGCGCGTGTAGACGGGCGTGCAGGTCTCCGTGTCCTCGTGAAAAACATACTGCGTGGGGTGGATCACATCGTAGCAGATGAGCTCGTCGCTCTGCCAGAGATAGGCCATCCGATAGTCGTCGCGGGAGTTGAGCGCCTTTGAGAGAAGATAGAGAAAGTTGAGGGAGAACTTGGTGCCGCTCTGCCGGGAGAAGGCCGCGAGCGCGGTCACGTCGATCCGCGCCGTGATGGACAGAGAGCTTTTGCAGTCCTCGGTGAAGTGGCGATAGACGCCCTTGCGGTAATAGTGTTCCTTGTCGATGATCCGGTAATCCATGCTGTTTTCTGCTCCTTTCGTTCGTACGCGCCGGAAAAGGGGCGCGCTTCCGGCGGCTGCGTTCGCCGCCCGGCCTTTGCCGGAAAAAGCCGCGGGCGGATTGAAAAACGGGAAAAAGAATGCTATAATACACTCAACTTACATATTAAAAGAGAAATGCGAGGAAGACGCCATGAAAAAGAAACTGTGTCTGCTGCTCTGCCTGACGCTGGCCCTGCTGATCCTGGGCGGCTGCGGGATCCGCAAAGCCACCAGCGCGCTGGTCGCGCCCACGCCGGTCCCGA
>JAFXTM010000018.1 GCA_017535865.1 Oscillospiraceae bacterium
CGGGGCTATACGGCGTGGGACCCGACCAGCTATGCCTTCATTAAAAACGATACGCTGTGCATCCCTACGGCGTTCTGCAGCTACGGCGGGCAGGCGCTGGACAAAAAAACGCCGCTGCTGCGTTCGATGGAGGCTCTGAACCGCCAGGCGCTGCGGGTGCTCCACCTGTTCGGAAATCATGAGGTACAGCGGGTCGTGACGAACGTCGGCCCGGAGCAGGAGTACTTCCTGGTGGACCGGGACATGTACCTCAAACGAAAGGACCTGATCTACACCGGGCGCACCCTCTTCGGCGCGAAGCCGCCCAAGGGCCAGGAACTGGAGGATCACTATTTCGGCGCCATCAAGCCCCGGGTCAAGGCCTTCATGGAAGAGCTGAACGAAGAGCTCTGGAAGCTCGGCATCTATGCCAAGACCGAGCACAACGAGGTGGCGCCCTGTCAGCACGAGCTGGCGCCGATCTTCACCGTGACCAACGTCGCGGCGGATCACAACCAGCTCACCATGGAAATCATGAAGAAAGTCGCCCGCAGGCACGGGCTCGTGTGTCTGCTGCATGAAAAGCCCTTTGCGGGCGTCAATGGCAGCGGCAAACACAACAACTGGTCCATGTCCACGAATACCGGCGTCAATCTCCTGAGCCCCGGAGACACTCCCTATGAAAACGCGCAGTTTCTGCTCTTCCTGGTGGCGGTCATCAAGGCGGTGGATGAGTATCAGGGGCTGCTGCGCCTGAGTGTGGCCTCCGCCGGGAATGATCACCGTCTCGGCGCCAACGAAGCGCCGCCGGCCGTCATTTCCATCTTCCTCGGGGACGAGCTGAGCGCCGTACTGGACGCCATCGAGACCGACAGCCCTTACGCCGGAACGGAGAAGCAAAGGATCCGCCTGGGCGCCGACGTACTGCCCCGCTTCAACCGGGACGTGACGGATCGCAACCGCACCTCGCCCTTTGCCTTTACCGGGAATAAATTCGAGTTCCGCATGGTGGGCTCCAACGATTCCATTTCCTGTGCGAACATCATGATCAACGCCGCCGTAGCGGAGGCGCTGCGGCAGTTCGCAGATGAACTGGAGGGCTGCACAGGGGACTTTGACACCTGCCTGCACGAGCTGATCCGTGAAAACATCAAGGCGCACAAGCGGATCCTGTTCAACGGGAACGGCTATGACGACGCCTGGATCAAGGAGGCAACCGAGGAGCGCGGACTTCTGAACCTGCGCACGACGCCGGATGCGCTGCAGATGGTGCTGGTGCCGGAGAACATGGAGATGCTGCAGCACCATCGGATATTCTCCGAGGCGGAGATCCGTTCCCGTTATGAGATCACCATGGAAAACTATGTGCGCACGGTGCGCATCGAGGCGCTGACCATGGCGGACATGGCCAAGAAAGAGATCCTGCCCGCTGTTCTGCGCTTCACCGGAGACCTGGCTTCCGGAATCAGCGAGAAGAAAAAGGCCGTGGCTGTACTGCCCTGCCGGGCGGAAACCAAGCTGCTGGAAAAGCTCTCCGGCCTTGCCGATGAGATCGATGCGGCCATTGAGGCGCTGGAGAAGAGTATTGAAAATTGCAACGGTGAAGATATCACAACACAGGCTTTCTTCATCCGGGACGAGCTTCTGGGAAGGATGGACGCGCTGCGCACGCTCTGCGACAAGGCGGAGACGCTCACGGCCGCATCCTATTGGCCGATCCCGACTTATGGTGATCTGCTGTTTGGCGTATAACAGACAAATGCGAAACTCTTTTCGCAATTGAGAACTCGCACGTATCGCAGCGAATTTTTGCCGCTTTGGTCGGCGCGAGGCTTCGCTGCAAGCTTGGAGCGTCACATGCTTCCCGCGTGTCGCGATGCTCGGCTCAGGGTGTTTATGAGGCGGCAAAGCTGCCTCATAAACTTATTTTGATTTCCTTTGGGCATTTAACCAGGTCAGTTGAATTTCATTGAAATGATGTATTTGCGAAAAATGAGGAAACTGAAAGTATGTGCGGAATCGTTGGATTTGTCGGGAAACAGAGTGCCGCGCCCATCCTTCTGAAGGGCCTGCAGCAGCTGGAATACCGGGGCTATGATTCGGCGGGCATCGCCGTGATGGATGCCGGGACAATCTGTGTTGAGAAAGTAAGCGGGCGGATCGCCCGACTCTGCGAAAAGACGGAAAACGGTGCGGCCGTCCCCGGCAGCATCGGCATCGGGCATACCCGCTGGGCGACCCACGGCGCCCCTACGGACGTGAACGCCCATCCCCATCTGTCCAACGACGGACGCCTTGCCATCGTGCACAACGGGATCATCGAAAACTATCTGGCTCTTCGGGAGGAACTGATTGCGGACGGCTACGTGTTCCAGAGCGAGACGGACACGGAGACCATCGTCCACCTGCTGGAGATGTATTACGATGGGGATATCAAAACCGCCGTCATGAAGACGGCGGCGAGACTGGAGGGCTCCTATGCCCTGGGGATTCTCTGCGCGGACGCGCCGGACACGCTCTATGCTGTGCGCCAGGCAAGTCCCTTGGCATCGGCGTGGGAGAAAACTTCTTCGCCTCCGACGTGACCGCACTGGTGGCGCACACGAAAAACGTCATCTATCTGGAGGACGGCGAGATCGCCATGCTCACGCCAAAGTCCATCCAGGTCTTCGATTGCACCGGGCAGCGGATCCAAAAGCCCATCAACCGGGTGACCTGGAGCGTGGAAGCTGCGGAAAAGGGCGGTTACGAGCACTTCATGCTCAAGGAGATCATGGAGCAGCCGGCCGCGGTCAAGGCGGCCCTGGCGCCGCGTCTGCATGAGGGCGAGATCCGGCTGGACGATTTTGAGCTCACGGAAGAGACCCTGCGCTCTGTCAATAAGATCATCATTACCGCCTGCGGCTCGGCCTATTACGCCGGCTGCTCGGGGCGCCATGCCATCGAGAAGCTGTGCCATATCCCGGTGCAGGTGGAGCTGGCCAGTGAGCTGCGCTGCGGCGAACCCATGGTGGACGAGCACGCGCTGGTGCTGGTGATCTCCCAGTCCGGCGAGACTGCCGACACGATCGCGGCGCTCAAAGAGTGCCGCTCCCACGGGGCGACCATCATCGGCATCGTCAATGTGGTGGGCAGCACCATCGCAAAGCTTGCCGATCACACGCTCTATACCTGGGCGGGACCGGAGATCGCCGTGGCGACGACCAAGGGCTATACCACGCAGCTTGCCGTGCTGTATCTCTTTGCGCTCTATGCGGCGGATAAGCTGGGGCGCCTGCAAAAAGCTGAATATTCCTCTCTGGTACGCTCGCTGAAAATGCTGCCGAAACTTCTGCAGGAGACCATCGATATGAACTATCAGATCCCCGCGCTTGCCGGCCGCTATGCCAGCCAATCCCTCTTCTTCATCGGCCGCAATACGGATTACGCCGTGGCGCTGGAGGGCGCGCTGAAAATGAAGGAGATCTCCTATCTGCATGCCGAATCCTATGCCGCCGGGGAGCTCAAGCACGGCACCATCGCCCTCATTGACGAGGGGCAGCCGGTGATCGCCGTCTGCTGCAACGAGGCGCTTTGCGACAAGACGCTGTCGAACATCGTGGAGGTCAAAGCCCGCGGGGCCAAGGTGCTGGCCCTGGCCTTCCGCGGGAACAGGAAGATCGTCTCCCAGGCGGATGACGTGATCTTTATTCCCCGGATCGAGACGGTCTTTTCCGCGGCGCTGGCCGTGGTACCGCTGCAGCTGCTGGCCTATTATGCCGCGAAAGAAAA
>JAFXTM010000019.1 GCA_017535865.1 Oscillospiraceae bacterium
ACCGCATTCCAGACGGTCATTGTCCTGCTCCCCCATTTATGTTCGTACTTTTTTATTATAGCACAGGGGAATGTGAAAAACAAGACTTTCCGCACAGAGCCAAGGCTTCCGGGCATTTCTGCCTCCGAAAGCGCTCGCCAAAGCAGCGATTTCATACTTGACAACACAGGCCGTTGTCATTATAATATAAAAGCTGTTCTGAGGAATAATCAGCACAGCAATAACAGATCGGGGTGTAGCGCAGCCGGTAGCGCGCTTGGTTCGGGACCAAGAGGCCCGGAGTTCAAATCTCCGCACTCCGACCAAAGTCGCCGCAAGCATTGCTTGCGGCGATATTTCTTTTCCAAAACCAAAACGAAAGCCGGGGAGCTTCCCCGGCTTTGCCTTTGTCCTGTCTTATTTGAGCATGTCCTTGAGCTGGTCGAGGCCCTGCACGCCGACGCGCTGCGCAACGGGCTTGCCGTCGCGGAATGCGATCAGAGTCGGGATGGACATGATGCCGAAGCGCTGCGCCAGGGCGGGCTCCTCGTCCACGTCGACCTTGCAGATCTTCACGCTGTCGCCGAGCTCGGCGTCCAGCTTCTCGAGGATGGGTGCCTGCATCCGGCAGGGACCGCACCAGGTTGCCCAAAAATCGACCAGGGCGAGGCCTTCGCCGGTCACGGCGTCGAAATCGACCTTGGAAAGATGAGAAATCGCCATATTGTTACACTCCTTTTTTGTCTATATATTCGCAGGCGGAGAGCGCCGCAATGTTGCCCTCCCCTGCGGCCTTTGCCAGTTGATACGGTTTCCCCGTACAGTCTCCCGCGGCGAAGATGCCGGGGATCGAGGTCGCCATGCTCCGGTCGACAAGGATCCCGTTCTTGTCCTTTTCCAGCCCATCGGCGAGCTTGGACACGGAAATGCTGTCCTTGATGATGAACACCGCGTCGACCGCGTACTCCTCCTGCCCGGCCTTGAGCCGCTCCACCTTCATGCCGCCGGAGATCTCAAAGCGCTGCGGCTTCGGAAAATGCAGGACCTCGGAGCAGATCTCACGCAGGAACCTGACGTCCTCGACGGCCTCCGCGCTGCTGCCGATCAGCGCGACCTTCTTCCCCTTGTAGAGCATCCCGTCGCAGGTCGCGCAGTAGCTCACGCCGCGGCCCAGAAACTCGCTCTCTCCGGGATAGAGGTTTTCGCGCGTGATGCCGAGGGCGAGGATCACCGCCCCGGCCTCGTAGAAGTCGTTCCCGACCGCGACGCCAAAGCTGTCTCCCAGGGACAGCACCGAAAGCGCACGGCCCTTGATGATGTCCGCGCCGCAGTTGTCCAGCTGCTCCTGAAGCTTTTCCGCGAAGTCCCTGCCCGTCAGCTCCAGGCCCGGGTAGTTCGTGATCTTCTCCGCCTTGTAAAGGCTCTGTGATTCGAGGCTGTTGGCCACGACGGCCACGCGCTTCCCGCGGTTGCGGCAGCTCAGCGCCGCAGAGACCCCCGCGATGCCGCTTCCGATGATCAGAATGTCGTATGCTTCCGCCATGCGTCTACCTCATTTCTTCCCGTTATTTGCATATAATCTACCATATTTTTATTGTAATTACAAGCCAAATCAAGTATACTGTAATAGTTAAACAAAACACATGCAAGGCATTGCCGCATTTTCTGCGGCAGCGGAACGGAGACAGAAATGGAAGAAAACGCCAGAAACTTTATCGACGCTTTTATTCGGGAGGATCTCTCCAAGGGCGGCCAGTATGAGGGGATGCAGGTGCACACCCGCTTTCCGCCGGAGCCGAACGGCTATCTGCATATCGGCCACTGCAAGGCGCTGACCATTGACTTCGGCACGGCCGAGCATTTCGGCGGCATCTGCAATCTGCGCATGGACGATACCAACCCCGCCAAGGAGGATACCGAATTCGTCGACGCCATCCAGGAGGATATCCACTGGCTCGGCTTCGATTGGGGCGACCGCTTTTATTATGGCTCGGATTACTTTGAAAAAACCTATGAATATGCCATCGAACTGATCAAGAAGGGCCTCGCCTATGTGTGCGAGCTGACGCCCGAGCAGTTCAAGGAATACCGCGGTGACACGACACATCCGGCCGTCAGTCCCTGGCGCGACCGGCCGATCGAGGAGAGCCTCGATCTCTTCCGGCGCATGCGCGACGGAGAATTCCAGGAGGGGCAGTATACCCTGCGCGCGAAGATCGACCTGGCCAGCGGCAACTTCAACATGCGCGACCCTGTCCTCTACCGCATCCGCTATATCGAGCATCACCGCCAGGGCACCAAGTGGTGCATCTTCCCGATGTACGACTTCGCCCATCCGATCCAGGACGCCCTCGAGGGCATCACGCACTCCCTCTGCTCGCTCGAGTATGAGGCGCACCGTCCGCTTTACGACTGGGTCGTGAGCAATGTGTCCATCCCCTATCACAAGCCCCGGCAGATCGAGTTTGCCCGCCTCGGCATCAACTACACCGTCATGTCCAAGCGCAAGCTCCGCAAGCTGGTGGAGGAGGGCTACGTCTCCGGCTGGGACGATCCGCGCATGCCGACGCTCTGCGGTCTCCGGCGCCGCGGCTATACCTCCGCCTCCATCCGCAGCTTCTGCGAGAAGATCGGCGTCTCCAAGGTCGACTCCACCGTCGACTGGGCCCTGCTCGAGAGCTGCCTGCGTGACGATCTGAACGCCAATGCGCGGCGCGTCATGGCCGTCCTTCGCCCGGTCAGGCTCACCGTCACCAACTATCCCGAGGGGCAGAGCGAGCTCCTGCCGGTCGAAAACAACCCGCTCAAGCCTGAGGACGGCACGCGCGAGGTCCGCTTCTCAAGGCACCTCTGGATCGAGGCCGAGGATTTCATGGAGAGCCCCGCGCCGAAGTACAAGCGCATGTACCCCGGCAACGAGGTCCGTCTCAAGGG
>JAFXTM010000020.1 GCA_017535865.1 Oscillospiraceae bacterium
GCCTGATCGGCGATGGCGCGGGTGAGGGCCTGCCGGATCCACCAGGTGGCATAGGTGGAGAACTTGTACCCCTTGGTGTAGTCAAACTTCTCCACAGCCTTGATAAGACCCAGGTTGCCCTCCTGGATCAGATCCAGGAACAGCATGCCGCGGCCCACGTAGCGCTTGGCGATGGAGACGACGAGACGGAGGTTGGCCTCGGTCATGCGGTGCTTGGCCTCCTCGTCGCCCTCGGACATGCGGATGGCGAGCGCGACCTCCTCCTCGGGGGTCAGCAGGGGCACCTTGCCGATCTCCTTGAGATACATGCGCACCGGGTCGTCGGTCGCAAAACTGTCCATCAGCGCGTCGGTGTCGGTGATCTCCTCTTCGGTGACCTCCTCGATTTCGGCCAGATCCTCCACCTCGGGCAGGACGTCGTCCTCAATGGGAGGCAGTGAGTCGTCGCCGCCGACGTCGATATCTACGCCGGCCTGCTCCAGCGTCTCATAGAATTTGTTCTGCGCCTCGGGGTCGAGGTTCAGATCCTCCAGTACGGCCAGGTCCTTCACCGAGAGCCGACCGAGCTTCTTGCCCTTGTCCAGCAGCTCCTGCAGCACCTGCTCGGGCGGCTTGGCGGGCTCAGAGGGGTCCTTTTTCTTGGCGGGGCGCTTCCGGGGCTTGGGCAGCTCCGTCTCGTCCTGGGAGGCGATATCGTTGGCGGAGGCCTGTTCCAGCAGCTTGTCGGCCATGCTCTCCAAATCTTCCTCGGTGAATTTCATCTCGTCGTTCATATCGGATCAATACCCCTTTCTTTCTCTGAGCTTTCTCTGCAGCTCCAGCAGTTCTTCGGGACTGGAGGGCTTTTGCCGCAGCTCCTTGCATTCGTAAATCTTATGTATATAGTCTTTTAGCGCTCGCTCGCTGTTGGCAGCGGTCAGCGGCGTGTCCTGCAGGGCGACGAGGAGGGACATCTCCTCCGCACTGAGCACGCCGCCCAGCGTCGCGGGCGAGATCTCGCCGCCGCTGCGCAGCCGCGCGAGGACCTCGGTGTAGATATGCCGCAGCGCGGGGACGGTGAAATCCTCAGCCGGCGGCAGGGAGGGATCGCTCGCAAGCGCGCTGTCGAGCAGCAGGACACGGAGGACGCCCTCCTCCGCCTTGCCGGAGGCCTCGTCTTCGTAGCGGATGCGCCCCGGCGCCTCCGCCAGATGGCCCGGCCGGCTCTGCTGCCGTTCTGCCTCGGTCTGCGCGCGGCGGACATTCTGTTTGTGCAGCCGCGCGACCTCCGCCTTCACGACGTCCGCCGCGACTCCGGCGAGGCTTGCCACCCGCATGGCGTAGACCTCCCGTTCCGCGGCACCGGGGAGCCGGGCCACCAGCCTGGTCGCCTCCTTGAGAAAGGCGACCTTCTGCGCATCCTGGCTGAGATCGTACTTGTCCAGCACCTGGCGCAGGCGGTAATCCACCTGGTCCTCCGAGCCCTCCAGCAGATTGCGGAAGGCGGCGGCCCCCTTGGCCTGGATATACTCGTCCGGGTCCTTGGCCCCGCTCATGGCAAGCACGCGCACCTTCAGGTCCAGCTTCTCCAGAATGCCGATGGCCCGCTGCGCCGCCTTTTTCCCGGCACCGTCATTGTCGTAGGCGAGGATGACCTCGTTTGTGTAGCGGGAGAGGAGCCGCGCCTGCTCCGGCGTCAGCGAGGTGCCGAGCGAGGCGACGGCGGAGTCGAAACCCGCCTGGTGCATGGACACCACGTCTATATTGCCCTCGGCGAGAATAATATATCCGCTTTTCGATTTTTTCGCCAGATTCAGGGCAAAAAGGTTCCGACTTTTGTTAAAGACCAATGTCTCAGGACTGTTCATGTACTTCGGCTCGCCGTCGCCGAGGATGCGCCCGGAAAAGCCGATCACGTTGCCGCGCACGTCGATCACGGGGAACATGAGCCGGTTGCGGAAGGTGTCGTAAAAACCGCCGCTCTTCCCGCGGCGTACCAGGCCCGCGTCAAAGAGCTCCTGGTCGGAATAGCCCTTGGCGCGCATGGCGCGGACAAGGCTGTCCCAGGTGCCCGGCGCAAAGCCCAGACCAAAGTTTTTCGCGGTCGCCGGTCCGATCCGGCGGCGCTTCATATAATCCTTGGCCGCCGCGCCCGCCGGGGTCGAGAGCTGCTCGTAGAAGAAGCGCGCGGCGTCTTTGTTCAGCGCGAACATCCGGCTGCGCCGGCGGCTCTCCCGGTCCTCGGTCTCCTCGGGCAGCGTCATCCCCGCGCGCTTGGCCAGAAACTCCACCGCTTCGGGAAAGGAGAGATTCTCGATCTCCATGATGAAATTGATGACGCCGCCGCCCTTGCCGCAGCCGAAGCAGTGATAGATCTGCTTGTCGGGCGAGACGGAGAAGGAGGGCGTCTTTTCACTGTGGAAAGGGCAGAGCCCGAACAGGTTCGCGCCGCTGCGCTTCGTCAGGCGCACATAGCCCGACACCACATCCACGATATCGCTGCGCTCGGTCAGCTCTGTCAAAAAAGTTTCCGGAAAAGGCACCTCTCTCACCTCCCGCTTCTCCGTCGACCCGGAGCCATATCGATCCCTCAATAAAACGATTGAAAATCAAGCGTTCTATGGAAGGTCGGTATTATTTCACGCTCCAGGAAAAGGGAATGAACAGCTCGCCGAACTTTTCCATGGCGTAACCGTCGGTCATGCCGGAGATATAGTCGCAGGCGGCGCGCTCGCGCCCGTCGCGTTCGATCACCCCGGCGTAATCCTCCGGCAGCGCCTCTGGGTGGGCCGTATAGTAGGTATAGAGCTTTTCGAGGATCCCCTCGACCTTGCTCTCTTCGCCCTTGGCGAGCGGGTTCGTATACACGTCGGAAAACATGAAGCTGTGGAAATAGTCGAAGGTCTCCTGCATGGCGGGGGACATTCGCAGGACGCCGTCCCGGCTGTTCGTGATCAGGTCTCGGATAAAGGAATCGATGCGCTCGCTGTTGCGCTCGCCGCATTCGCGGCGGATGCGTTCCGGGACCCCTTCGTCCGTCAGCAGGCCGGCGCGGATGGCGTCGTCCAGGTCGTGATTTATGTAGGCGATCCGGTCGCACAGGCGCACGGCGACCGCCTCCGGCGTGTCGTCCGGCGCGCCGTGGGTGTGATGCAGGATGCCCATGCGCGTCTCGTAACAGAGGTTCAGACCGCGGCCGTCCCGCTCGAGCACGTCCACCACGCGCAGGCTCTGTTCGTAGTGCTTGAAGCCGTCGGGGTGGATGGCGTTCAGCGCGCGCTCTCCGGCGTGGCCGAAGGGCGTGTGACCCAGATCGTGGCCCAGCCCGATGGCCTCGGCCAGATCCTCGTTCAGGCACAGCGCGCGCGCCACGGTGCGGGCAAGGCGCGTGACCTCCAGCGTGTGCGTGAGGCGCGTACGGTAGTGGTCGCCCTCCGGCTGGAGAAAGACCTGGGTCTTGTGCTTGAGCCGGCGGAAGGACTTGGAATGGGTGATCCGGTCGACGTCCCGCTGGAAGCAGGTGCGGATCTCGCACGGCTCCTCGGGGAACAGCCGCCCCCGGCTGTTCTCCGCCAGCATACCATAGGGGCCGACGATCGCGTGTTCCAGCCGCTCGCGCTCGATCCTCGGACAACTCACACCGACGCACCGCCTTTCAAAAAATGGATCTCATGGTTCTTGTTATGATCCTCGCAAGGAGCATGGGGCGAAACGCTTTTCGGCGTTTCGCCGTTCTATAATCGTTATACGACGCGGATTCGCATTTCCCTTTGTTTTTCTGAAAAATTTTTGCACGCAGGCGCGGATAAAAAACGATCTGCCGGAGAGCGGCAGATCGTGTAAGGCAACGCTTTCGGCCTGAAGAAACATTTTCAGTGGATGAGCCCGATGCGGGTGAGCGGCCAGATGCGCAGCAGCAGCTTTCCGACCAGAGCGCTCTCCTCGACGCAGCCGACGACGGAACTGCGGCTGTCGATGCTGACGGGGCGGTTGTCCCCGGCGACGAAGCAGGAGCCCTCCGGTATTGTGAGCGGAAAGACGACGTCGCAGTTCCCGCGGCTGGTCTCGGTGACATAGGGCTCGTTGAGGCGAGCGCCGTTGACGAAAAACCAGCCCGCCGGATCAAGCTCGACCCAGTCGCCGCTCTGCGCGAGCAGACGCTTGACGAGCACCCCGCTGTTGAACCGGAAGACGACTACGTCTCCGCTCCTGTAGTGCGAGGACTTAAGCCCGACCGCAATATCCCCGTCCCGCAGGGTCCCGGCCATGGCGTCGCCGCTGATGCGCAGCACCGTTGAAAAACCGCTGCCCAGCACGATCAAAAGGATCAGCAGCACGAGCAGGCAGACGAGCGCGATGCGCCGCCGCTTCCTTCGCTTTGTCCGGCACCGCTCCCGCTGCAGCTCTTCCTCCAGCTGCCGGATGGACACCGCTCTTCTGCTCTCCTCCATAGACAGACCTCCCGCCGTTTATACGATGGCTGCTTTTCCTCTCCTTCTTTTATATCATCTTTGGAAAGAAATCTCAATGCGAAAAAGAAAAAGGTTTATCCCCGGCCCGGCGGAGTTTTTCGTTGACGCTGCCCGAAAGGAGGGTTAAAATGGAAAAAAACCAACGAAAGGGCGTGATACCGTGCCCGGTCCCATGCGCTCCCTGGGCCCCCGCGGCTTTCTGACGGACGAGGAAAAACAGAGCCTTCCGAAGGTTTCCAAGGAACTGCTGCTGCGCATCCTGTCCTACCTGCGGCCGTACTGGCCGCAATTCCTCCTGGTTTTCCTGACGATCCTGCTCTCGGCGGTCGTGGGCCTGCTGCCCAGCATCATCACCGGTAAGATCGTGGACGAGGCGCTGGTGGGGAAGAACATGGTCCTGCTCGTCAAGCTCCTGCTCCTCGCCTTCGTCACCCTGACCGCCTCCCAGGTCATCTCCGTTTTGGAAAGCTACATCAACGCCTGGATCTCCCAGCGGATCATCTTCGATATGAAGAACCAGATGTACGACCATCTGCAGCACATGCCGCACGCCTTTTTCACCTCGGAAAAGCAGGGCGACATCATCACCCGCATGAACACGGACATCTCGGGCGTGAGCTCGGTGATCTCCGGGACGCTCTCGAGCATCGTGTCGAACATCGCGACGGTGGTGACCACGCTGGTCGCGCTCTTCACCATGAGCTGGAAGCTCGCGCTGGTCGGAATCGTGGTGATCCCGCTGCTGATCCTGCCGACCAAGAGCGTCGGCAAAAAGCGCTATCAGATCCTCACTGACGCGCAGGCAAAAAACGACGAGATGAACCAGCTCATCAACGAGACGCTCTCGGTCTCCGGCTCGCTGCTGGTCAAGCTCTTCACCCGTGAAAAAAAGGAATACGAGCGGTTTGTGGACGTGAACGAGGAGGTCACGCAGCTCTCGCTCCGCGAGCAGAACAGCGGCCGCTGGTTCCGCGTGATGATGGGCATGTTCACGCAGGTCGGGCCCCTGCTCATTTACTTCGCGGGCGGCTGGTTCATCATCTCCAAAGCAGACCCGGGCCTCACCGTCGGTACGATCACGGCCACGGTCTCGCTCATCAACCGCCTGTACCGCCCGGTGGAGAGCCTGCTGAACATCCACGTGGACTTCACGCGCTCCCTGGCGCTCTTTACGCGCATCTTCGATTACTTCGACCTGCCAAACCCCATCCGGTCGCCCGCAAACGGACAAAAGCCCGATGTGACGGACGCGGATATCCGCTACGAGCACGTCGTCTTTTCCTACGATCCGGATAAGCCGCTGCTGACCGACATCGACTTCACGGTACCGGGCGGGAAGATGTACGCCATCGTGGGGCCCTCGGGGTCCGGCAAATCCACGGTCGTGAACTTTCTTCCCCGGCTCTACGACGTGCTGGGCGGGCGCGTCACGATCGCGGGCGTTGACGTGCGGGATTTCGACTTGAGCTATCTGCGGGAGCAGATCGGCGTGGTGACGCAGGACAGCTACCTCTTCAACGGCACGATCCGGGAGAACCTGCTCTACGCCAAGGACGACGCCACGCCGGAGGAGATCGACGCGGCCTGCTACATCGCCAAGCTCTCCGACTTCATCGCCTCCCAGCCGGATGGGCTCGACACCATGGTGGGCAACCGCGGCCTCAAGCTCTCCGGCGGCGAGAAGCAGCGCCTCTCCATCGCGCGCGTCATCCTGAAGGATCCAAAAATCCTGATCCTCGACGAGGCGACCTCGGCGCTCGACTCCATCACGGAGAGCGCCATCCAGGAGGCGCTGGAGGCGCTGATGGAGGGCCGCACCAGCATCGTGATCGCGCACCGGCTCTCGACCATCCTCAAGGCAGATCGCATCCTGGTGGTGAAGGACGGCGTCATCGCGGAGCAGGGGAGCCATGAGGAACTGCTCGCCCTCGACGGCGTCTACCGCGAGCTCTACGAGACGCAGTTCAGGCAGATCCTCGACTACGAGGCGGAGAAAAAAATCTGATCTTCCAAATGTTTACACCGGGGATGGAAACGCTTGTATCCATCCCCGGTGTTTACTTTATCTGTCTTTGTGGAATCGGGCGTTACACGCATTCGACCGCGTCCCGATAAAAGGCGTCCAGATCCTCCTGCGTGTCGAAAACGGCCAGGAACAGCTGATCGCCCATCGCCTCGGCCAGCGCGGGCGGCAGACGCTCCATCATGCGCATCTCCGCGGCGTAGCGCGCGGCCAGCTCCTCGTGGCTGTAACGGAAGTGCTTGCCGTCCCGCCGACCCACGCAGGCGCAGAAGCGGTGCTCTCCCACGGGCATCTCCGAGCGGTCAAAGGCGACCATGTCCGCCCAGATCTTGTAGACGTTGGTGCTGTGGGCGAAGTTGATCATGTCCGGCGTATAGCCGCCGCTGGGGCGCATGTTGACCTCGAGCGCCACGAGCTGGCCCTTCTTGCCGATGTGCTGGTCCCGGGTCAGGCGGAAAAACTCAAAATGCACGAAGCGGCTCGTCACGCCGAAGCTCTTTGCCGCGGCGCGCCCAAAGGCCCGCGTATCCTCCGGCAGCTCCTTGAGGATGTGGTAGAGGGAGTTGTCGTGGTTGTTGACGATGTCCATGATGGCGATGCCCGTGATGTTGCCGGTCTCGAACAGGGGCTCGCCGCGGGAGTCGAGGATGGCGTCGTAGGAATTGATCTGCCCGTCGATGAACTCCTCCATGATATAGGGAAAACGGCCGTCCCGCTCGGCGAGGAAAGCGGAGAGCTGTTCCTCGTTCTCCAGCTTATAGGTGGCCACGGCGCCGACGCCGTTGTCCGGCTTGACGATGACCGGCCAGCCTACCTCGTCGATAAAGGCGCGGCAGCCCGCCTCGTCTCCCACCATGTGGAAGCGCGCGGTGGGGATCCCGGCGCGGCGGTAATACTCCTTCATGCCGGACTTGTATTTGATGCGCGGCACGTCCTCCACGCGAAAGCCCCCCGGGATGTTGAAGTCGCTGCGCAGGTGGGCGTCCTGCTCCAGCCAGTACTCGTTGTTGGACTCGAGAAAGTCGATCCGCCCGTATTTGAAGGCGAAGAAAGCCACGGCGCGATAGACCTGATCATAGTCTTCAAGGCTGGAGACCTTGTAATACTCCGTCAGGCTGCTCTTGAGCTCAAAGCTCAGCTCGTGATAGGGCTGATCGCCGATGCCGAGGACATTGACCCCGTCGCAGCGCAGCTCATGGCAGAAATGCCAGTAATTTACCGGGAAGTTTGGGGAGATAAAGATGACGTTTTTCAAAGAGATCTCTTCTTTCTGTTTCAAGACTGTTTCAGAAGCTCCGGGACAAAATAGTCGACCTGCTTGAACCACCACGGCCAGTCGTGCGAAACGTCGTAGCCCCAGTAGTCTACCCAGGCGGGGATGCCTTTTTCCACAAGGACGCGGTGCAGGTCGCGGGTGTAATCCGTCAGCTCCCAGGGACCCTGCCCCACGCAGATCACGGCGCGGTGCTTGCGGTAGAGCGAAAAGAAGGGGTGGCCGAAGGGCAGGTTGGGCAGGTAATGGACCGGGGAGTTGAGATAGACGGCGTCGTCCATATAGCCGTCGAAACCATAGTCCGCGGTGTATACGCCGCTGAGCGCCAGCAGCTCGTCAAAGAGCTCAGGAAAGCGGAAATAGAGATTGGCCGCGTGCATCGCGCCGAGCGAACAGCCGAAGGCCATCACGCCCGGATCGCACGCCCAGCCGTAGCCGCGGCAGAAGGCGCGGATATAGGGAACGACCTCCTCCGTCAGATAGCGTATCCAGTCCTCATGGCGGCGAATGCGCCAGTAGGGATCTCCACCCTTATCCGACCAGGTCTCGATGTCCAGCGTATCCACGGAGAACACCGTGGCCTGCCCGCTCTCAAGGAAGGGCGCCCAGGCCGCGGCCATGCCGAAGTTCTCAAAATCAAAGAAGCGGCCGTTCTGACAGGGGATATACAGGACGGGCTTGCCGCCCCGGCCGTATACTTTCAGCTCCATTTCCCGGCCCAGCGCGGGGCTGTACCATTTTTCGTAGTGCGTCTCCATCGTTCATTCCTCCAGCTCATAGAGCAGCGTGGGCAGAAAGAAAGGGATCTGCTTTTCCCAGCTTGCCTCGCAGTGCGTCCCGCCGGGGACGATGCGCGCCGTCAGACGCACGCCCTTCTCCAGCAGCAGCCCGGCGACGCGCCGAAACTTCCGCCCCGTGCCGCGCCAGCCCAGTTCCGCCTCGCCCATATCCATGTAGAGCACCGAGTCCGTCCCGATGTCTGCCGCGCGGATCAGCGCCTTCAGGCTCTCCGGCCCAAAGCCCACCGAGGGGGACAGCGCGGCGGCGCGGGAAAAGACCTCGTTGAAGCAACAGAGCGCGTAGAGGCTCATCAGGCCGCCCATCGAGCTGCCGGCGACAAAGGTATGCGCGCGGTCCGGCAGGGTCGGATAGCGGCGGTCGATCTCGGGCTTGAAGTCGTGGACCAGCCAGTCCATCGTCAGCGGGCCGCGTCCCTCGACCGTGCCGAAGCCGCGGGAGGAAACGGAATAGGGCGCGTATTCCGAAAGGCGGCCGCCGTCCGGGTGATGGTTGCACTCGACCGCCGCCACGATCAGCGGCGTCGAATGCGCGTCCAGGTATTCGCCCAGGCCCCAGCTTTTCCCGTAGGTCGCGTCCTCGTCGAAGAAGACGTTGTGCCCGTCGAACATGTACAGCACCGGAAAGCGCTGTTCCCCGCCGCACGCGGCGGCCTCCGGCAGATAGACATAGGCGCGGCGGCTCTCTTCGCCGGTCAGCTCCGGCAGGGTGACATCCCAGACTTCGATCATGCGCTGCCTCCGCTTATCAGAAAGATAATCCAGTTTAGCACAGCGCCGCGCAAATTGCAACGGCGGATCACCCCGCTGATGCGCAAAAAAGCGCCCGCTCCGGAACGAAGCCGGGAGCGGGCGCCTGGATCGGGGCTTACAGATACTGTTTGCGATCCAGATGGTTGTACCACTTCTCCAGCCAGGGGGCGAGGAGAGAGGTCGCCTTCATGTCCAGATTGAACATATAGATCGTGAAGGTGATCACAAAGAAGCCGAGCGCGATACCCAGCAGGATCAGGGGGATCTTGGCAAGTTTTTTCAGCATGTTTTATCTCCTCTCTTACCACGCCTCGTTGTCGGGGAGCTCCTCGAGCGAGGGATCCAGCGGCTCTTCCCGCATGACCGTGCGCATGTATTTGTTGACCTGGTCGCGGATCGCCTGGCGCGTGAACACGCGCGGATCGCACAGGTCGTGGCTGACCCACATGATGTGGATGCCGCGCTCGCGCGCCTGCTCCTCAAACATGCCGTGCAGACCGGTCAGTGCCTTGCAGCTCATGTGCTCCCACATGATGGCGATGTCGGCGTTCATCTTTTCGCACAGCTCCCATAGATCGTCCAGCAGGACCTTGTAGCCGCCGTGGGTGTGGTTGCGCATGATCATCTCCATGTTCAGCATGGCCATGTCGCGGTAGGCCTGTTCGCGGTTCTCGGGCGTGTCCTCCTCGGCGATCATGTCGGTGTTGATGACCGAGAGCATATCGGTCAGCGGCATCACGCCCCAGCACTGCACGAGCCAGTAGAGCATGTCGATGTTGTACTGCGGCTGCACGCCCCAGACGATGGCGCGATGGCGGTATTCCTTCGCGTACATCCGCTTGGCCTTGTATCCGCGCTCGGCCAGCTCCAGCAGCTTGTGGTCGACCTTTACGAACTGCGGGTCACGGCCGGAGTTGCCCATGTAGTTGGTGTCGTTGTACAGCGAGAAAGCCGCGCCGAAGAACTGCGGATAGGGGGTGGAGTTGATCTCCATCTGCGCGATGCGGCAGCGGGTCGCGTCGTTGACGCGCTTGGCGGCCTGAAAATAGATATCCCAGTTCCACTTCTCGCCGGTATGCGCCTCGACGAAGGCGATGGCCTTCTTGATCTCCTCGGCGGCGTAGTCCATCACGTCCGGCTCCTTGTGGCGCAGCGGGGTCGCGAGCTGGAAGGTGGGAATGCCGTACTCGCGCTCGAGGCGCTTGGCGATGATGCCGTTGCCCATCAGCGAGCCGTCGCAGGTGGTGTTGTTCTGCACCGCGCAGCAGCCGAGCACGCAGAAATCGTCGTCGATGGAGATGCCGGCCTCGGCCTCGGGCATCGGGCAGACGTCGCCGGGGATGCCGTTGAGCTGGGCCACGTCCAGATAGTGCATGACGTTGAACTGGTGGAAGATGTTCGAGGCGAACATCGTGGGCACCTCGCGCAGGATGGTGTGGACCTTCTCCTTGTCGAAGCCCATCATGAAGGTGACCATGGAGTTCTCGTCGGTGATGACGCACGAGTCGGAATAGGCGACGTCGTTGCCGACGCGGCGGTCGCCGCGGAAGCAGTTGGCGATGGCCTGGGTCACGTCGGCGATGACAAAGTTGAAGGAGGTGTGCGCGATGCGCAGCGCCTCGTCGCGCAGGCCGATGGTGAACTTGTCCATGCCGTGCGGGACAAAGAGATAGCTCATCATCCAGCGATAGCGGAAAAAGCCTTTGACGTTGCGGGGGACCAGGATGAAGCGGCCCAGCACGCTCATCAGATAGAGCCAGCGGGTGTAATCGTAGAGCGTGTCCTTGACCCCGCGCCACTCGCGGCGGGAACGCACCTTCAGCTTTTCGCTGTAAATCTTGCCGGGCGATTGCTCGCCGGCGCGCCTGACGGGATTGACGACTTTTTCGACGGTCTTCATGCTTTCCCACCTCTCTGAAGCTTCTTGATCTCAATGCTCTCCACGAAAGCCTGCACGCGGGTGCGCATCTGGCCCGAGGAGGAGGCGATGTTGTAGGGGCGGTCGACGGACAGGACGGGATAGCCAAAGTCGTTCTGCAGCATGGAGGCGCCGAGCATGCGCTCGTAGGCCCAGGGATCGCAGAACTTGACCTGCTCATAAATGATGCCGTCGGCGCAGTATTCCTTCGCGAGGTCGGCGACGTACTGCTTGCGGCTGTAAACCTTTTCCTGGTTCATCATGCGCGGGCACTGGCAGTTCTGCACATAGTGGCGGCAGACCTGCGTCAGCGCGTCCTCGTCGTCCTTCAGAAGGATCTCGGTGCGGCCGGGGTAGGAGCCGAAGCAGAAGCGGTCGCAGCAGACGAAAGCGCCGCACTCTTCGATGAGCTTGACAAGCCCGCTGTCGTCCACCTCGGAGCCGACCAGCAGCACGCGGGCGCGATAGCTGCGCTCGTCCGGCTCGCGGGTCTTGAGCTCCTCGAGCGTCTCCTCGAGCTTCTCAAGGATCAAATACTTGGGGCAGACGTAGCTCGCGAGGCACAGCACGTGGAATTCGTAGCCGGTGATGCGGGGCTTTTCCTCCTTGCGGAAGTCGCCAATCGCGCGGATCAGACGGCAGAGCCGGTTGTGGTCCTCGACGGCCTTGCGGATCGACGCGTCGGAGACGTCGATGCCGTAGTTCTCCTGCAGGGGCGTGAGGATGTGGTTTTTGCACTGCAGCACGGCGAGGTTCACATCGTTTTCGGAGTTTTTGAAGGCAATCTCCATGTATTCATGGAAGAAGTGCGGGTTGTCCTTGCCCATGGTCTGCAGCAGCTCCATGTTCTCCACGGCGCGGTTCATCATGGTGCAGCCGTCCGGCGTGATGACGCAGTCGGCAAAGCTGAAGCCGCCCTCGATCGCGCGCTCGAGCAGGGCGCGGCTGGGCTCGCACAGCAGGGCGGTCATGTAATAGGTGGCGATGTCGAGCGAGCCGGTGTGCGGCGCGGTCAGGCGGATGGAGACCGCCCGGTCGAGGTTCAGCAGCGGCTCCGGCACGTTCTCGCAGGTGTAGGCGACGCAGACCTTCCCGTCCGCCTTTGCCTGCGCGACGAGCGCGTTGTTGGCCTGCTGCAGCAGGTCCTCGAAGTATTGCAGATGCTTCAGGTCTCTCATGGCGTGGCGTATTCCCCCATTCTCGAAACTGCGGATACGGTCGGCCCTCCCCGCCGTATCCGGGTTTTCTTTTTGTCACGGTTTCGCGGCACAATTTTATCAATTTATCCGCTTGAAATCAACATGGCCCCACATTTTTATTAGAAGCGTAAAATAATGCTCCGGGAAATTGTGAAAATCCCCCAAATCCTTTTATACATTTTTATAGAAAGTGTCTGGGTGCCGTCCGACAACAAGACAGGCCGGCGGAGCAAACCGCCGGCCCGGCACTATTCGATGCGAATATCCTCTGTTTTTACCCTGTCCCAGGAGAAATCGGCAAGCAGCTCCCGGGCCGAGGCGGGCTCGTCTCGCTCGCGCAGGCCGCAGAGAAAAGCCAGCCGTCCGAGAAGGGCCTCCGGGCTCAGCTCCGCCCGCAGCGCCTGCGTGCTGAGGCTCCCCAGACGTTTGGACAGCTTGCCTCCGCCGTCGATCAGCAGCGGCGCGTGACAGTAGACGGGCGCCGTACCGCCGAGCGTCTCGATCAGCCACTTCTGACGCGGCGCGGAGGCGAGCAGGTCGCGCCCGCGCACGACGCGCGTCACGCCCATGCGCAGATCGTCCACGCTCACGGCGAGCTGATAGGCGAAAACGCCGTCGGCGCGGCGGACGATGCAGTCCCCGACCTCGCGTGCCGGGTTCTGGATGAAGCGGCCGTAATGCCCATCCTCTACCGCGATCTGCGCGTCCGGGCAGCGGAGCTTCCAGGCGGGAGGGCGCCCGCTTTGGAGCCTTGTCGCTTGTTCGTCCAGACTCAGCCGCGCGCAGCGGCAGCGGCGGTCGTGCTCCGCCTCGCCGGGCTGCGGCGCGGAGGCGGCGGCCAGGCGTTCGCTCCGCGAGCACCAGCAGGGATAGACCAGACCGCGCTCCCGCAGGAGGGCGAAAGCTTCCTCATAGAGCGCCGTGCGCTTCGACTGCGCGTAGTCCTCCTCCGGCCAGCCGCGGTCCCAGTCGAGGCCCAGCCAGTGCAGATCCGCCGCCAGAGCCTCGCTGTACACCGGCTTGGAGCGCGCGGGGTCCAGGTCCTCCAGACGGAAGATCAGCTCCCCGCCCAGAGAACGGCAGTCCAGCCAGGCCAGCAGCATGGCCAGGAGGTTTCCCATATGCATGTAGCCCGAGGGGCTCGGCGCGAAGCGCCCGACGACAGAGGTGTTCATACATCCATTATAGCAAACAAAGAGAGGCTTGTCATCTGCAAGTCGGACGGAAAGCCGTCGCCGCTCTTTTTGCTTGCAAAAAACCATCATCCTGTATATAATAAAAAAATCCGGGCGCACCGGAAATATGCGCGCCGGGAAAGACGGCGCAAAGAAAGGACGAGTGCCAATGAAACGCCAGAAAATCGCTGGTATCTACGCGGACGCAGAGGCCTTCGGCGGGCGGGAGCTCACCGTATGCGGCTGGGTGCGGACCGTGCGCGACATGAAAAACTTCGGCTTTATCGAGCTGAACGACGGCAGCTGCTTCAAATCTCTGCAGGTCGTGTTTGAGAGGAGCGGGCTGAACAATTACGACGAGATCGCACACCAGAACGTCGGCGCGGCGCTCATCGTCCGCGGCACGCTGGTGCTGACCCCGGAGGCCAAGCAGCCCTTTGAGCTGAAGGCCGCCGCCATCGAGGTGGAGGGCGTCTCCACGCCGGATTATCCGCTGCAGAAGAAGCGCCACAGCGTGGAATTCCTGCGTACGATCCAGCATCTGCGCCC
This sequence comes from Oscillospiraceae bacterium, assembly GCA_017535865.1. Lineage (GTDB taxonomy): Bacteria > Bacillota > Clostridia > Oscillospirales > Oscillospiraceae > Limivicinus. The sequence continues at coordinate 14,139 of JAFXTM010000020.1, forward strand.
CCGCACGAACCTCTTTTCCGCCACCTTCCGCGTGCGCAGCGTCGCGGCCGCGGCGGTGCACGAGTTTTTCCAGGACCGCGGCTTCGTCTACGTCCACACGCCCATCATCACCGGCTCCGACTGCGAGGGCGCGGGCGAGATGTTCCGCGTGACGACGCTCGATCTCAACAACCCGCCCCGAAAAGAGGACGGCACGGTCGACGACAGCAAGGACTTCTTCGGCAAGGTGACGAGCCTGACCGTCTCCGGCCAGCTCAACGCGGAGAACTTCGCCATGGCCTTCGGCGACGTGTACACCTTCGGCCCCACCTTCCGCGCCGAGGTCAGCTACACCCAGCGCCACGCGGCGGAATTCTGGATGATCGAGCCGGAGATGGCCTTCGCGGACCTGAACGATTATATGGACACCGCCGAGGCGATGGTGAAGTACATCATCAATCGCGTGCTCGAGCGCTGCCCGCAGGAGATGCAGTTTTTCAATTCCTTCGTGGACAAGGGCCTGCTGGAGCGTCTGCATAACGTCGTCTCC
>JAFXTM010000021.1 GCA_017535865.1 Oscillospiraceae bacterium
CGCGAGACGTTCTTTGAGATCATCGGCCCTCGGATCGCCTATCCGGAGGATCTTCAGCCCATCGAAGGGGAGGACTATTCTGCCGCGCTCGGTATCGGCACGTTTGACTGGAACCACTGCTGGTATGAAAACGGCCGTTTCTACTACCCTGCGGGCGACGGGGAGAGCTACAACCGCTTTACGGTCGTGGATGAGGCCTATAAGCTCCAAGACGGGACCTGCCGCTTCCGCTTCACCATCTATGAGCTGGATCTGGACATCTATTTTGATGAGTTGGGCATCCCGTCCAAGTACTATCATCTGACTCCCGCGGAGGCGGCACAGTTGGCGGCCAATGGGACCATCACGGCCGTGCACACAGGAACAGCTGTGTGCTCGCCGATCTACTGGCAGAGCAGCGGGAGAGAGATGTATCTCCTCGAGTATTATGAGCTTGACCACACAGACTGATGGGGATCGTGAAGGGCTCTCAAAAGCTGGCCCAAGACGTCTAACCACAAAACCAGCAAGGCACTCTGCCGCAGCAGAGTGCCGATTTTTTATGTGGAAAAATCCGTCGTGATGGTGTATAATAAATTACTAAATTTTTGACTTGTCAGCTTTGTCGCTGAAAGCGCTTGAATTGTTAGCAGATCGACACTTGGAGATATCGGGTATGAAAAAGAAGCAGATCATCCTCTTGGTTCTTGCAATCATAATTGTGGTAGTCGCAGCTGCGATTCTGCTCAATCGTCCGTATAAGCCAACCTCATTTGTGACGGATGGCGACATTTTCTCCGCAACAGTTGAGAATGGCAGTACCCTAATACTGGATCTGGACAATGACAGCAAAAGCAGGGAATGGTCAATTACCCAGACTCCTGAATGCTTTGCGAGCGATTTCAGCACCGTTACCGAAAACTGCTCAGAGTTTCATATCATCGCTCTGAATGATGGCAAAGGTGTGATGGTGTTTCAGTGTGTTTTGGATGATGGAACGGTTGAAGATTATGAGCTGTCACTTTCCATTTCACGTCATCAGAAAACACATCTTCAAGTTGATTCTGTTTCATTTGTGAGAAAACCATAATCCCGTTTATCGACCTGCTCGTCCTTCGCTTGACGGTAGTAAGAACCCCTCAGTTTTACTACCATTTGACTACCATTGACGGCATTGACTTGCCGCATTTTGCCGTATTTTGCTTTTTCCGTGACAGAGTCACAGTTTATTCACAACTATTTCTGCCCGGCAAATCGCGGCAAACCGCAGCAGAACATGGCTTTTCAGGAGGCTGATCGTACGTGACCAAGATACTTTTTGTGTGCCACGGCAATATCTGCCGCAGCCCGGCGGCGGAGTTCATCTTCAAGGACATGCTGCGCCGCGCGGGGAAAGGGGAGGAGTTCGAGGTGGACTCCGCCGCCACCAGCGCGGAGGAACTCGGCAATCCCGTCTATCCGCCCATGCGCCGGGTGCTGGCCGAGCACGGGATAGACTGCGCCGGCAAGACCGCGCGGATCATGCGCCGCAGCGACTATGAGTATTACGATCTGCTGATCGGCATGGACGAGGAGAACCTCTGGAACATGCGGCGGATGTTCCACGGTGATCCCGATGGAAAGCTGCACAATATGCTCGAGTACGCCGGCCGCCCGCACGACGCGGTGGCCGATCCCTGGTACACCCGCGACTTCACGCGGACCTGGGACGATGTGGAGGAGGCCTGCCGCGGCCTGCTCGAGGCGCTGACCGGGACGGTGCTGCTGGACTTCTCGCGCTGTGCCGATATTGCGGGGCTCTATCGGGAGCTGCGGGAAAAGATGGGTTGGGAGAGCTGGTACGGGGAAAACCTGGACGCCCTCTACGACATTCTGACCGGGCTCGAGCACCGGGGAAGCCGCTTCGCGCTGAACATGCCCGGCAAGGACGCGCCGCACGAGGTGCGGCTCTACGCGCAGCGCATCCGGGATGTCTTCCTGGACTCCGGCACGGAGCTCGTCGTTCAGGGCGAATAAAAAAAGCAAAACGGAAGCTCTCCGATTCCGGAGAGCTTCCGTTTATCTGTCGGCTTTTATTCCTCCATGGACAGGAGCTCGCGGGCGATAGCGCCCACCTTTTCATCGAGGTCCGCAGGGATATCCGAGATCGCGGCCTCCGCCGGTCCTTTCGGCTTGTCGAGGGCCGGGCCGTCCTCCGGATACAGGCCGCAGAGGAAATCCTGCCAGACCGCGTTGATCATGGTGAGGGACTCCTGCTGCTGATCGCGCAGCCGCTGCATGCACTGCTCCACAGCCTGCACGGCCTGGTCCCGCTGACGCTGGTTTTCGTCCAGGATGGCCAGACGCTGCTGCTCCGCCTGCTCGAGGATCGCCTCCGCCCGCTGGTTGGCGCGCTCGACGATCGAGCGATAGACGCTCTGCGCGGAATAGATCGCGTCAGTGAGCTCGGCGCTCGGGTCGCTCTTTTCCTCCAGCTTCCGGCGCAGCTCCTCGTTTTCGGCCTGCAGCGCCAAGGCCTGCCGCCGGATATCGGTGAGAACGGCCTCTACCTTGTTGACATTATAGTATTTTCTTTTGACCACATCGATGTGGATGGAGTCAAAATACGCCTGATCCAAGGCCATGGGAAAGCCACCTTTTTTCTTTATTTCAACTATATTATAGCAGACGAAAAAAGGGGAATCAAGCGGAGAAAAGGCAATTTGTCGAACTGACAAGTTGCACAGAAAAACCAAAGGCTAGTGCTTTTCCCTTCTTGACAGTGTGAAAGGGGGGTGATAAAGTAAGACTATACGGAGGAGGGGACGGGACGCGAAGTGGAGAGCGGCGTAGGGAAAAAGGTCACGATCGACCAGGTGGCGCGGCTTTGCGGCGTCTCGAAAACGACGGTCTCCCGCTTCCTGAATCACAAGTATGAGAACATCTCCGAAGAGACGCGCCGCCGTATCGAGCGCGTGATCGAGGAGTTGGATTATCGCCCCAACCGCTCGGCCCAGCGCCTGAAGGCCAGCCGTTCCATGCTGATCGGCTGCTGCGTCGGCGATCTGAGCGGGCCCTTCTCGGGACTGCTCCTGCGCGGCATCACGCGCGTGTGCGAGGCGGCGGGCTATCAGGTCCTGTTTGCCGACAGCAGCGAGGATAAACGCAAGGAACGCAAAGCGCTCGAGGGCTTTCTGGAAAACTCGGTGGACGGGCTGATCGTCAACACGACCGGCGGGAACGATGCGTTCCTGATCGAGGTCGCGGAGCGTGGCGTGCCCGTGACCCTTGCGGACCGGAGTCTGCGGCTTTCGGGCCGCCTTGACACCGTGATCAACGAATACGAGACATGCATCCGGGACAGCATCCGCCTGATGCTGGACTGCGGATATACGCGCATCGCCTTTTTCACCGAACAGATCCGGGAGGTCATGCCCCGCATCCAGCGGCGCGACAGCTATATCGCCGCCATGCGCAGTCTGGCTCCCGAAGGAGCCGGGCCTTTCCTGTATGAATTCGACCGCTTTGACCCCGTCGGCTGCCGCAGGAGCCTGGAGGCGTATCGGGTGGCTTTTCCCGGCGAACGGATCGCGATCCTTGCCGTGAACGGCGTCACGGGCCAACAGCTCCTGAAAGCGGCGAAAGAGCTTGGCTTCCGCTTCGGGGAGCAGATCGGGCTGTGCACCTTTGACGACTGGGCGATCTTCTCGCTGGCCGACGTGACGGCGATCCGCCTCCAGACCGAGGAGGTGGGTGAGGCGGCGGCCCGCATGCTGCTTGAGCGCATCGGCTCCGCGCAGCCGGAGAATATGGCCCCGCGGAGCGTGGAACTGACGACCGGGCTGATCGTCCGCCATTCGACCGCAAAAGCGTCGACGGGCGGCTGATGCTTGGTATCAGCGTATGGTTTACCGGTTTCCAAACGGGAGACCGGGCCGCCCCTTTCTTTTTGTATTGTCAGCAGAAATGCCTGACATAATAATCTTTTAGGAGGAAAACAAAAGATGAAAAGACTCATCGCACTGCTTCTGGCTGTTATGATGGTTTTTGCGCTTGCCGCCTGCGGCCAGAGCGCGAAGCCCGCTGCCACCGAAGCGCCCAAGGCCGAGGAGGCCGCTCCCGCTGAGGAAGCCGCTCCCGCCGAGGAGGCCGCTCCCGCTGAGGAAGCCGCTCCCGCCGAGGAGGCCGCTCCCGCTGAGGAGGCTGCTCCCGCTGAGGCCAAGGTCGGCCAGACCGTCCTGAAGTGCGCCTTCAACCAGACCATCACCAACCCCGAAGCGAAGACCCTGCTGAAGATCAGCGACGACCTGTATGACGCCACCGAGGGCCGCTACTCCCTCGAGGTCTATCCCGACGCCTCCCTGGGCGATCAGGCTCAGACCCTTGAGAACGTCATGATCGGCGCTCTCGACATGTCCCTGGTCGGCAACGCCATCATCGAGCCCTATGCCTCTGACTTTGCCATTATCGCCACGCCTTATGTCTATGACGACATCAACCATCAGGAGCGCGTGTTCGAGTCCGGCGATCCCGCCCTCGCGGCTCTGTATGCCACCACCGAGGAGCACGGCTTTGTCGTCCTCTGCACCTACTCCCTCGGCGCCCGCAACCTGTACACTCGTGACGGCCCCGTCACCACTCCCGAAGAGCTGAAGGGCCTCAAGATCCGTGTCATCGGCTCCGACACCTGCATCAACATGATGAACAACATGGGCGGCGTCGGCCAGGGCATGCCTCAGGGCGACGTGTACTCCGCGATCCAGACCAAGGTTCTGGACGGTGCTGAGAACAACATCATCACCTATGTCGACCTGGTCCAGTATGAGGTCGCTCCGTACTACAACTACACCGGCCACCTGCTGCTCCCCGATGAGCTCGTCATCTCCAAGCAGGTCCTCGACAAGATGAGCGCTGAGGACCAGGCGGCCCTCCGCAAGGTCTGCGAGGAGTCCATGCCGTACTGCTATGCGCTGTGCGATGAGCTGCGCTCCGACTACCAGGCCAAGGCCGAGGAAAAGGGCGTCACCTTCTCCGAGGCGGATATCCCCGCTTTCCAGGCTCTCTGCCAGGACCAGATTGCCGAGGTCGCCGGTCGTACCGAAGTGACCAAGGGCATGTACGATCTGATCGTCTCCCTGCGTGAGAGCGCCTGATCTGTCTGATACAGACAAGGCTCGTTCCTATAACGGCCCACAGCATGCTGTGGGCCGTTATTCCGATATCTGCCCGGTGAGTCCAATAGGGACGGCGCCGGAGCCTGCCGCGCCTATTGGACCCAGCGGGAGTACATTCCAAATGTGGAGGATCCGAAATGAGGGTACTTAACAAGATCAAATTTGTCTTCGATAAGATACTGGAGGTCCTCGGGATCATCTGCCTGTCGATCATGACGATTATGATCGTTTATCAGGTCGTCGCGCGCTATGTGTTCAACAAACCCAGCGCGATTTCCGAGGCCATGGCACAGTTTTTGTTCGTATGGATGATCATGTTCGGCAGCGCCTATGTCTACGGGACGCAGGAGCATTTGACCATCGATATCCTGAAGGACAAATTCCCCCCGCGCATGAACCTGGTCGTTGAGATCATTACCAATATCTGTCTCTTTGCTTTCGTTCTTCTGGTCTGCGTGATCGGCGGCTACCGCTATACCACCGGCCAGGTCAAGCAGATCGACGCCGCGCTCCATATTTCCAAGGCCATCATGTATGCGTCCGTGCCCTTTACCGGCGTTATCACCATGTATTACGCGATCTATAACTGCGTCCGCTCCGTTCTCAACTACAAGGACGGCAAGCGCAAGATGAGCGATCCCCTTGGCGGGACCGCATGAGAGAGGGGGATATAGAGAATGACAACTACCGCATTGGCCGGTCTGGTTATGATCCTGATCATTTTCGTGACCCTGGCTCTCGGCTTCCCCATCGGCCTCAGCATCGGCATGGGCTCCACCGCCGCGCTCTATATCATCATGCCCGGCGTGAATGCGCTGATCATTTCGGCGCAGAAGATTTTCAAGAGCGTTGACTCCTTCTCGCTGCTGGCCATACCATTCTTCGTGCTGGCCGGCAACCTGATGAACTCGGGCGGTATCGCCCGGCGTCTGGTCGGCTGCGCCAAACTGCTGGCGCACCGTCTGCCCGGCGCCCTGGCCCAGACCAATATCGTTGCCAACATGCTCTTCGGCGCCATGTCCGGCTCCGGCGTGGCTGCGGCGGTCGCCATGGGCGGCATCCTCGGCCCCATGGAGAAGGAGGAGGGCTACTCCGACGAGTATACCGCCGTCTGCAATATCGCCTCCGGCCCGACCGGCATGATGATCCCGCCGTCCAATATCATGATCGTCTACTCGACGGTCGCGGGCTCCGTCTCCATCGCCGCTCTGTTCATGGCCGGCTATATCCCCGGGATCCTCTGGGGCCTCGGCTGCATGATCGTGGCCGGCGTCATGGCCAAGAAGCGCGGCTATGTCAACACCGAGCACTACACCTTCAAGTTCGTCATGAAGACCCTGTGGGACGGCATCCCGAGCCTGCTGATGATCGTCGTCGTCATCGGCGGTATTCTGGGCGGCATCTTCACCGCGACCGAGGGCTCCGCCATTGCCGTGGCCTACTCCCTGATCCTGTCCTTCATCTACCGCAATATCCGGATCAAGGATCTGCCCGGCATCATCTGGTCGAGCGTCAAGACCACCGCGGTCATCGAGTATCTGGTCTGCGTGTCCGGCATCATGGGCTATGTCATGACCTACACGCATATCCCGGCTCTGGTCGCCGATGCCATCCTGGGCCTCACCAGCAACAAGATCATCATCCTGCTCATCATGAACATCATCCTGCTGGTCGTCGGCTGCTTCATGGACCCGACGCCCGCCGTGCTGATCTTCACGCCGATCTTCCTTCCGATCGTGCAGCAGCTGGGCATGCATGCGGTCCATTTCGGCCTGATGATGGTCATGAACCTCTGCGTCGGCACCCTGACGCCTCCCGTCGGCGCCATCCTCTTCGCCGGCTGCCGCACCCACCAGGTCAAGATCGAGCAGATCATCGGCATGCTGCTGCCCTTCTTTGCCATCATCCTGATCAGCCTGCTGCTGGTCACCTATGTCCCCTGGTTCACCATGGTCATCCCGCGGGCCCTCAAGCTCGTCTGATCACCATATCAAAACGCACCGGACGGGGCGGGTATTCCCCGTCTCGTCCGGATTTTTTAAGGAGAAAATACGATTATGGACATTCGCTATTCCACCGGCCCGAACGACGTCAAGCGCTATACCACCGAGGAGCTGCGCAGAGAGTTTCTGATCCAGAACCTCTACCAGCCCGACACCGTGCAGGCTGTCTATTCCCATGTGGACCGCATGGTCGTCCTGGGCATCATGCCTGTCATGGAAACCGTTCCCATTGACAAGGGCATCGACGTCTGGGGCAATTTCGGCACGGAGTATTTCCTCGAGCGCCGTGAGGCGGGCGTGTTCAACCTGGGCGGCCCCGGCGTCATCGAGGCCGACGGCGAGCGCTTTGAGCTTGGCTTCGAGGACTGCCTCTATATCACTAAAGGCACCCGCTCCGTGACCTTCGCGAGCGAGGATGCGGCGAACCCGGCGCGCTTCTATCTGGTCTCCGCGCCGGCTCACCGGGCCTGCAAGACCACCTTCCTCTCCTTTGCCGATGCCAACAAGCGCCCCTGCGGCGCGGAGGAGACAGCCAACAAGCGCGTCATCAACCAGTTCATTCACCCCGACGTGCTCGAGACCTGCCAGCTCTCCATGGGACTGACGCAGCTTGCGCCCGGCAGCGTCTGGAACACCATGCCCGCCCATACCCACGAGCGCCGCATGGAGGTCTATACCTACTTCAACATCCCCGAGGGCAACGTCGTTTTCCACATGATGGGTCAGGGCCAGGAGACCCGCCACATCGTCATGCAGAACTTCGACGCGGTCATCTCTCCCTCCTGGTCGATCCACGCCGGCTGCGGCACCGCGGCCTACACCTTCATCTGGGCGATGGGCGGCGAGAACCAGGCCTTCGACGATATGGACAACATCCCCATCCCGGAGATGCGGTAAAAAAATCCTCCCCCTTTCGGGGGAGGCGGTCTTACAGCAGACCCTTGATGCGCAGCATCGGGCTCGGCTGAAAGATGTGCAGCAGCGGCTTGAGGTCTTCATCCCGGACTTTCCCGCAGTCTTCCCGAAGAATGCAGCAGTCCATCAGAAAGAGGTAAAGGCAGACCTCGAAGGGGGAGAGCAAAAAAGCCGGGACAAAGGGCGTGCGGATCAGAAAGAGCGCGACCGAGCTGCGGCTGAGAGGGGTGACCTTTTTCTCCACCCACTTGTTGCCGTAGACCACGTAGAGCTCTGCCGGGATGCAGGGGAAGGCCGCGGCCAGGATGTTGCGGTCCCGCTCCTCCAGCGCGCTCTCCGGCAGCGCCGGGTCGTAATGACAGACGGACTCGTGATAGCTGAGCTTACCGGAGAAGCTGCGCTTGAAGCGCTTGGGCTCGAAGACCACCCGCTTTTTCCGCTTGACCTCCTGATAATACCAATCTGCCATTTTGCTCTGGTCCAGGTGGAAAGCAAAGTCCAGTCCGCCGTAGGCGCAGGGGATCGTGATGCAGGCGGGGGAGTCCGCGTCAAAGTAGCGCTCCTCGCTCCGCGCCGCCTTTTTCAGCAGCGCTTCCCAGCTGCGCCGGAATTCCGGATAGAAGCTCCGCTCCCGGACGGCCGGATCCTGGCAGAGCCCGTCGAGGGCCTGCAGACAGGCCTCATAGTCGTTCATTTGATCCCCTCGCTTCGTTTTTTCATGGCAGGAACAAGAGATGCCGGGCAAAACAGCCGTGCTGTTCTGCCATCCGATCCTCATTATAGCGAATTGAGATACACCTGTAAACACGAAAGGAGAAAAGCGCTATGGACATTATGAAACAGTTTGCTGCCTCCGGCATAGTCCCCGTCGTCGTTCTGGAGAATGCGGAGGACGCGGTCCCGACCGCCCGCGCGCTGCTGGCCGGCGGGATCACCACCATGGAGATCACCTTCCGCACCGCGGCGGCGGCCGACTCCATCAAGGCGGTGGCGGACGAGGTCCCCGAGATGCTGGTCGGCGCGGGCACCGTGCTGAACCTTGATCAATGCAAGCTCGCTGTCGAGCGCGGCGCGAAATTCATCGTCTCTCCCGGCTATGACGACGAGACCGTCGCCTGGTGCGTCGAGAACAACATCGCCGTCACCCCCGGCTGCGTGACCCCGACCGAGATTATGATGGCCGTCAAGCGCGGCCTGAAGGTCGTCAAGTTTTTCCCCGCGAATGTCTACGGCGGCCTGAAGGCGATCAAGTCCCTGGCGGGCCCCTTCGTCGGCCTGAAGTTCATCCCCACTGGCGGCGTGAACAACGACAACATCGCGGAGTTTGCCGCCTCCCCCTCCATCCACGCCATCGGCGGCAGCTGGATCTGCCCGAAGGCCGACATCTCCGCGCACAACTTCGACAAGATCACCCAGCTCTGCAGGGAGGCCCGCAAAGCGCTGCTCGGCTTTGAGGTCGCGCATGTCGGCATCAATACCGCGGACGCGGACGTTTCCCTCGGCGTGGCCGAGAAGTTCGACGAAGCCTTCGGCTTCGGCGTGAAGCAGGGCAACTCCTCCAACTTCGCCGGCAGCGGCGTGGAAGTCATGAAGAGCCCCTACCTGGGCGAGAAGGGCCATTTGGCCATCCGCACCAACAAGATGGACTGCGCGATCCCCGAGCTCGAGAGCCGCGGCTTTACCGTGGACATGGAGACTGCCAAATACAAGGGTGACCGCATCAACGCCGTGTATCTCCGGGACGAGATCGGCGGCTTCGCGGTGCACCTGCTGCAGAAGTAACGGAAAGGAGAACAGACAATGAAATTCTTAACCTTCGGCGAGGTCATGCTGCGTCTGAAATCCCCCGGTCTGGAGCGACTCTTCCAGAGCCAGATGCTGGAGGCCACCTTCGGCGGCGGCGAGGCCAATGCAGCCGTCTCTCTGGCCAACTACGAGCAGGACGTCGCGTTCTTGACCGTGCTGCCCAAAAACGTCATCGCCGACGAGTGCATCAAGGAGCTGCGCAAGTTCGGCGTGGACACCAGCCGCATCGTACGGAGCGACAAGGGCCGTATGGGCATTTACTACCTCGAGACCGGCGCCAACGCCCGCCCGAGCAAGGTCATCTATGACCGCGCAAATTCGGCCATGGCGCTGGCCAAGCCCGGTGACATCGACTGGGACAAGGCCTTTGAAGGCGTGGGCTGGTTCCACATCACCGGCATTACCCCGGCCATCTCCGAGAGCGCAAAGGACCTCTCCCTCGAGTCTGTCAAGGAGGCCAAGAAGCGCGGCATCACCGTCTCCTGCGACCTGAACTTCCGCAAGAACCTGTGGAAGTACGGCGTGCGCGCGGCCGAGGTCATGCGCGAGATCGCCGAGTATGTGGATGTGGCCATCGCCAACGAGGAGGACGTACAGAAATCCCTCGAGATCACCACCGACGTCGTCGTCGAATCCGGCGAGCTGGACCGCGACAAGTACAAGGCGCTCGGCGACAAGGTCCTGGCCGCCTATCCCAACATGAAGTGCATCGCGATCACCCTGCGCGAGTCCAAGAGCGCCGACTGGAACGGCTGGGCCGCCTGCCTCAACGACCGCGACAACTTCTATGTCTCCAAGCGCTATGAGATTCGCGACATCGTCGACCGTGTCGGCGGCGGCGACAGCTTCGGCGGCGGCCTGCTCTACGGTCTGACTCACTATGAGAGCAAGCAGCAGGCGCTGGAGTTCGCGGTGGCGGCTTCCTGCCTCAAGCATTCGATCCTGGGCGACTTCAACCGCGTCACCGTCGACGAGGTGGAGAAACTCATGTGCGGCGACGGCTCCGGCCGCGTCCAGCGATAACACAAACCTGTTTGGAGGAACCTGAATATGGATATGAAAGCCTTTTCCCTCGAGGGCAAGGTAGCCCTCATCACCGGCGCGGCCTACGGCATCGGCTTTGCCATCGCGGAGGCCTATGCGGCCGCCGGCGCGAAGATCTGCTTCAACTGCCGCGGCGAGCACCACATGGAGGCCGCCATGAAGGCCTATGCCGAAAAGGGCATCGACGCCCATGGCTATTTCTGCGACGTGACCAAGGAAGAGGAAGTCAAAGAGATGGTCGCGAAGATCGAGGAGGAGGTCGGTGTGATCGACATCCTTGTGAACAACGCGGGCATCATCAAGCGCATCCCGATGATCGAGATGAGCGCCGAGGACTTCCGCCAGGTCATCGACATCGACCTGAACGCCCCCTTCATCGTCTCCAAGGCCGTCATCCCCGGCATGATCAAGAAGGGTCACGGCAAGATCATCAACATCTGCTCCATGATGAGCGAGCTCGGCCGTGAGACCGTCTCCGCCTATGCCGCCGCCAAGGGCGGATTGAAAATGCTGACCCGCAACATCTGCTCCGAGTACGGCGGGTACAACATCCAGTGCAACGGCATCGGCCCCGGCTACATCGCCACCCCGCAGACCGCGCCGCTGCGCGAGCGCCAGCCCGACGGCAGCCGCCACCCCTTCGACCAGTTCATCGTGGCCAAGACCCCGGCCGCCTGCTGGGGCACGCCCGAGGATCTGATGGGCCCGGCTGTGTTCCTGGCTTCCGACGCCTCGAACTTCGTCAACGGCCACATTCTCTACGTCGACGGCGGCATCCTCGCTTACATCGGCAAACAGCCATGATCGGCGGAGAGGAGACAAGACAATGAAAGCAGCTGTTTTGAAAGACTGGTTTGACCTGGAGCTGACGGACGTTCCCGTCCCGACTCCCGGCCCCGACGAAGCGCTGATCAAGGTCCGCTACGGCGGCGTCTGCGGCTCCGACATGGTCGTCTACCGCCACAAGCACATGACCGCCACGATTCCCCGTGTGCTCTGCCATGAGATCCTCGGCACCATCGAGACCCTGCCCGAAGGCTATGAAGGACCGTTCCGCCTCGGCCAGCGTGTTCTGATGAATCCGGTCGTCTCCTGCGGGCACTGCTCTGCCTGCCGGCGCGGCCTCGGTCATGTCTGCGAGAATCTGGAACTCCTCGGCATCCACCGGGACGGCGGCTTCGCGGAGTATACCAAGGTCGGCGTGGACAAGCTCGTCGGTATTCCCGACGACTTTCCCGATGAGGTCGCCATCCTCGGCGAGCCCTTCGCTGTCGGTTATCACGTCATGGTCCGCAGCCAGCTCCGGAAGGGCGACACCGTGTTCATCTCGGGCGGCGCGGCCGTCGGCCTGTACATTGCCATTTTCGCGAAAGCCTATGGCGCCGGACGGGTCATCATATCCGAGGTGAACGAGCCCCGGCGTCAGTTCGTCGAGTCTATGGGCATCGAAACCATCAACCCGATGCGGACCGACCCCATGGATCTCATGCGCGAGGTCACCGGGGGCGGCGGCTTTGACATGGTCTACGATACCTCCGGAGCCAAGTCCGCGACCCTGCAGATGCCGGATCTGACCCGCTGCGGCGGGAAAATGATGAGCCTGAACCTCTCGGGCGACGCGTATGAATTCATCATCGGCAAGGTCTCTTTCAAGGAGATCACGCTCATCGGCAACCGGCTGTACACGCAGGAGGACTTTGAAGGCGGCGTCCGCTTTGTCGAAGAAAACTGGCGCGAGCTGCACCTGGACCGCATGGTCAGCGACATCCTTCCGCTCAGCGACATCGACAAGGCCATCAACATGATGATCAACGGCGACAATCTCTGCAAGATCATCATCGACTGCCAGAAGGTCTGAGCCCGGAAAAACCGTGAAACGGCGCTTCTCCGGAAGCGCCGTTTCACCATGAGGAACAGAGTATGGAAATGATCTGGCTCCCGGAGGGGATCCGCAGGCAGACGGAGGGCGAGCGCTTCCGGGAGGAAACAATCGGGGCCTCCGGCTTCCGTGTCCTGATCGGAGAGGAGACCGTACTGAAGATCGGACCGCAGAGCGGGGAGACAGAGCGGGAGCGCCGCGTCCTGTCCTGGCTGGAAGGAAGGCTGCCGGTCCCGCGGCTGCTCGCTTACGAGACGGCGGAAGGCCGCGCTTACACGCTGATGACCCGACTGAAAGGCCGAATGCTGTGCGACGCGGTCTATCTCGACGATCCGGAGCGGCTCAGGCGGCTGCTGGCACAGGCGCTGGAGCAGTTGGCGGCGGTCGACACGGCGGCTTGTCCCTGCGAACAGCGTCTGGATACGGTACTCGAGGAAGCCCGTCGGCGGGTGGAGCGGAGACAGGTGGACACGGCGGCCTGCGAGCCGGGGACATTCGGACCGGACGGCTTCCGCGACCCCGAGGCGCTGCTCGTCTGGCTGGAGGCCAATAGGCCCGGGGAGGAGCTCTGCTTTACCCACGGTGATCTCTGCCTGCCCAACATTCTCGCTGAGGGAGACCGGATCACCGGCTTCATCGACTGCGGCGGCATGGGCACGGCCGACCGCTGGCGGGATCTCGCGCTCTGCCTGCGCAGCCTGCAGAAAAACCTCGCGGGAGATTACGGCGGTCCTCGTCGGGACGGCTATGCCCCGGACGCGCTGCTTGCCGCGCTCGGCCTCAGGATGGACACGGAGAAGTACCGCTATTATCTCCTGCTGGACGAGCTGTTCTGAGGAAACCGGACAGCGGACAAAAAAACACGGCGGGCGGCCGTGAAAGAAAGGGAGACTGCGGATGAAAGTCTGGATCGTCGTCTCCGGGAAAGCGCAGCAAACGCTCCCCTTGCGCTGCACGGGAGCGGAATATGAAAAGGCTTGCGCCGAGGCGGCGGAGAGCCCTATTGAGCCCTACACGGGGCGGACCATGGCGGCCGCGGGCCGCAAGGTCTTCCATGCGCCCGGTCGCCGTGCGCGGGAGACGGCGGAGCAGATGATCCCGGACGGGGAGGCTGTCCCGGAACCCCTGCTCGCTCCGATCCCGCGGCGCGCTTTTACCGACGCGGCGGGGGAGCGGAGCTTCCGGATATGGAACAGGATGGCGCGGCGACAGGCGCGCCGCGGCGATCCCCGCCAGCCGGAGAGCCGGCAGGCCAGCATCGCGCGGGCCGAGGCGCTGATCGCCCGCCTGGAGGCGGAGGAAAAGGACTGCGTCCTTGTGCTGGACGGCGACTTTCTCACGCTGCTGCTCGACCGCTTCCGCCTGCACGGCTGCGGCAGTCAGCGCAGCGGACTGGGCCGCTGGCAGCCCTTCGAGCGCATCCTGGTCAGCCGACGGGACCTGCACTGCGGAGCCTGCAATCACAATTGCCTGCTTGCCAACCCGGGCTGCGACATCGGACGGGACAAGGCCAGACGCCTCGCGGAGAGCCGAAAAACAAAATAAAAAAGGAGCTGCCGAGCAGCTCCTTTTTTATTTCAACAGTTTATAGAGGAGACGGTAGAGCTCACGCGCCTCGTCCGGCTGGAGCCGGACGCAGGAAGCCATGTGGTAGGGGACCGAAATGGCCTTCTCCTTCAGGGCCTCACCCTGTTCGGTGAGCGTGACGATCAGGCTCCGCTCGTCCTGCTCGGAGCGGCGGCGGGAGAGAAGTCCCTTCACCTCCATCTTCTTGAGCAGAGGAGTCAGCGTGCCGGAGTCGAGGAAAAGCACTTCGCCAAGCTCCTTGACCGTGACGCTCTTTCTCTCCCAGAGCACCATCATGGTGATGTACTGCGTGTAAGTCAGACCGAGCTCGTCCAGATAAGGCTTATACAGCTTGATCGCTTCCCGGGCACAGGCATACAGCGGGAAGCAGAGCTGGTTAGTCAACTTCAGCGCATCGTAGTTCTGGTTCATACGCGAAGCCTCTTTATGCGGCTGGCGTGGCTTCGGGGGCAGCGGCCTGCGTGGCCTCGGGAGTGGCGGCCGGAGCCGACGCGTCGCCGGGGATCACCACAAAGGCATCGGAATCCGACGCGATCTCCTCGGGAGCGGGTGTCGTGTCCGGCGTCGATTCGTCCGGAGCCCCCGAGGAAAACAGTCCGTTTCGGATCTCATCGCGGAAAGCGTGCGCCCATTCCGCCCACCGGTCGGGATCGGTGCTGATGCTGTAGCGCGACTCGATTCCGGAGAAAATACGGTCCCATTCCCCACCGGTGACCAGCCCCACGCCGACGCAGACAGCGCCGAGGAGGATGGCGATCAGCACAACCAGCGAAATGACTCTCCAAGAGTTGCTCATGCGGCCACCTCCTTATTACACCATTTGTTGCCGAGCTGAATGACCCAGCGGACCAGTCCGCCGATCACAGTGGCCACAAACCAGATGAACAGCCAGAGAAACAGCAGGCCCAACGCGAGCAGGATAAGAGCGCAGCCGATCACGATCAGCCTGTCCGCAAACACCGCCCAACTGCCGAACGCGGTGACGCCGGCAGCGCAGCCGCCGAAGATGGAGAACGCCGACACCACAAGAGAGATCAGCGTGGGGATCAGCAGCAGGGCCACAACGACCAACGTCAGAGGAACAGCAAACAGGATAAACAGGATGAGCAGGAAAACGTTCATCTTGCGCTTCCGACTGACAGGCCGCTCCTCTTCGGGAGCAGGGGAAAGCGTTTTCTCATCCGTCCCGGCCGGAGGCGCGTCGACGGCATCCTCTTCCGGAATGCTGCGGTCCTCGGCCTCCGGAGAGAGCTCGTCGCCCTCGATGCTGAACTTGGCGATAAACTCGTCCACCTCGTCGAGCGGGTCGGGGGCGGGCGCTTTCTCGCCCGCTTCTTCGGCGGGCTCGGGCTCGCCTGTCTTTTCCTCCTCGGGATCGAAGAGAGAGATCTGGTCGGGATTGGGCTCGGGGACACTCTCTTCTTCTTCGACGGGCGCGGCAGGAGCGGCCGGCTCCTCCACCGGCTCGGCGGGCAGGGGGACGGCCTCCTCATAGACCTTCAGGATGGCGAGAATGAACTCCGGCGTCGCCTCGGGCGCTTCGTGGGCGCCGACTTTACGCTGGGAGTTGGTATAGGCCTGGAGCATGCGGGCGTTGGCGTCGTACGCGCGCGCGATGATGACCGCCTGGCGCGTCGGAGAAACCAGCGCCTGCAGCAGGGCCTGCTCGTCGTCGGAATCGTCGAACATCTTTTCATACAGCATCAGCGCTTCCTGTCGGTCCTCATCGGACATGAAGGTCAGCAGCCGACCGAGTTCGACCAGAAACTTATGTTGGTTGATATCAGTCACCTCCGCAAAAACAGAACACGGGGCCGCGAACAGCGTCACGGCCGGTCTGCGGCAAAGAGCCGAAGCACAAACATTATAGCGGCTTCGACCCGTGAGGTCAAGGAAAAATCTTGGAAAAAACGCTTTTTTGTCTCTTGACAAGGTCAGATGCGAACTATACAATAAAAAAGTCTTGTGTTCAGCTCATGTCGGGGCGTCCCGACAGAATGGAGAAGTAGTATGGCAAAAGAGAAAAAAGTTGAGCAGATCACCAATATGGAGGTCGATTTCGCTCAGTGGTATACCGATATCTGCCGCAAGGCCGAGCTGGTGGAGTACGCCTCGGTCAAGGGCTTTACGATCCTGCGCCCCTATGGCTATGCCATCTGGGAAAACATGCAGCAGATCATGGACGCGGAATTCAAAAAGACCGGGCACGTGAACGTCGCGATGCCCGTGCTGATCCCGGAAAGCCTGCTGAAGAAAGAGGGCGAGCTTGTCAACGGCTTTGCGCCCGAGGTCGCCTGGGTCACCATGGGCGGCAGCGAGGAACTGGAGGAGCGTCTGGCCTTCCGGCCCACCTCCGAGACCATGTTCTGCGATCACTGGTCCCGCGTGCTGCACTCCTACCGGGAGCTGCCCATGCTCTACAACCAGTGGTGCTCCGTCATCCGCTGGGAGAAGACCACCCGCCCCTTCCTGCGCTCGCGCGAGTTCTGGTGGCAGGAGGGTCACACCCTGCACGAGACCGCCGAGGAGGCGCAGGCCGAGACCGAGCAGCAGCTCAACTGCTACGCGGATTTCTTTGAAAAGGTGCTGGCCATCCCCGTGGTGCGCGGCCGCAAGACCGACAAGGAAAAATTCGCCGGAGCCGAGGCCACCTATACCGTCGAGTGCATGATGAAGGACCGCAAGGCCCTGCAGGGCGCGACCTCCCACTACTTCGGGGACAAGTTCTCCCGCGCCTACGACGTGACCTTTACCGGCCGCGACAACAAGCTGCAGTACCCCTTCCAGACCTCCTGGGGCTCCACGACGCGCATGATCGGCGCGGTCATCATGGCCCACGGCGACAACAACGGTCTGGTGCTGCCGCCCCCCATCGCGCCCATCCAGGTCATCGTCCTCCCCGTGGCGCAGCACAAGCCCGGTGTTCTGGAGGCCGCCGCCGCGCTTCGGGATCGGCTGACTGCCGCCGGCCTGCGCGTAAAGATGGACGACTCGGACAACTCCATGGGCTGGAAGTGCGCGCAGTATGAGATGAAGGGCGTGCCCCTGCGCGTCGAGCTCGGGCCCCGCGACATCGAAGCCGGCCAGTGCGTGCTCGTGCGCCGCAACGACGGCGAGAAGACCGCGGTCGCGCTCGGGGAGCTCGAAACGGCGGTGAAGGAGCAGCTCGAAGCCGTGCAGCGCGGGCTCTATGAGAAGGCGAAGAAGAACCTTGAGGAGCACACCTATGCCGCCTCTTCGATCGAAGAGGCAAAAACGCTGCAGGAGCAGAAGGGCGGCTTCATCAAGACCATGTGGTGCGGCGACGTCGCATGTGAGCTCAAGATGAAGGAGCAGGCCGGGATGTCCTCCCGCTGCATGCCGCTCCGGCAGGAGAAGCTCGGCGAGACCTGCGCCTGCTGCGGAAAGCCCGCGAAGACGATGATCTACTGGGGCATCGCCTACTGATACAAACAGGAAAAAGCCCGCACATGTTTCCGGCATGTGCGGGCTTTTCCATATCGGATATCAGCCGTCCTCGCGGTTGAAGCCGTTTTTCATTTTGAGACTGGCCTCGTAGAGCACCTTGCCCAGCACGTCCTCCGTCTCTTCGCGGGCCATCGCGCCGATCTCGTCGTTGGCGCGCTCCAGAAATGCGCTCCCGTCCTCCGCCGGCAGTTCCGAGTCAAAGCGGCCGAGCAGCGCGTGGCCGCGGCCGGAGACGCGGTTCTGGTAACGCTCGATGTGGGTCCGGCACACGGCGTGATGGGCGTCGGCCAGCGCTCCGATCAGGCGGTTGGTCCAGTAGAAGCTCTCCGTGCTGACGGTTGCCGCCGTGTTTGCAAAGTATTCCGGCGTGCGCCCAACGTTGGTGTAAAAAGGGACAAAGGCGTTGAAGGCGTTGGAGCCCATCGCCACCCACTCTACGGCCATGCAGGCGGCCGGGGCATAGGGCCGCAGCTGCGTGAGGGAGAGAAAGTTGTTGCGGTTGATGCCGATGGGGCGGTATTTTCCGCACGCGGAGAGATCGCCGTACCGACCGTAGGGATCGTAGGGCGTGCCCTGATAATGGGAGGAGAGCACGTACTTCACGTCTTCCACGGTGATGAGCCGCTCAGGGATCATGGACCAGGGCAGATCGTCGTCCTCCGGGCCAAAGTCCGCCTCCGGGCCGTCCCAGACATAGCTCGTGGGGTTGAGGCAGCGCAGCATGTACCAGGCGCGGGGCGTGTTGTAGCAGCGATCTGCGTCGGCGCTGCTGCCGAAG
This sequence comes from Oscillospiraceae bacterium, assembly GCA_017535865.1. Classification (GTDB taxonomy): domain Bacteria; phylum Bacillota; class Clostridia; order Oscillospirales; family Oscillospiraceae; genus Limivicinus. Next base: position 18,613 of record JAFXTM010000021.1, read on the forward strand.
GCGGCGCGCAGATCGAAGGCGCGGTCTCCGGCGAAGGTCTCGCCCTCTCCCCGTACGGTCCGGTCGAGATGATTGCCCGCGATGAAATCCAGCAGATCGGCGGAGCAGAGATGCTCCCGCTTTTCCCCAAACGCGTCCGCCAGGTCGAAAAAGTCGATGCCCTGTTGGTTTGGCATGACGACGTAGCCCTCGTCCGGGACGCGCTTGGCGACCCAGTGATGGCCGCCGATCGTTTCGAGCCACCAGATTTCGTTCACATCCTGAAAGCCGATGCCGTTCATCTCATAGGTACCGTAGCGCTCGAGCAGCGAGCCGAGGCGCTCCACGCCCTCGCGCGCCGAACGGATATAGGGCAGCACGAGCGTGACCAGGTCCTCCTCCCCGATGCCCTCTTTGACCAGCGGATCCGCGCCCTGGACGCGGGCGTTGGAGGTGATGGTCTCGGTCGCCGTCATGGCGACGTTGGCGGCGTTCACGCCAGCGGCGCCCCAGATGCCCTCGTCAGGCAGGGCGTTGGGCATGGCGGTATAGCGCAGCGGCTCCTCCGGAAGCTCGATCTCCACGCCGGAGATCACGGACTTATAGTGGCGGGGCTGTTCCTCGGGCGGGACGACGATGAACTTTTTGGCGGTGAAACGCGTTCCGCCGGAGTCCTCGTTCCGGGCCATCAGGGTCGAGCCGTCGTAGCTGGCCTTTTTTCCGACCAGCAGCGTTGTGCAGGGCATAACGGGTTCCTCCTTATGTTCTTTGTGCAAATCATTCTACCACAACGCGCGGAAAAAAGCTACCGGGACGCGGATTTGTGGACTTTGCCGTCTTGCTTTTCCCGGCGGAGCATAGTAAGATGGCGCCGCAAGGGACACCTGTCCCGGGCAGCGCCCTGCGGGGAGAAAGGAAACTATGGCAGAAGTTTATTATAAAGAAGCACAGAAACTGGGACAGCGGGAATACCGCGCCTGCGTCGGCAAAGGGAAATCGCCCTGCCTGCCGGTGCTGGACGATTTCATCCCGCCCGAGCGCGCCGCGGCCGGGATCGACCTCGGCGTCGTGCAGATCCCGACGGAGTTTCTCGTCGGTGTCAAGAGCCGCAGCCGGGTCAACGCCTTCGCGCCGAATTTCATGCCGATCCTGGAGGAGAAGACGGAGTTCGCGGCAAAGTGGGAGAGCCTGTGCCAGGCGCACCTGTCCGAGGGGATCCGCGATCCGGTCAAGGTCTACGAGTACATGAACCGTTTCTACGTCGAGGAGGGCAACAAGCGCGTGAGCGTGCTGAAGTTCTTCGGCGCGGTCATGATCCCCGCCCATGTGATCCGGGTGCTCCCCGAGAAAAACGGGGAGAAGGAGACGGAACTCTACTACGAATTCGTGACCTTCTATAAATACAGCAAGATCAATTTCATCGAGTTCAGCAAGAAGGGCAGTTATCCGGCTCTGCAGCAGGCGGTCGGCAAGAAGCCGGACGAGGCCTGGACGGAGGAGGAGAGGCGGCACTTTGCCGCGGCCTGCCACTATTTCCACAAAGCCTACGCCGCGCTCGGCGGAGAGAAACTTTCCTCCACCCAGGGCGACGCCATGCTCAGCTATATCAAGGTCTACGGCTACCCGGAGCTCTGCGCGGCGGGAGCGGCGGAGATCAAAAGGAATCTCAGCAAGATGTGGGAGGAGGTCGCGCTCCAGCAGGAGGAGGCCCCCATCGAGCTGAAGCTCAACCCCGCCGAGGAGAAAAAGCCCGGGCTCCTCTCCGCCGTGATCCCCTCCGCCCCGGCGGTGCGCAAGGTGGCCTTTATCTACGACAAGTCGCCCGCGGTCTCCGGCTGGGTGCTGGGGCATGAACTGGGACGGCAGCACGTGCAGCGCGTCTTCGCCGGAAAGATCGAGACCACGGCCTACCCCGACGCCATGGAGGGCGATCCGCGGGCCGTGCTCGAGCAGGCCGTCGCGGACGGGAATACCCTGCTCTTCACGACCTCCCCGCGCCTGCTGCAGGCAAGCCTGCACGCAGCCGTGGAACACCCCGAGGTCGTCATCATGAACTGCTCGCTGAACAAGTCCCACCGCTACATTCGTTCCTACTACGCGCGGATGTACGAGGCAAAGTTCATCATCGGCGCCATCGCCGGCTCGCTGAGCGAGAGCGGGCGGCTCGGCTATATCTGCGACTATCCGATCTTCGGCCAGATCGCGGGTATCAACGCCTTCGCGCTCGGGGCGCAGATGACCAATCCCCGCGCGCAGGTCTTCCTCGAGTGGTCCTCGGTCAAGGGCCTGGAGGCCGCGGCCGGGGCGCTCACCGAACAGGGTATCCGCCTCGTCTCGTCGCAGGACACGGCGCAGCTGGCCCGTGGCCGGCGCAGCAGCTTCGGCCTGAGCCGGATCGAGGGAGAAAAGCAGATCCTGCTGGCCAATCCGGTCTGGCGCTGGGACGTGTACTATGAGGAGATCCTGCGCCGGATGCTGAGCAAGACCGTCCAGGCCGAATATGAGAGCAGCAGCAAGGCGCTGAACTACTATTGGGGCATGTCCGCCGGCGTGGTCGATCTCGCATTTTCTGATACGCTGGCGAGCGGCACGCGCCGCCTCGCGGACTTCCTGCGCGAGAGTATGCGCCGGGAGCTCTGCAATCCCTTCCTGACGCCGCTGCGGACACAGGACGGGCGGCTGATCGGCGAGGGCCAGCAGACGCTGAGCCTCGAGCAGATCACGGCGATGGACTACCTGGTGGAAAACGTGACGGGCAGCATCCCCGCCTATGCGGAGCTGAGCCCGCTGGGGAAGGCCACGGTGGACACCGCCGGCGTGAAGCCGGCGACGGCGACGCAGGAATAAAGCCATACAGACAGAGGAGAGCAGGCATGAAGATCCTGGCGGTCTCGGACGTGGAATCCAAATATTTCTTTGAATACTATACCCCCGGCAAACTGAGGGACTTTGACCTGATCATCGCCTGCGGAGATCTGCGCGTGCCCTACCTGGAATTCCTGGTCACGATGGCGCGCTGCCCGCTGCTCTATGTCCACGGCAATCACGACGACCGCTTCCCCCGCGAGCCGGAGGGCTGCGTCTGCATCGACGACTGCCTCTACGAATATCAGGGCCTGCGTATCCTCGGCCTCGGCGGCTCCTACCGCTACGGCAAGGGGCGGTACATGTACACCGAGCGGCAGATGCGGCGGCGGATCCACCGCCTCGGCTTTAAGCTCTGGCGGAAGAAGGGCTTTGATGTCCTGGTCACGCATGCGCCCGCGCGCGGCATCAACGACTTCGACACGATCCCGCACCGCGGCTTCGAGTGCTTTGCGGAGCTGCTGGACCGCTACCGGCCGAGGCTCTTCCTCCACGGCCACATCCACCGCAATTACGGCGCGGATATCCCGCGCGTCACCCGGCGCGGCGACACGGAGATCGTCAACGCCTATGAGTACACGATCGTGGAACTGTAAGGAAAAACGAAAGAGAGGGAAAGCATGGCTTCCAGCAAGGAATATCTGGCGTTTATCCTGGACCAGCTGTCCGATCTGGACGGCGTGACATACCGGGCCATGATGGGGGAGTATATCCTATACTATCGGGGCAAGATCGTAGGCGGCCTGTACGACGACCGCTTTCTCGTCAAAGCCACGCCGACGGCGCTGCGGCTCATGCCGGAGGCGCCCCGGGAGCTGCCCTACGAGGGGGCGAAGGAAATGCTGCTCGTGGACAGCGTGGACGACAGGGCTTTCCTGAACGAGCTGCTGCCTCTCCTGTGGGAGGAGCTGCCCGCGCCGGCCAAAAGAAAACCGCGGGACGAAACGTCTCCGGCAAAGCCCTGAGCAAAGAACAGAGGATTGAAAAAGCGCGCTTTCTGCGCCGGGATGGGGAAAAAGCCCTGAGGTGATGCTATGGCGATCGTATACGATCCCACTTACAAGACCTATACGCTCCACACGGAGCGCACGAGCTATCAGCTGCAGGCCGACCGCTTCGGCCGCCTGCTGCATCTGTATTACGGACAGCGGAGCGAGGGTTGCCTCGACTATCTGCTGACCTTTGCCGACCGCGGCTTTTCCGGCAACCCCTACGAGGCCGGGGACGAGCGCAGCTATTCGATGGATGCGCTGCCGCAGGAGTTCCCCGTGCAGGGGACCGGCGACTTCCGCAGCCCGCTGCTGATCGTCCGCGACGAGTCCGGGACCTTTGGCTGCGACCTCAAGCTGAAGGGTCACGCGATCCGCGCGGGCAAGTACGCGCTGGAGGGCCTGCCCGCAGTCTACGCCGACGCGGAGGCGGACGGAGCCGAGACTCTGGAGCTCCGGCTCGAGAACGAGCGCCTCGGCATGCGCGTGACTCTGCTCTACGGCGTGCTGCCGAAGCTGGACGTTATCACCCGCGCCGCCGTGCTGGAGAATACCGGCGAGGGGACGCTCCGGGTCGAAAAGCTGCAGAGCGCCTGCCTGGACTTCGTGGGCGGGGACTTCGACCTCCTCTGCTTCTACGGCCGCCACGCCATGGAGCGGCAGCTTGAACGCGGTCCGCTCCGCCACGGGGCGACGGTCATCGGCAGCCGCCGCGGCTATTCCTCCCACCAGTACAACCCCTTTGTGATCCTTGCGGACAGGGGGACGACGGAGACCGCGGGGCGCTGCTGGGCGATGCAGTTTGTGTACAGCGGCGGCTTCCGGGCGGAGGCGGAGCTCGATCAGTACGGGCAGACCCGGCTGCAGATGGGCCTGGCCGAGGAGGGCTTTTCCTACCCCCTGCGGCCCGGCGAAAAGCTGACCGCGCCGGAAGTGATCCTGTCTTACAGCGCCGCGGGCTTCGAGCGGCTTTCCCATAACCTGCACCGCTGCATCCGGCGGCATATCTGCCGCGGGAAGTACCGCGACGCCGTGCGCCCGCTGCTGCTCAACAGCTGGGAGGCGTCCTATTTCAACATCAGCGGGGAATCCCTGCTCGCCCTGGCCGGCGAGGCGAAGGAGCTCGGCATGGACCTGCTGGTTATGGACGACGGCTGGTTCGGCGAACGCTGGGATGACCGCGCCGGGCTCGGCGACTGGACGGCGAACGAGAAAAAGCTCGGCTGCACGCTGGGCGAATTGGTCGGGCGGGTCAACGCTTTGGGCCTGAAGTTCGGCATCTGGATGGAGCCGGAGATGGTGAACGAGGACAGCGCGCTTTTCCGCAGCCATCCGGACTGGGCGCTGGCGATCCCGGGCGAGAAGCCCGTGCGCGCCCGCTGTCAGCTCGTGCTCGATCTCTCCCGCCGGGAGGTCTGCGACTATCTCTTCACCAGCATCTGCGCCGTGCTCGAGCAGGGGAACATCGAATACCTCAAATGGGATTTGAACCGCTCCATCGCGGAGGCCTTTTCCCGCACGGCGGACGATCAGGGCCGCGTGCTCTATGACTACATGCTCGGCCTCTACGACCTCCTCGAGCGCATCACGGCGCGCTACCCCGATCTGCTGATCGAGGGCTGCAGCGGCGGCGGCGGGCGCTTCGACGCGGGCATGCTGTACTACTGCCCGCAGATCTGGTGCAGCGACAACACCGACGCGATCGACCGCCTGACGATCCAGTACGGGACCTCCTTCGGCTACCCGGCGAGCACGGTCGGCGCGCATGTGTCGGCCTGCCCCAATCACCAGACCGGGCGCGTCACGCCGCTCGCCACCCGCGCGGCGGTGGCCATGGCGGGGACCTTTGGCTATGAACTGGACCCGAAGAAGCTCAGCGCGGAGGAACGGGAGGAGATCCGGCACCAGACCGCGGCGTATCACGAGGACGCGCCGCTGATACAGGACGGCCTCTACTACCGCCTGAGCGATCCGGCCTCGGAGCTCTGCTGTGCCTGGGCTGTCGTTTCCGAGAGCGGGGACCGCTGCCTGCTGAGCGCCGTGCTGCAGAATGGCCATGGCTATCTGCCGGCGATCTATGTGAAGCCCCGTGGGCTTACGCCGGGGGCCTTCTACCGCGTGCGTGAGAGCGGGAAACGCTATCCCGCCGACGCGCTGATGGACATGGGCCTGCCCTTCCCGCAGCCTGCCGCGGAGTACGACTGCTGCGTCTGGCACCTCGAGCGGGTATAAGAGGCAAACAAAAGAGGACCGCCGGACTGGCTTTCCAGTCCGGCGGTCCTCTTTCTCCGTTTTCAGTTCGCTTTCGTCTCGCAGTAGAGGCAGCGATAGATCTTGTTCTTCCGGTCGGTCAGGAGAAAGACGTGATCCAGCTCCTGCTCCACCGCGCAGATGCAGCGGGGGTTCTTGCAGAAGAGCACGTTCGTGAGGCGCTGCGGCATGTCGATGCGGCGCTTTTCCACGAGCACGCCGTCGCGGATGAAGTTCACGCTCACGCCGGGGTCGACGTAGCCGATCACGTCGAGATTCACGGGGATCTCCGCGTCGATCTTGATGATGTCCTTTTTCCCCATTTTCTCGCTGTGCACGTTTTTGATGATGGCCACCGAGCAGTCCAGCTTTTCCAGCCCCAGCAGCTCGTAGAGCTTCATGCCGCGTCCGGCGCTGATGTGGTCGATGACGATGCCGTTCTGGATGGAGTCGATATTCACAGCCGTCCCGCCTCCTTCAAAAGCTTGAGGATGAGCGCCATGCGCATGTATTTGCCGTAGAGCACCTGCTTGAAGTAGCAGGCGCGGGGATCGCCGTCGATGGCGACGGAGATCTCGTTGACGCGCGGCAGAGGGTGGAGGATACTCAGATCCGCGCGGGCGTTCTGCAGCTTCTCGGGCGTGAGGATGTAGCTGTCCTTGAGACGGAGATAGTCCTCCTCGTTGAAAAAGCGCTCGCGCTGCACGCGGGTCATATAGAGGATGTCGAGCTGCGGCATCGCGCCCTCGAGGTCCGTGGTCTGCTTATAGGGTATGCCGTGCGCGGCGAGCACGTCCTTCTTCACATAGCTCGGCAGCTTCAGCTCATCCGGGGAGATCAGCACGACCTTCAGTCCCTCGTAGCGGCTCAGCGCGTCGATCAGGGAGTGGACGGTGCGGCCGAACTTCAGGTCCCCGCAGAAGCCCACGGTCAGGTTTTCAAAGCCGCCCTTCTCGCGGTAGATGGTCAGCAGGTCCGCGAGCGTCTGGGTGGGGTGCTTGTGGCCGCCGTCGCCGGCGTTGATGACCGGGATGGAGGTGTTGAGCGAAGCGACCAGCGGCGCGCCCTCCTTGGGGTGGCGCATGGCGATGATGTCGGCGTAGCAGCTGATGACCTTGGCCGTGTCGGCCACGCTCTCACCCTTGGCGGCCGAGGAGCTCTGCGCCTCGGAGAAGCCGATCACGTTTCCGCCGAGCTCGTACATTGCGGCCTCAAAGCTCAGGCGCGTGCGTGTCGAGGGCTCAAAAAAGAGCGTCGCAAGCTTTTTCCCGCGGCAGCGGTCGGCATAGAATTCCGGGTGCGCGATGATGTCGTTGGCGGTGTCGATGAGTTCCTGGAGCTCCTCGACGGAGAAGTCCATGATGTCGATCAGATGTCTCATGCCTGCCCTCCGATCCAGCTTTCGTCCGAAGGATCGTCACGAAAAGCGAGCAGCTGCTTCACATCCTCCGGGCGAATGTAGTTTTCCTCGGCCGCGACACGGGCGACAACGTCGAAGCTGCAGAGGCTGTGATTCTCCACCCCGGCCTCCGCGAGGCGCTCGAGGCCCTTTTGCATGCCATAGGTGAAGATGGACGCCACGCCCAGCACCTCGGCCCCGGCGTCGCGCAGGACCTTCACGACCTCGAGGACGCTGCCGCCGGTAGAGATCAGATCCTCTACGACGACGACCTTCTGCCCAGGGAGAAGCTTCCCCTCGATCTGGTTTTTCCTCCCGTGGTCCTTCGCACCGGAGCGAACATAGCCCATCGGCAGCGCGAGCAGATGGCCCACGATGGCGGCGTGGGCGATGCCTGCGGTGGAGGTGCCCATCAGGACCTCGACCTCCGGATAGTACGTCCTGACAAGCTCCGCGAGCCCTGTCTCGACGTCGGCCCGCACCGCGGGCGCGGTGAGGGTCAGCCGGTTGTCGCAATAGACCGGGCTCTTGATGCCGCTCGCCCAGGTGAAGGGCTCGTCGGGCCGGAAGAACACGGCCTGGATCTTCAGCAGATCCCGCGCGATGATTTCAGCAGTCATCCCAAAAACTCCTTTACACAGCGTCTGTAGGCGGCAAGCGGATCGGCCGCCTGCGTGATCGGCCGTCCGACCACGATGAAATCCGAACCGAGCGCGCGCGCCTCGGCGGGGGTGGTGACGCGCTTCTGGTCGCCTTTTTCGCCTTCGGCAAAGCGGACGCCCGGCGTCACGGTGAGAAAACCCGCCCCGCAGGCCGCGTGCACTTTGCCCGCCTCTAGCGGGGAGCATACCACGCCGTCCAGCCCGGCCGCGGCGGCGTTTCGCGCATAGGCGAGCACGACCTCGTCGAGCGGCTTTTCGATCAGAAGCTCCTGCTCCATGCGCTGTTGGTCTGTGCTGGTGAGCTGGGTCACCGCGATCAGCAGGGGCCTGCTGCCGTCGGGCCGTGTCAGGCCCTCGAGCGCGGCCTCCATCATGGCCCGCGTCCCCGCGGCGTGGAGGTTCACAATGTCCGCGTCCAGATTCGAAAGCACGCGCATGGCCTTTTTCACGGTGTTCGGGATGTCGTGCAGCTTGAGGTCGAGAAAGAGCTTGTGGCCGCGCGCCTTGAGCTCCCGCACGATCTGCGGGCCCTCGGCGTAGAAGAGCTCCATGCCGATCTTCAGAAAGGGCTTCTCCTCCGGAAAGCGGTCGAGAAAAGCGTATGTCTCCGCCGCGCCGGCGAAGTCACAGGCAATGATGACGTCTTTAGCCATGGGCGCCTCCAATGATATCTCTCAAATTTTCGATCCCGCAGCGGTCCATGATGCCGGGCAGCTCGTCGAGGATCTTCGGGCAGGCAAAGGGGTCGTGCAGATTGGCTGCGCCGATCTGCACGGCGCTCGCCCCGGCGAGAAGCATCTCGATCACGTCCTCTGCCGTGCTCACACCGCCGAGCCCCACGACCGGGATACGCACCGCCTGCGAGACCTGCCAGACCATGCGCAGGGCCAGCGGGAACAGGGCCGGGCCGGAGAGCCCGCCGGTGACGTTCGCGAGCAGGGGCCGGCGTGTCTTCAGGTCGAGGCGCAGACCCAGCACGGTGTTGATGAGGCTCAGACCGTCGGCCCCGGCCTCCTCGCAGGCGAGGGCGATGGAGACGATGTCCGTCACGTTCGGGGAGAGCTTCACGAGCACGGGCTTGGTCGTCACGGCCTTGACGGCGCGGGTGACTTCCGCCGCGGCGGCCGGATCGGTCCCGAAGCTCATCCCGCCGCCGTGGACGTTCGGGCAGCTGATGTTGACCTCCAGCCAGCCCACCTGCTCCTGCTTGTCGAGCTTTTCGCAGACCTCGGCGTATTCCTCAACGGAAAATCCGCTGACGTTCGCGATAACAGGCTTATGGAAGACCGCCCGCAGCTTAGGCAGCTCCTCGGCGATCACGGCGTCCACGCCGGGATTCTGAAGCCCGATGGCGTTGAGCATGCCGCCGGGCGCCTCCGCGATGCGCGGGGCGGGATTCCCGAAGCGCGGCTCACGCGTCGTGCCCTTGAAGGAGAAGGTCCCGAGGCGGTCGATGTTGTAGTACGCGGCAAATTCATGGCCGTATCCGAAACAGCCGGAGGCGGGAATGATCGGGTTGTCGAGCTCGATCCCACAGAGGGTGACGCTCAGTCGTCCCACAGGATCTCCTCCTTTCGGAATACCGGACCGTCCTTGCAGACGCGCCGCGGCCCGTTCACGGTCTGTTTCGTGCAGCCCATGCAGGCGCCGAAGCCGCAGCCCATGCGCACGTCAAAGCTGAACTGGGCGCCGGCCGCGCTCCGCCCGGCCACGGCGCGCAGCATCGCCTCCGGACCGCAGGCGTAGAGGTAGCTGTGCGGCAGGTCCATGGCCTCCGTTACGAGGCCGCGGATGCCGAAAGAGCCGTCCTCCGTGGTGACGCTGGGATAGAGCCCCAGCGCGTGAAAGCTGCGCAGGGCAAACATGTCGTCCCGGCTGCGAAAGCCCAGGATCACACGCGGCTCGGCGCCCTGCTCGAGCAGACGCTTCGCGAGCCCGTAGAGCGGGGAGAGCCCGGTCCCGCCGCCTACGAGCAGCGGCGTGGGCCCGGCGCAGCGCAGATCAAAGCCGTTGCCGAGACCGGTGAGCAGGTCCAGCTCCGTCCCGAGCGGGAGGGTAAACAGCTTTTCGGTACCCTTGCCCACCGTTTCATAGAGCACGGTGAGATTCCCCGCGTCCCAGTCGCAGACCGAAAAGGGCCGCCGCAGATAGAGCGAGGGGATCTCGATATTCACAAACTGGCCCGGCGCTGTGACGCCGGAGGTGTCGCCCCGCAGGCGCAGCCGTGCGACGGAGGCGGTCAGCGGCGTGTTTTCCGCGATGGTGAATAGTCCCTGTTTCATGCGTCGATCGTCGATACCGTGATGGTCGTCTCCTCGAGCACGTCCAGGAGCACCCGGACGGTGTCGAGCGAGGTGAAGATGGTGACGTTGTTCTCGGTGGCGCAGCGCCGGATGATGACGCCGTCCTCAAGGTGGCGGCCGCTGTGGATGGCGCGGGTGTTGATGATGTAGCTCACATAGCCCGCGCGGATGGACTCCAGGATCTCCTCGCTGCCCTCGCTGATCTTGTGGCGGATGCGGGTGCGGATGCCGTGTTCCTTGAGAAAAGCGGCGGTGCCGGGCGTGGCCTCGATGTTGAAGCCCATGTCGTAGAAGCGGCGCACCAGCGGCAGCGCCTCGTCCCGGTCCTCCCGCGCGACCGTCACAAGGACGGTGCCGTAGTTCTGCAGCTTCATGCCGGAGGCCTGAAGAGCCTTGTACATGGCGCGGGAGAGCTTGGCGTCGTAGCCGATGGCCTCGCCGGTGGATTTCATCTCCGGGCTCAGGTAGGCGTCCAGCCCCTTGATCTTGCTCCAGGAGAAGACCGGGACCTTGACGTAGTGGCGCTTTTTCTCCTCGGGGTAGAGGTCGAAGATGCCCTGCTCTTTGAGGGACTTGCCGAGGATGACCTCCGTCGCGATGTCCGCGAGGGAGAAGCCGGTGGCCTTGGAGAGGAAGGGGACGGTGCGCGAGGAGCGGGGATTGACCTCGATGATGTAGACGTTTTCTTCCTTATCTACAATGAACTGGATGTTGAACAGGCCGATGATGCCGATGCCCAGACCCAGCTTTTTGGCGTACTGCAGGATGATGCCCTTGACCTTGTTGGAGATGGA
>JAFXTM010000022.1 GCA_017535865.1 Oscillospiraceae bacterium
CTGGGCTTCGGCGACTGGAAGCCCACCGTCGCGAGCGTGACCGGCCTGGTTGCAAAGGAAAATGTCGTCGGGACCTTCGGCGTGCTGTATGCGTATGACGATCAGGAGGGGGAGGAGGAACTCGAAGAGAACGGCGACCAGATCTGGGACAAGGTCGCGGAGGACTACGGTGAATTCTCCGGCGGTCACGGCAAGCTCGCCGCCTTCTCCTTCATGCTCTTCAACCTGCTCTGCGCGCCCTGCTTCGCGGCCATCGGCGCCATAAAGCGCGAGATGAACAGCCGCAAGTGGACCTGGTTCGCTATCGCCTACCAGTGCTGCTTCGCCTGGGTGATCGCCTTCATCGTCTGGCAGCTCGGCCGTGTGTTTGCAGGCGGTATGAACCCTGTCGGTCTGATCCTGGCGCTCGTCATGCTGGCGCTGCTGCTGTGGCAGCTCTTCAAGCCCTACAAGGAAGCGCAGAAACTGAACGCAAAGTAAGAGGATCCTCTCTCTTTTCCCTCTTGCCGGCGGCGCTGTGAGGTCTCGATACCTCCGGCCTCACAGTGCCGCCGCCCTCTTTTTAAGGAAGTGATCCCATGTCGGCGTGGTTATCCGCCAATCTCATCAATATCGTTCTGATCGCGGTCCTCGCGCTGGTCGTCGGCCTGCTGATCCGCGGCATGATCCGCGACAGAAAGGCCGGAAAAAGCTCCTGCGGCGGGAACTGTGCCGCCTGCGGGGCCTGCGGCGGCTGCAGCGGCTGCGCAAGATGCGGCTCGATGAGCGCCGCGGCGATAAATGCCAAGGGAAAAAATCGTACAATATAAAAAGCTGTCAAAAATGCGTATGATGTCAGTCATACGCATTTTTCAAAGCCGGAAAGGGGAGATGGGCAAAATGATCACAACGCTGCTTTTGTCCCTGCAGATGATGGCAGGCTTGTTTTTGCTGCTGCTGGACGGCGTTGGCTTTGTCCAGGACAAGAGATTCTTTTCCTCTGCGCCTGCGCAGACGCAGGAGGTCGTTCCGTCTTCATAGCCTGAACGATTCCCGGGACAGCATGCCGTGGGATGGAGCATGATCCTCGTCGCATTCGCGCTCATGGGCGGCGCGCTTGTTTTGGGCGCATGGGACGGGATAAGGCAGCACCATGTAGAATAGTATTCCCCAAAAAGCTGTCTTAAAGCCGGAGAACGCTCTGCTATGGAATCACAGCAGAGCGTTCTCCGGTTCTGTTTTCAGATTTCCTTCATTTGCCCGTCCGTCAGCATGTCCAGCATGATCTCTTCCGCACGCCTGCGGACGCCGTTCATACGGCATACCCACTCCAGCTGGTCGGTTGCCTTGAGCGCTTCGGTCGCTCCTTCGCTCTTGGCCGTCCGGAGGACAGGCAGTTTCATTTACTGGATCCCCTCTCGTGTTCTCCCCATGCCCGCCCGAACCGGACGCACGAGATTTGCTTACAGTCTGAGCATATTCAAGGCTTATTCGCCCAGGTAGGCTTTCTTGACGGCCTCGTTCGCCAGCAGCTCCCGTCCCGTTCCGGTCAGAGTGATCTGCCCGGTCTCGAGCACGTAGCCGTAATCGGCGGTCTTGAGCGCCATGTTCGCGTTCTGCTCGATCAGCAGCACGGTCACGCCCTGGCGGTTGATCTCCTTGATGATCTCAAAGATGTCCCGCACGACCAGCGGCGCGAGACCCAGCGAGGGCTCGTCCATCATCATGAGCTTCGGGCGGCTCATCAGCGCGCGGCCCACGGCCAGCATCTGCTGCTCGCCGCCGGAGAGCGTGCCGCCGAGCTGCCAGGAGCGCTCCTGCAGCCGCGGGAAGAGGGAGTAGACCCACTGAATATCCCTCTCGATCCCGGCCTTGTCCTTGCGCAGATACGCACCGATCTTGAGGTTTTCGAGCACAGTCAGGTTCGTGAGGATGCGCCGGCCCTCCGGGACCATCGCGATCCCCATCTCAAGGATCTTGTAGATCGGCTGGCCCAAGAGTTCCTTCCCGTCGTAGGTGATGGAGCCGCTCTCGGCCTTCACCAGACCGGAGATCGTGCGCAGTGCGGTGGATTTGCCGGCGCCATTGGCGCCGATCAGCGTCACGATCTTGCCGTCGGGGACCTCCAGATCGATCCCGCGCAGGGCGTGGATGCCGCCGTAGGACACATGCAGATCCTTAATCTTCAGCATCGTCAACCACCCCCAGATACGCGTCGATGACTTTTTCGTTCTTCTGGATCTCCGCCGGCGTGCCCTCGGCGATCATGCGCCCGAAGTCCAGCACGTAGATGCGGTCGGAGATGTCCATGACCAGATCCATGTGGTGCTCGATCAGCAGGATCGTCACACCAAACTGGTCCCGGATCTGCCCGATGAAGCGGGTCAGCTCCTGGGTCTCCTGCGGGTTCATGCCGGCAGCCGGCTCGTCGAGCAGCAGAAGCGAGGGTTTCGTGGCCAGCGCGCGGGCGATCTCCAGTCGGCGCTGCTTGCCGTAGGGCAGGCTCGTCGCGAGCTCGTTCTTCACGTCCGTGAGGCCGACGACGGAGAGCAGCTCCTCCACCTCGGCGCGCTGCGCGGCCTCCTCCTTCCGGTTGCCGCGGAAAGCGGCGGAGAAGAGGTTGCTGGTGCGGCGGGCGTGCTTGGCGATGAGGATGTTGTCAAAGACGGTCATGCTCTTCCAGAGCCGGATGTTCTGAAAAGTGCGGGCCATGCCCTTCAGGGTGAGCGCGTCGGGCGTCGGCTCAAGCGTATGGCTGTACAGCCCGGCGTTTTCGCCCTTGTAGAGCTTTTTCATCTTCCCGCGCGGGAAGTTTTCGATCACACAGTCGCCGTTGAAGAACACGCGGCCGTTCGTCGGTGCGTAGACGCCGGTGATGACGTTGAAGGCGGTGGTCTTGCCTGCGCCGTTGGGGCCGATGATGGCGACGATCTCGCCCTCATTCACCTCGAGGCTGAAATTGTTCACAGCCACCACGCCGCCGAACTGCATCGTGACGTTTTCGACCTTCAGGACCTGTTTTTTCTCTTCGCTCATTCTGCCGCCTCCTTTCCGGCCGGGGCCGCTTTTTTCTTCCGGCGGAAGAGATCGGGCAGCTCCTTCTCGCCCATGATGCCCTTGCGGAAAAAGAGGACGACGATCATGATGATGATCGAGAAGACGACCAGGCGGAAGCCGTTGCGGAACACGCCCGGCGCCTCGATGCCGAGGAAGCTGCCGGAGTCAAGACCGCGCAGCCACCACTCCGAGGCCGCGACGAAGAGCATCGAGCCGATCACGGAGCCCGTGATGGAGCCGATGCCGCCGAGGACGACCATCAGCAGGATCTCGTAGGTCATGGCGGATTTGAAGTTGTTGGCCTGCGCGATGGAGAGCACCATCGCAAGCGTCGCGCCGGCGACGCCGGCGAAGAAGGAGCTCGTCACAAAGGAGAGCATCTTGTGCTTGGCGAGGTTGATGCCCATAGCCTCGGCGGCGACCTCGTCGTCGCGGATGGCCTTGAAGGCGCGGCCGTAGGTGGAGTTGACGATCAGAACGATCAGCGTGATCGAGACCGTCGCGATCAAGACCGGGACAAAGGTTGACAGACTGAGCTTTGTCCCGCCGAGTTCCAGCTTGAATTTACTGACGCGGGCGAAGTTCTTCAGCAGGTTCGAGCCGTTCGTGACGGGGCCGAGCTTGCTCCACTGGAATACGGCGCGGATGATCTCGGCAAAGCCGAGCGTCGCGATGGCGAGGTAGTCGCTCTTCAGGCGAAGGACCGGCAGACCGATCAGATAGGCCATCACCGCGGCCACGAGGCCCGCCAGCAGCAGCGCGATCAGCACGCCGAGCGCGGTGCCGAAGCCACCCATGCCCTGCGAGAGCTTCTCCGGGATGGAGAAGCGGACCACTGCGTGGAAGTACTGATAGACGGTGTCGCGGTTCTTGTCGGGAATGGTGAAGATGGCGTAGGTGTATGCGCCGAGGAGCATGAAGCCCGCGTGGCCAAGGGAGAAGAGCCCCGTGTAGCCGTTGAGCAGGTTCATGGACACGGCTGCCAGCGCGTAGACCGAGCCCTTCTGCAGCACGATCAGCAGCATGCCCAGTTTGTCGGTGGGCTTGATGAGCTGGTCGAGGGCAAAGACGAGGCCGAGCCAGGCGAGAACGGCGATCAGGGCGATCCAGGCGCCCTTTTTGCTTTTCTTCTGAGTCATGTCGCCGCCTCCTCTCAGACCTTGTCGGCGGTCTTCTCACCGAAGAGGCCGGTGGGCTTGAAGACCAGAATGATGATGAGCAGCACGAAGGTGAAGGCGTCGGAGAAGGTGGCAAGGCCGATCTGCTCCGTGATGGCGCCGTTGACGATCAGGATCGTGTCGAGGCCCTTGATGATGCTCTCGGCGATGCCGATGATGAAGGCGCCGATCACCGCGCCCGGGATCGAGCCGATGCCGCCGAAGACGGCCGCGACGAAGGCCTTCAGGCCGGGCATGGCGCCCGAGGTGGGCACGACGCCGGGATAGTTCGTGAAGAAGAGGATCGAGCCCACCGCGGCGAGGAAGGTGCCGATCACGAAGGTCACAGAGATGACGGTGTTGATCTGCACGCCCATCAGCTGCGAGACCTCAAAGTCCAGCGAAACGGCGCGCATGGCCATGCCGATCTTCGTGTGGTTGATGAGCAGCACCAGCAGCACGACCAGCAGGATGGTCAGAAAAGGCGTGATGACCGTGACGCGGGTGGTCTCCATGCCGAGAATGGAGATACGGTCGGAGATCCAGGGGATCTGGGGATAGTTCTTGTTCAGCCCGCCGGTGATGTAGAGCGCCAGGTTCTGCAGCAGATAGCTCACGCCGATGGCCGAGATCATGACGGACATGCGCGGGGCCGTGCGCAGGGGCTTATAGGCCACGCGCTCGATCGTGAAGCCCAGAAGCACCGTCAGCAGGATCACGAGCGGGATCGCGACATAGAGCGGCAGAGACGCGGCCAGGTATACCATGATCAGGCCCGCGACCATGAACACATCGCCGTGGGCGAAGTTGATGAGACGCAGGATGCCGTAGACCATCGTATAGCCGATCGCGATCAGCGCGTACTGGCCGCCGACCGAGATGCCCGATATGATGTAGGGCAATACTGTTTGCATGGGGCATTCCTCTCTTTACGGAAAGATTGACCTTGAAAAAGTTGGACGAAAAAACGCGCTTGCTGGCGGGGGCAGAAGCCCCCGCCAGCGTATGGAATCACCTGTGTAGAAACGGAAACTCAGCCGACAGTGGCCACGCTGACGAAGTCCCAAACGCCGGTCTCGGTGTTGCAGGACTTGACGAAAGCGCTGTCGCGCAGAGCGTCGCCGATCTCGTCGAAGGCGATGGCGCCGGTCACACCTTCATAGGTGACGCCGGGCAGGACCTCGAGCACGTCCGCGGGATCGGTGGAGCCGGCGGCCTTCAGAGCCTCCAGCGCCATGTAGTAGGCGTCGAAGCCCATGACGGTGACCGCGGCCAGCTCGTCGTTGCCGCCGTTGTTGGCGAGGGCGGTCGCGTCGGAGTTGATCCACTCCTTGATGCCGGCGTCAAACTCGGCGTCCGCACCCTCCTGATAGAAGGTGGTCACGCAGATCTGCAGGTCGGTACCCTTCGCGGCAGCCAGGATCACGTTGGAGTCCCAGGTGTCGCCGGCCAGGATAGGCATGCCCAGCGCCTGGGTGTTGGCCTTGGCGATGATCTGGGCGGCCGCCTCGGTGGACACGGGGGAGAAGAACACGTCGCAGCCCTGGTTCTGGGCGTTGGTGATGTAGGTGGAGTAGTCGGAGGTGCCGTCCGGGAACTGCTCATAGACGCAGTTGTCCGCGCCGAAGGCCTCGATGAAGTAGTTGCACAGGCCGCCGGAGTAGTCGTCGCCCTGCTTGGCCAGGCAGTAAGCCTTGGTGGCGCCGAGCTCAGACTTAGCAAAGTTCGCGAGAACGGTGCCCTGGAACGGATCCAGGAAGCAGATGCGGAAGTACACGTCGCAGCCCGCGGTGACCTGCGGGTTCGTGCAGGTGACGCCGATGGCGGGCACGCCGGCCGCGTCAAAGGTATCGCTTGCCGCGATGGAGACGCCGGAGCCGTAGGAGCCGAGGACCACGGACACGCCGCTGGAGATCAGGGTCTGCGCGGCGGTGGGCGCCTTGTCGTTGGAAGAGGCGTTGTCGGCGTAGACCAGCTCGACGTCATACTCGACGCCGTCGATCTCGACGGTCGGGGTCAGGTAGTTGGCATACTGCATGCCCAGCACTTCCTGCTTGCCGCCGGCGCCGTTGTCGCCGGACTGGGGCTCAAACACGCCGATCTTGACGACGGGATTGTCGGCATAGCCGATGGAGCAGAGTGCAAAGACCAGAATCAGGGCCAATGCGATGGATACGAGCTTTTTCATTTTCGTTCCTCCTGTTCATTTGTCGCAGGGCGTGTCCGCAAATCGCGGACAAATGTTTTCCTGTAACGTATTTTTCATTATGCACGCTGACACATTAAAATGCAATTGGAGGATTCGCCCAAATTACTTCAACTTCTCAAACAAAAACCGACAAATTTGACAAACAAGTGCCGTGCCGAGGCTCACACGATTCCCTTTTTTCGCCGGTACCAGCGGTAAAGGATAACGGAGCTCACACAGGCGAGGATATTCACCCCCACCGTGATCCAGAAACCGGGGCTGTCCCAGCGCTCGACCTGCTGGCCCATGAGCGTGGCGCAGATCAGATCGGGCAGGAAGCCCAGCACGGCCCCGGTGATATAGACGGGGTAGGACAGGCGGGTGCTGCCGAAGTACAGGCTTACCGCATCGCAGGGCAGAAAGCCGATCGCGCGGCTGATGAAGGAGAGGAAGAAGCCGCTGCTCTCCCGCATGCGCCGCAGTTCATACAGTTTGGGGTACTTTTCCAGGAGCCGGTCCGTAAAGTCAAGGTCCGAGGCACGCCCGAGCAGATAGGGGAGCGTCATCGTGGCGGCGACACCGACGATGTTCACCGCGAGGGCGGCCGGAAGGGGGAAGATCTGCCCGCTCACGGCAAAGAGCACGTATACCGGGAATACCATCGAAAGACCCTTGAGCGCAAAACCCAGCCACAGGAAAGCCGCGGCCAGCAACGGCTGCGCGGGCGTATAGCTCAGGATATCCTCCACGGAGAAGGAATGCCCGGACAGCAATATCCAGGCGAGAGCGGCGGCCATGCCTGCGAGCGGCAGGATCCGCGCGGTCCACATCAGGACGGTTCGTGTTTTTTCATTCATAACGGGCCCAGTCTAACACCAGAAAGCCCGGATTGCAAGGGCGGGAGGTCTGATTTTCGGTTAGTGTTGAAAAAGGGACGCGGACATGATAAAATACAGCTACCATATGACAAGGAAACGGATGCATGGAACTTTCGGAGCTTAAGCTGGTCACGGCCGGCAATCTTATAAAGCTGCGCACGGGGCGCGGCCTGACGCAGGCGGAGCTCGGCGCGAAGCTGAACTATTCGGACAAGACGATCTCCAAGTGGGAGCGGGGCGAAGCGATCCCGGACGCCTATGTGCTCACCCAGATCGCGGAGCTCTTCGGCGTCTCGGTAGATGCGCTGCTCTCCCCGCCGGAGAAGTGGATGCCGCCCGAGCCGGAAAAAGAGGAAGAACGCAGCTACAGCGTGCGGGCCATCCTCGCCATCGCGGTGCTCGGGGTCTGGACGCTCGCGCTCTCGGCTTTCGTCGCCCTGTGGCTCGCGCATATCATCTGCTGGCAGATCTTCGTGGTGGCGCTGCCCGTGTCAATCCTGACCTATTTGGTGCTGATCTGCGTCTTTGACCGGAAAAAGCAGCTGAAGTATGTGGTCGCGCTTTTCGTGCTGAGTCTGTTTCTGATGATGTACCTTCTCTTCTTCCACGCCAACCCGTGGCAGATCTTCCTTGTCGCCATCCTGGCGGAGGTGCTCGTGTTCCTCAGCTTTCGCGTGCGCCGCCATCCGCGGAAGAAAGAGCCGGAAAACAGCCAGGAATAAGTGTGATTCCACAAATCGTAGAGTGATATTTCACCTCGGTAGACCGCGTTCTGCCGGGGTGAACGCTTTGTAGAGAGAAAAAGCCGGGAGTAGCTTGCCTGAGAGACGGGGTGAGGGATAGGATAGAGAAAAGCAAAGCACGAAAGGAGCCTTTCTCATGTCTTATGTTTTGAGCTGCTGCTCCACGGCGGATCTGTCCAAGGAGCATTTTGAAGCCCTGCACATCCCTTATCTATGCTTCCATTACGCGCTGGATGGGGTGGAGTACCCGGACGATCTGGGGCAAAGCATGCCCTTTGATGAGTTTTACGCGCGCATGGCCAAGGGGGCCGACACCCGCACCGCGCAGGTCAACATCTCCGACTATGTGGAGTTTTTCTCCTCTTTTGCCGAGCAGGGGCTGGACGTGGTCCATGTGACCCTCTCCTCGGGGATCTCCGGGACGATCAACGGCGCGCAGAACGCCGCGCTGATCGTACAGGAGCGCTATCCGGACCGGCACATCTACGTGGTGGATTCCCTCGGCGCCTCCTCCGGTTACGGCCTGTTGATGGACACGGCCGCAGCCAAACGGGACGAAGGCCTGAGCGCGGCGGAGCTCGCCGCCTGGCTGGAGGAGAACCGCCTGAAGCTGCACCACTGGTTTTTCTCCACCGACCTCAGCTTCTTCGTCAAGGGCGGCCGCATCTCCAAGACGGCGGCGGTCTTCGGCGGTCTGCTGGAGATCTGCCCGCTCATGAACATGGACAATCTCGGCCGGCTCATCCCGCGCTATAAGATCCGCACCAAAAAAAAGGTCATCCGCAGCTGCGTCGAGCAGATGGAAAAGCACGCCCGCGGCGGCCATGACTATGACGGCAAGTGCTTTATCTCCATGTCCGCCTGCCTGGACGATGCGCGCGCCGTGGCCGATCTGGTCGAGGAAAAGTTCCCGAAGCTGAACGGGCGGGTACTCATCAACAATATCGGCACCACGATCGGCGCCCACACGGGGCCGGGCACCGTGGCTCTCTTCTTCTGGGGCGACGAGCGTGTGGACTGACGCCATCCTTATTTAAAAGTATGGAAGCACCGGGGCGGAGCCGCTGCAGCGGCCCGCCCCGGCTGGCTTATGTATAAGGGAAAAGCCGGCGCCGTCAAAGCCGGCTTTTTCCCATTCCGCCCCGTTTCGACGGACTTTGTGCGCAGCGTCCCGTATACTGACAGACGGGAGGGGATGCGCATGAAAAAGCTCCTGTTGACGCTGGCGCTGCTGGTGCTGCTCGGCTTTCTGAGCGGCTGCGCCTGGCTGGAAAAGCCGCGGCCGGACTACCGCGAGCGGATGATCGCCGCCGCCCTGCGCGGCGACACGGAGGCGGGGCTGCTCGCCGCGGCGGAGCGAAATACATATCTGGACGCCTGCGGCTCGTCGGAGCCGCGGATCGATTTTGACGAGCTCCTGCTGCTCGGGCGCTGCCTCACGCTGCGTGCGGGGGACGAGCGGCTTTCTCAGGAGCAGCGCCTGTGCACCGGGGAGGTGCTGCTCAACCGCGTTGCCTCGCCGGATTTTCCCGACACGCTGGAGGCGGTGCTGGCTGAGGAGGGGGCCTTTCCGGAGGCGCTGCGCGAAGGGCTGCACGGCGCCGTCCCCGACCGACGCTGCGTCGAGGCGGCCTGGGAGCTGCTGTCCGGCCGGCGGATGCTCGACAGCCGCGCGGTCCTGCAGTGCGAGGGGAGGCCGCTCGGCCCGGTCTGCGCGACCTTCTGCGACCGCTATTACCGCGTCACCTATTTCTGCATGGCCGAAGCGTCCTCACCGGACGGCGGAGCGGCGGGCGCTTCTTGACGGCGGGGGCCGGATGGGGTAAAATATTTCCATGCTTCACTCTTTAAAATAATAAAGGGGAAAAGAACCATGGAACAGAGCTACATCGAGCGCACGAGCGGCATCAGGGGGCGCGACAAGATCGGCTATGCGATGGGCGACGTCGCCTCCTGCCTCGTGTTCGGCCTGACCCAGAGCATCCTGAACAAATACTATACCGACGTGCTGGAGATCAGCGTGCTGAGCGTGATGATCATGACGATCGTCGCGCGCATCTGGGACGCGATCAACGACCCGATCTGGGGCCGCATCATCGACGGGGCCAAAGTCGGCGCCGACGGGCGCTACCGCCGCTGGATCAAGATCTTCGCCGTGCCGACGGCGCTCGCGGCCGTGCTGATGTTTGCGGATGTGCGCGGCTTCTCCGCCGGTGGGAAGCTCGCCTGGATCTACTTTACCTACATCCTCTTCGGCATGCTCTACACCTGCATCAACATCCCCTACGGCTCGCTCGCGCAGGTCATAACCTCGAGCGACAGAGAGCGCAGCTCGCTTTCGGTCTTCCGCTCCATCGGCTCCACCTTCGGGGCGCTGCCAGCGATGGTGCTCGCGAGCATGTGCTATGTCAAGCTCGCCGACGGCGGCTCCCGCATGGATTATCACAAGGTGCTCGTCGGCGTCATCGCGATCTCCGTGCTGAGCGTGCTCACCTATTTTCTCTGCTACGCCTGGACGAAGGAGCGCGTGGAGTCCCGGCCCCTCCCGCGGGAAAAGGGTCAGACCATGCAAGTCGTCCGCGTCCTGCTCCGCAGCCGCCCCTTCATGGCCGTGTCCCTTGCCTCCATGCTCTTTCTCGCCGCGCAGATGTTCGGCCAGGGCTACAACACCTACCTCTTTGACCACTACTTCCACAAGACGGGCCTGACCATGCTGCCGACGGTCTTCCAGTATCTGCCCGTCGCGGTCATCATGTTCTTTGCGACCCGGCTCGGCAACCGCTTCGGCCGGCGCGAGGTCTGCGCCTGGGGCATCCTGCTCGCCGCCGTCTTTTACCTCGCGCTTTTCGTGCTCGCGCTCTTCGGCGTCACGAACGTCTGGCTGTATCTGGCCGCCTGCCTCGCCTCCGGCGTCGGCACCGCCTTCATCTTCCTGCTGGTGTGGGCGCTGGCCACAGACGCGATCGACTACAACAAGGTCGTCTACGGCCTCCACGACGAGGCCACGAGCTACGCCTTCTATTCCTTCATGCGCAAGCTCGGCACGACAGTCGCCACCATCCTCATCAACGTCCCGCTGCTGCGCATCGGCTATTCCGGCAGCAAGCTGAATACCGAGGGCCTCACCCCCGAGGCGCTCAGGAGCATGTACAACTCCTCCGTCATGATCCCGGCCGTGCTCTTCCTGCTCGTCTTTGCGATCCTGCAGTGGATGTACCCGCTGAACAAGAAACGCATCGACGAGCTCCAGAAGGAGAAAGAGAAGGTCCTCGGCGGACGGAAGGGATAAACCTCGCTTTTTCGGGAGGGACGGGATATGGACGCCTATGAACTGAAAAGCCGGATGGAGCAGAACCCGGACGCGAAGCTGAAGGACCTCGTGCAGGAGCTGCTGTACGAGGAGATCGTGAACCTCCGCATCGCGCCGGGATCCAGACTCAACGTCAATCAGATCGCCGCGGCCCTCGGCATCAGCCGCACCCCGGTGGCGGAGGCGGTCGCCGGGCTCGGGGACAGCGGTTTCACGGTCACCCGCCCGGGCGTGCCGGGCAGCTTCGTGCGGGAGCTGAGCCTCACCGACATGATCGACCTCTACCGCGTTCGCGACGCGATCGAGAGCGAGGCGGCCGCGCTCTGCGCCCACCACTGCGACGATCGGACCGTGCTCGAGCTGAGCGATCTGGCCGACGCCTTCCGTGTGAGCGTGCTGAGCCGGGACATCCGCGGCATGAAGGACACGGACATGCCTTTTCACCGGCTGATCGTGGACGCATGCGAAAACCCCTATATCCGCCGCAGCTACGAACTGATCCTGCCGCGGCTCATCATGTACCAGGCGAGCATGCTGGAGTTCGTGGGCCAGGAGGAGAGCCGATCCAACCCCTGGATGCCCTCGGTCCAGTTCAACCACCTCGCCGTGGTCTCGGCCATCCGCCTGCGCCTGCCCGATCTTGCCCGCCAGGCCATGAGCGAGCACATTGCCAATTCCCTCGCCTTTACCAGCCGCTCCGGAAACGCGGCCGATCCCTTCCTCTCCATGCGGAAATAAAGATCATCAAGACCGGGAGAGCATCCCCGCTTTGAAGGGGGCGCGCTCCCGGTCTTCTGCCATACGGTTCGACTTGTATGATCATATAAAAGTAATTGTCAAAAAAATATCAGAAATGTATGGATTTGCGCTTGCGTGGGGAAGCAATTTCCTATATAATAATAAACAGGCTTTTATACGATCCGTGTGAGATAATCCGCGCTCTGGGGACGCGGAGCATGAAAAACATACAAAGAGGGGGGTGTGCCAATGTCATTTGAGGCGATTACGAGCGTGACGCGCGCGGAAGCGGAGGCGAAGGCGGCCGTGGCCGCGGCCGAGGCCAAGGCCAAGCAGCTGCTGATCGACGCGGAAGCCGCCGGAAAGGCTGCCGTGGAAGCGGCTGCCGCCAAAGCGGAAAGCGAACTGAAGGAGCTCCGCCGCCGGACAGAGGAAAAGTCCGCGCTGGAGAGCCGGGAGCTTGCCGATACCCTGCGGGGGCGCCAGGCTCAGCTGCGCGCCCAGGCCGAGCCGAAGCTGGAGGAAGCGGCGGCGCTCATTGTGGAAAGGATAGTGAACGACTGACATGGCCATTTTGAAAATGAAACGGCTGCGGCTGATGCTGGTCCGTTCCCGCAAGGAGGAGCTGCTGCGCGAGCTGGCCAAGCTCGGCTGCGTGGAGTTCGCGGAGATCGAGGGCGAACTCCAGGAGAGCGGTCTGGGCGATCAGGTCCGCCGCGAGAGCAGCGCGCTGACGGCGCTGCGCAGCAAACAGATGACGCTGGAGCACGCGGTCGAGCTGCTGAATCAGTACGCGCCGGCCAAGAGCCCGCTCCTCTCCGCAAAGCCCGAGTATTCGAACGAGGCCCTCCTCGACAGCACCGGCATCGAGACCGAGCTGGCCAAGGCGGCCGAGGTCGCCGGACTGGACGAGCGCGTGCGCCGCATCAGTGCGGAGGAGAACCGCCTGCGCGGCACCATCGAGAGCCTGAAGCCCTGGCGGGACCTCGACCTGCCTCTGGAGCAGGACGGCACGGAGCGTACGGCTGTGCTCATGGGCACCGTCTCTGCCCGCATCCCGCTGGACCAGGTGAAGGCCGCGGTGGAAGCGGCGAGCGACGAGGCGGAGCTCTTTCCGATCTCGGAGGACAAGACCGCGCACTATGTGCTCATCCTCGCGATGCGCGATGCGGTGCCGGCGGTGCAGGAATGCCTGCGCGGCTTCGGCTTCACGGCTTCGGCGCTGAGCGGGCTGAAGGGCACGCCCACCGCCTGCATCGCCGCGGCGGAGGAGAGCCTCGAAAAGCTCGCGGCGGAGAAGGAGGAGACCCGCGCCCAGATCGTGGACCGGGCGGTGTACCGGGACGATCTCAAGCTCGCGGCGGACCAGGTCTGCGCCCAGGTGGGGCTGGCCGAGGCCGAGGAGCGGCTCTGCGGGACCGACTCGGTCGTGATGCTCGAGGGCTGGTGCCCGGCGGAGAACGAGGCGGAGCTCGCCAGGCTCTTCGACCGCTACGACTGTGCCTGGGAGACCCGGGATCCCACCGAGGAGGAATATCCCGAGGTCCCCGTCAAACTCAAGAACAACGCCGTGACCAACGCGCTGAACATGGTCACGAACATGTACTCGCTTCCCGCCTATAACGGCGTGGACCCGAACCCCCTGATGGCGCCCTTCTTCATCCTGTTCTACGGGCTGATGATGGCGGACATGGGCTACGGACTGCTGATGATCGCGGCGGCGCTCGTCGCGATGAAAAAGATCAAGCCGCGCGAGGGGACGCTTTCCTTCTGCCAGCTGCTGCTGTACGCGGGCA
Organism: Oscillospiraceae bacterium; assembly: GCA_017535865.1. GTDB lineage: Bacteria > Bacillota > Clostridia > Oscillospirales > Oscillospiraceae > Limivicinus. Next base: position 13,847 of record JAFXTM010000022.1, read on the forward strand.
TCTCCACCTTTATCTGCGGCGCGCTGACCGGCGGCTTCTTCGGCGACCTGCCCTATCAGCTGGTCCACATGTTCCATCCGGAGAGCACCTGGAAGGGCCTGCCCTATCTCTTCAACCCGCTCGCCGAGGGCGGCGCGCAGCCGGTGCTGTACGGAGCGATGGTGCTGGGCATCATCCAGCTCAACACCGGCATGGTCGTGAACTTCCTCAAAAAGAAGCGCCGCGGCGATCTCGCCGGCGCGATCTTCGAGGAGGGCTCGCTGTGGGTGATCCTGCTGGGCGGCATCCTGTATCTCCTGCCGACGCTGGGGATCCTGAAGATCCCGGCGAAGATCGGACTTGCGGTGCTGATCGTCGGCGGTCTGATGCTGCTCTTCGGCGCGGGCCGCAATGCCAAGGGATTCGGCAAGGTCACGGCCGCGATCGGCTGCGTGTACAGCACCCTGACCGGCTGGTTCGGCGACGTGCTGTCCTACTCGCGTATCATGGCCCTGATGCTCGCGGGCAGTGTCGTCGGCCAGGTCTTCAACTCCATCGCCGCCATGCCCTCCGCAAAGGGCGTCACGGTCCCGAGCTTCCTCATCTTCCTGCTGATCTTCCTGATCGGCCACGCGCTGAACTTCGGTCTGAACCTGCTGGGCTGCTTCGTGCACGACCTGCGTCTGCAGTGCCTGGAGTACTTCGGGAAGTTCTATGAGGACGGCGGGCGGCCCTTCGATCCCCTGCGTCTGCGCACCAAGTATGCGCGGACGAAGGAGTCCTGAGAGAATCAAGTAAAAAACGATATATTAGGAGGAATTACACAATGGATTTCACAAGCATTTTCAACGGCTATGCTCTCGGCCTTCTGGGCGCCGGCCTCGCCGCCGCTCTGGCCTGCTCGGGCTCCGGCCTCGGCACCGGCTATGCCGGCCAGGCGGGCGCGGGCCTCGTTTCCGAGGACCCCTCCAAGTTCGGTAAGGCGATGATCCTGCAGGTCATCCCCGGCACCCAGGGCCTGTACGGCTTCGTCATTTGGTTCCTGGCTTTCAACAAGCTCGTTCCGGGCATGTCCATCGCGGAAGGCTGGCAGATCTTCGGCGCCTGCCTGCCCATCGGCATCGGCGGTCTCGTCTCCGGCGCGGCGCAGGGCAAGGTCGCCGCTTCCTCCATGAACATTCTGGCAAAAAAACCCGACGACTGGTCAAAGGGCATGATCCTCTGCATCACCGTCGAGTTCTACGCCATCCTGTCTCTGCTGGCCTCCTTCATGATGCTCAACGGCATCACCATCGGGTAAGACACGGCGGATAACAGGCCGCTCCGCAGGGAGCGGCGGATTGGAGATGAACTATGAAAGGCACGGAAAAAATCCTCGCACATATCCGGGCGGACGCGAAGAGCCAGGCCGACGCCGTGCTGGCGAAGGCCGGGGAACAGGCCGAGCAGATCCGCGCCGAATTCGATAAGCAGGCTGCGCAGGTGTACGCCGAGAAAGTGCGCGCCGGCACCAAGGCCTGCCAGGACCAGATGGACAGCGTGCAGCGTATCGCGAACATGGAGGCCAAGAAGAGCCTGCTGAGCGTGAAGCAGGAGATGGTCTCCCGAAGCTTTGAGAAGGCGCAGGAGCTGCTGATTGGCCTGCCAGCGGAGAAATACACGGACTTTCTGGCCGGGCTGGCGGCCCGGGCCTCCGTCACCGGGGACGAGGAGATCGTCCTCAACGAGCGCGACCGCGCGGCGGTCGGCGCGGCGGTGGTCAAGGCGACGAACGAGAAACTGGGCGGCGGCAGGCTGAGCCTGTCCGAGCGCGTCGGCAGCTTCGCCGGCGGCCTGATCCTGAGCCGGGGCAACGTGGAAGCCAACTGCACGGTGGAGCTTCTGGTGGAGCTCTGCCGGGGAGAGATGTCTGCGGAGATCGCGGACAAGCTCTTTGCCTGAACCCGGATAGGGGGAATGAGATTTGGCAGATAAAAGAGACGCCTACCTGTGTCTGTCGGCTATGCTGCGGGCGCGGGAGCCGCAGCTCCTCTCGAACGAGAAGGCCCAGCGCATGCTGGAAGCGCCCTCCTTCGAGGAAGCCGCCAAGCTCCTGACCGACTGCGGCTATCCCGATCTGGCCGCAAGCAAGGCGGATGAGATCGAAAAGCTCCTGGCCGAGAGGCGGGACGCGCTGTTCGACGAGATGAGCAGCCTCGCGCCCGACGAAGCGATCGTGCGGGCTTTCCGCGTGAAGTACGACTATCACAACGTGAAGGCCATCGTCAAGGGCGAGGCCATGGGCAGCGACCCGAAGCGCCTGCTGACGGCCTCGGGACGCGTGCCGGCGGAAAAGCTGCTCGACGCCTATCAGGAGAGCCGCTATGTGGAGCTGCCGAACGCCCTTGGCAAGGCCATGGAGGAGGCCCGGACCGTGCTGGCCCGCACGGCCAACCCCCAGATGGCCGATCTGATCCTGGACCAGGCCTGCTTCGGGGAGATGCAGGAAGCGGCCAGGGAGGCCGCGTGTCCCTTCCTCGAGGACTATGTGCGGCTGCTGATCGACAGCACCAACCTCAAGAGCGCCGTGCGTACCATGCGCATGCACAAGGACGCGGACTTTCTGCAGAGCGTGCTGCTTGCGGGCGGCACGGTCTCCGAGAGCCGCATCGCGGCGGCGGGCGACCGGGAGGCCCTGGCGGGACTGTTCGCCAACGGCAAGCTGGCCAAAGCGGCCGCCCTCGGGGCGGAGGCCGCGGCCGGCGGCCGGATGACCGCCTTTGAGCTTGCCTGCGACAACGCGGCGACGGACTTTTTAAAGGACGCCAAGCTCGTGGGCTTCGGCCCCGAGACCCTGGTCGCGTATCTGGCGGCCGTGGAGGGGGAGATCACCGCGGTGCGCATGATCCTGACAGGACGGCTCGCGGGCGTCGCGCCCGACACGATCCGGGAAAGGCTGCGTGATCTGTATGCTTAAAATAGCCGTTATCGGCGGTCGGGAGACCGTCATGGGCTTCAAAGCCCTGGGGTTGGAGACCTGCCCCGCGGCCGACGCCCAGGAGGCGCGGGAGGCCCTGCGCCGTCTGACCCGCGAGAGCGACGAGTACGCCATCATCTACATCGAGGAGGCGCTGGCGCAGGAGCTCTCCGCGGAGATCGGCAAATTCAAGGACAGCCCCACCCCGGCGATCATCCTGATCCCCGGGCGGGAGGGCCCCATCGGCCTCGGCCGGACGGCGCTGAAGGAAGCCGTCGAACGTGCCGTCGGCACCAACATTCTCGGAGATTAAAGGAAGGAAGTTTTGCTTATGAGCGGAACCATTACCAAAGTATCCGGACCGCTTGTCGTGGCGACGGGGCTGGCGGACGCCAACGTCTCGGACGTGGTGCGCGTGGGCACCCAGCGCCTGATCGGCGAGATCCTGAACATGACCGGCGACCAGGCCTCCATCCAGGTCTATGAGGAGACCTCCGGCCTCGGACCGGGCGCGGCGGTGGAGACCACCGGCATGCCCATGTCCGTGGAGCTCGGACCCGGTATGCTGGACAATATCTACGACGGCATCCAGCGCCCCCTGCCCGAAATGCGCGCCCTGACCGGCGACAGCATCACCCGCGGCACCGACGTGCCTGCCCTGAACCGCGACAAGAAATGGGACTTCGTCCCCGTCGCCAAGCCCGGCGAGATGCTGGTTCCCGGCGATGTGCTCGGCACGGTCCAGGAGACCAGCGCGATCCTGCACAAGATCATGGTCCCGAACGGCGTCTCCGGCGAGCTCGTCTCGATCGGCAGCGGCGAGCATGTCGTCACCGACGTGATCGCGGTCGTGAAGGACGCGAAGGGCGTTGAGCATGAGCTGACGATGATCCAGCGCTGGCCCGTGCGTATCGCCCGCCCCTATACCCGCAAATACGTCCCCAGCCGCCCGATGAACAGCGGCCAGCGCATCATCGACACGCTCTTTCCGATCACCAAGGGCGGCACCGCCGCCGTCCCCGGCCCCTTCGGCTCGGGCAAGACGGTCGTGCAGCACCAACTCGCCAAGTGGTCCGACGTGGACATCGTGGTCTACATCGGCTGCGGCGAGCGCGGCAATGAGATGACCGACGTGCTGATGGAGTTCCCCGAGCTGAAGGACCCGCGCAACGGCGAGCCGCTGATGAAGCGCACCGTGCTGATCGCGAATACTTCCGATATGCCCGTGGCGGCCCGCGAGGCCTCCATCTATACCGGCATCACGATCGCCGAGTACTTCCGCGACATGGGCTATGACGTCGCCGTTCTGGCCGACTCCACCTCCCGCTGGGCCGAGGCGCTGCGCGAGATGTCCGGCCGTCTGGAGGAGATGCCAGGCGAGGAGGGCTACCCCGCGTACCTCGCCTCCCGTCTGAGCCAGTTCTACGAGCGCGCCGGCGTGGTCCAGTGCCTCGGCACGGACGACCGGCAGGGCTCCGTCACCGCCATCGGCGCCGTGTCGCCTCCGGGCGGCGATATCTCCGAGCCGGTCTCCCAGGCCACGATGCGTATCGTCAAGGTCTTCTGGGCGCTCGACTCCAGCCTGGCCTACGCCCGTCACTTCCCGGCCATCAACTGGCTGACCTCGTACTCGCTGTACGTCGACACCCTGCGCCCCTGGTACACCGAGCAGTTCACCGAGAAATACATGGCCAACCGTGAGAAGACC
>JAFXTM010000023.1 GCA_017535865.1 Oscillospiraceae bacterium
AAAAAGATGAAGCCGGAGGAGCTCGCCTCCGAGACGGCGGCGGTGGCCAATGCCATCGCGGCCGGCGGCAGCACCGGCGGCGAGGAATACCGCTTCCCGCCCACGGACCTGCTGCGCACGAGCACCGCCGCCTCCGTCGACAGCCGGGACGAGATCCAGACCAACCGCGAGCGCCTGGAGGGCGCGCTGCACAGCTTCGGCATCAGCTCCTCCATCGTGGGCGTGACCCGCGGCCCCACCGTCACCCGCTACGACATCGAGCTCGAGCAGGGCGTGAAGCTCTCGCGCGTCACGAACCTCGCGGGCGACCTCGCGCTGGCGCTCGGCGTCGTGAACGTGCGCATCGCGCCGATCCCCGACAAGATCTCCACCGTCGGCATCGAGGTGCCGAACCGGATCGTCAGCACCGTGTACCTGCGCGACATCCTCGAATCGCCGAAGTTCCAGAACGCCAAGTCGAAGCTGAGCTTCGCGCTCGGCAAGGACATCGGCGGCGAGTGCATCGTCGGCAACATCGCCAAGCTCCCGCACATGCTCATCGCCGGCACCACCGGCTCGGGCAAGTCGGTCTGCATGAACTCGCTGATCCTCTCGCTGCTGTACAAGGCGCGGCCGGACGAGGTGCGCCTCATCATGATCGACCCGAAGATGGTCGAGCTCGGCGTCTACAACGGCATCCCGCATCTCTATGTCCCGGTGGTCACCGACCCGAAGAAGGCAGCCGGCGCGCTGCAGTGGGCGGTCGTGGAGATGCTCAGGCGCTACCGCCTCTTCTCCGAGGCGGGCGTGCGCGATCTTGAGAGCTACAACAGGCACTGCCGCACGGTGGAGGAGCAGACGCTCCCCGCGGTCGTCATCGTGATCGACGAGCTGGCCGACCTGATGCTCGTGGCCTCGAAGGAGGTCGAGGAGAGCATCTGCCGCGTGGCCCAGATGGGCCGCGCCGCGGGCATGCACCTCGTCATCGCCACGCAGCGCCCCTCGGCGGACGTCATCACCGGCCTCATGAAGGCGAATATCCCCTCGCGCATCGCCTTCGCGGTCTCGAGCTCGCTCGAGAGCCGCATCATCCTGGACCAGACCGGCGCGGAGAAGCTCGTCGGCATGGGCGACATGCTCTTCTCGCCCGTCGGCCTCGGCAAGCCCCTGCGCATCCAGGGCGCTTTCGTTTCCGACGAGGAGCGCGAGGAGGTCATCCAGTTCATCAAGGAGAGCACCGGCGAGATCGAGCCGAACGAGGAGCTCGAGGCGGCGATGAACAAGGCCGCCGAGGAGAAAAACGCTGCGGAGAACAAGGCCGCCGCAAAGGACGAGGAGGGGATCGCCGCCTCCGGCTACGACGAGATGCTGCCCCAGGCGGTGGAGGTCGTGCTGGAGATGGGCTCCTGTTCGGTGTCCATGCTGCAGCGCCGCGTCAAGCTCGGCTATTCCCGCGCCGCGCGCATCGTCGACCAGATGGAGGAGCTCGGCGTCGTCGGGCCCTACGAGGGCGCGAAGCCCCGCTCCGTGGTCATCGACCGCGCGGGCTGGCAGGAGCTGCAGGTGCAGCTCGGCCTCGCGGGCGCGGACGACTTCGCGCTCGCTTCCGAGATGAACGGCGACACGCCGGACTACGACACAGAAGAATGAAACAGGAAGCCTCCCCCGTGCGGGGAGGCTTCCTTCAAGAAGGAAGACCGCCTATGAACTTTTTTTCTCCGCAGATGACCGAGCAGGAGCTGAACCGGATCAGCATGCTGGGCCTCGCCCACATCGGGGACGGGGTCTACGAGCTGATGATCCGCACCATGCTCTGCGCACAGGGCCACGCCGCCGCGGGCGAGCTGCACCGCCTCACCGTCGCCCGCGCCAAGGCCCCGGCCCAGGCGAAAGCGGCGGAGAAGCTGCTGCCCCTGCTCACGGAGGAGGAGCTCGCGCTCTTTAAGCGCGGGCGCAACGCCCACGTCCACGGCGTGCCGCAAGGCGCGAGCGTCGGGGAATACCACGCCGCCACGGGGCTCGAGGCGCTCTTCGGCTGGCTGTACCTGCAGGGGCGGCAGGAGCGCCTGAACGCGCTCTTTTCCGCCGCGATGGAGGACTGAGCATGCCGCTGGACGCCATCTGTCTCGAAGCCCTCGCGCGCGAGCTGCGCCCCGCCCTCGAGGGTGCGAAGATCGACAAGGTGCAGCAGCCCGAGCGGGACATGCTGCTCCTCTCCCTGCGCGGCGCGCAGGGCAATCAGCGCCTGCTGATCGCCGCGGGCACGGGCAACGCCCGCGTCCACCTGACGCGTGCTTCCTTTGAAAACCCCGCCGAGCCGCCGATGTTCTGCATGCTTCTGCGCAAGCACCTCCTCGGCGCGCGCATCCTCTCTCTCATCCAGCCCGAACGGGAACGCATGCTGATCCTGGAGCTTGACAGCCGCGACGAGCTGGGCGATCCCGCCCGCAAGCGGCTCGTCGTGGAGATGATCGGCCGCAGCTCGAACGTGATCCTCGTGGGGCCGGACGGGCGCATCCTCGACTGTATGCGCCGGGTGGACTTCGCGGGCGACGCGCTGCGCCGCCTGCTGCCCGGCATGCTCTACCGCCTGCCCCCGCGGCAGGACAAGGCCGCCTTCCTCGACACGCCTTCCGCCGAGCGCCGCGCGATGGCGGAGGCGGCGGACCGGACCGTGCCGGCGGACAAGTGGCTGCTGGACCGTTTTGCCGGTCTCTCTCCGCTGCTGTGCCGGGAGCTGAGCTTCCGTTGCGGCGGGGACTACGAGCTGCTGCCGCTGCAGATGGACGCGCTGGAGGAGACCGTCCGCGCCGGGGACTTCTCGCCGACCCTGCTCCTGCGGGATGGGAAGCCCCTGGACTTCAGCTTCCTGCCCATCCGGCAGTACGGCGAGGCCGTGCAGACCGAGACGGCGGCGAGCTTCTCGGAGCTGCTCGACGCCTTCCATACCCGCCGCGACAAGGCCGAGCAGCAGCGCCGGCGCGGACACGAGCTCACGCGCACGGTGAAGACGGCGCGCGACCGCCTCGCCCGCAAGCTCGCCGGGCAGCGGGAGGAACTCAAACGCACCGAGGGCCGCGAGGAGATCCGCAAACAGGCCGAGCTCATCACAGCGAACCTCTACCGCCTGAAAAAGGGCGCGCGCAGCCTCGTCTGCGAGGACTACTACACCGAGGGCGGCCCGGAGCTCACGATCCCGCTCGACCCGCTCAAAACGCCGCAGCAGAACGCCGCCGCGCTCTACAAGGAGTACAACAAGCTGAAAGCCGCCGAACAGCACCTGACCGTGCTGATCGCGGAGGGGGAGCGGCAGCTCGACTACCTGGAGAGCGTGCTCGACGAGCTCGGGCGCGCCGAGAGCGAGAAAGACCTCGCGGATCTGCGCCGGGAGCTCGGCGAGACGGGCTGGCTCCGCGCGCAGAGGACGGGCCGCCCGGAGCGCGCAAAGGCGCAGGCTCCGCTGCGCTTTCTGTCCGACGAGGGCTTCGAGATCCTCGTCGGCCGCAGCAACCTGCAGAACGACGAGCTCACCACCAGGCTCGCCCGCCGCACCGACTACTGGCTGCACACGCAGAAGCTGCACGGCAGCCACGTGATCGTCCGCTGCGACGGCCTGGAGCCGCCGGAGACGACGCTCCGGCAGGCGGCCTCCCTCGCCGCTTATTATTCGCAGGGCCGCGGCGCGGGCAAGGTCCCCGTGGACTGCACGATGGTCCGCTTCGTGCGCAAGCCCGCCGGCGCGCTGCCAGGCAAGGTGCTCTACACCGACTACCGGACGCTCTTCGCGGAGAGCGACGAGGCGCTGGTCGAGCGGCTGAAACAATAAAGGCGATCGCAGATCGCTTCAGACCATAGACAGAGTTGGTTTTGTCATTGCGAACCAGTGACCGACGTCACTGGTGTGGCAATCCGTTTTCTCCCCCTGGCCGCGTAAGTCTTGTAAAATACGCGTTTCCGGGCCGGCCGCCGGGAGATGCGGATTCCCACGCCAGTGTTGCGACACTGGCTCGGAATGACATAACAGGGGCTTGCCTGTACATTGAGGCGATCGCAGATCGCCTTTTTTGCTGCAACCTTTGCCGCCGTTTTGCGTGTATAGGGGTGAAAGCGCTTTTCAGAAAGAAACGCGGTCGACGGATCGCGAAGCAAAGGAGGTCGCCATGGAGGATTCTGCCATCGTCGATCTGTATTGGCGGCGCTCGGAGCAGGCCCTGGCCGAGACCGAGCGGAAATACGGGAACTACTGTCACAGCATCGCGCGGCGCATCTGCGGCAGCGAGCGGGACGCCGAGGAGTGCGTGAGCGATACCTGGCTCGCCGCCTGGAACGCCATGCCGGACAAGCGCCCGGAGCGCCTCGGCGCCTTTCTCGGCTGCCTGACCCGGCACGCGGCTATCAGCCGCCTGCGCGCGGAGCAGAGCCAAAAGCGCGGCGGCGCGGAGATCGAGCTCATGCTCGACGAGCTTGCCGAGGTCCTGCCCGCGGAGAGCGACCCGGCGCGGGAGGCCGAGAGCCGGGAACTGGGTGAGGCGATAAAGAGTTATGTCAACTCTCTCGGCGAGATCGAGCGCCACGTCTTTCTCGGCCGCTACTTCTACGGCCTGCCGCTCACGACCATCGCCGCGCGCTGCGGCTTTACGGAGAGCAAGACGAAGAGTTTGCTGCACCGCCTGCGCGGGCGGCTGCGGAAGCACCTGGAAAAGGAGGGGCTGCTGTGAACCGATACGATCTGATGGAAGCGCTGAATCAGGTGGACGAGGCGCAGCTCGAGGCGGCCGAACGCTTTTTCGAGAGCGGAAAGGAGCCAAACATGAAACGAAAATCCATACGAACCGTGAGGATCGTGCTGATCGCTGCGGTCATCACCGCGCTGCTCGGCGTGACGGCCTACGCCGCGGGCATCTTTGGCCTGCGGGGGCGCGAGGTCGCGCCGGAGGAGACTTTCCCCATGCATTTCGGGACGGAGTGGGACGAGGCTTTCGGCGCCTGGAAGGGCACCTATGCGCTGGAGTTCGAGAGCCCCGAGACCTGCCGGCCCGTGCGCTACCGCTTCGGCTGGCTGCCGGAGGATCTGGACTTCCCATGCTATGAGAAGGACGCGGAGGGCTGGGTGAAGCGCTGGGACTGGACGCCCGGCAGCGACGACATCCCCTGGGCAGAACATGTGGAGGCGGAGCAGAAGGGGACGGGGCTTTTCTTCATCAGCGACGTGTACTATACCCCGCAGTTTGTGAACGGCGGCGCGCTGCTCCTGCTCAACGAGGTGCCGGAGGAGATCACGGAGGAAACCTGGGGGGAGCTGTCGGTACTGCGCTTTCGCAGCAGCGCGTGGCGCGATTGGCGGACGGGCGAGACCGGGCAGCTCGATACGTCGGTGAACCACGTGCTGCTCTTCCACCCGGAGCAGGGCTGGATCCTCTCGATCAGCGGGACCCTCCCGATGGAGGAGCTCGTGCAGATCGCGCAGGAGGTCGAGATCAAGCAGACCGAGGGCCTCGTGGAAGCCTCTCACTTTGAGAACAGCTACGCCCTCTTCGACGCCGGCCAGGGCTGAGCGCACACAAAAAAACAGCCATCCGTTCTTCACGGATGGCTGTTTTGCGTATAGGGTTTTATTCCGGGAGCTTGCAGACGTCGATCCACTCGAGCGCCCGGGAGTACCGGAAGAGCTCGTCGAGATCCAGCTCGATCGCGCTCGAGGGGCTGCCCACCGCGGGGAAGACCGTGGTGAAGCGCTTGAGGCTCTCGTCGAGGTAGACGGGGATGCCCTCCTTGCAGCCGAAGGGGCAGACGCCGCCCACCGGATGGCCGACCAGCTCCTGCACCTCGTCGGCGGAGAGCATCTTGGCCTTCATGTGGAATTTCTCCTTGAACTTGTGGTTGTCGATCCGCGCGTCGCCCGCGGCGAGGATGAGCATGCAGCCCTCCGCGGTCTTGAAGGAGAGGGTCTTGGCGATGCGCGCGCCCTCGACGCCGAGGGCCAGGGCGGCCAGCTCCACCGTGGCGGAGGAGACCGTGAATTCCCGCACCCGGTCCTCCATGCCGAGGGCACGGAAGTAGGCGCGGCCGGTTTCGATGGACATAGGGATATTCTTCTTTCTACGGTATTTCCAAGCGAGTGGATTTACTGGAACAGCTCCGGCATGCGCACGCCGGCAAAGGCCGCGAGCCCGCCCGCCGGAAAGCGGCTGTTGACGCGCAGGAAGTCCCGCACGGCGTCGTTGTAGCCGCTGGAATCGATGGCGCTGCGCGCGTCGTCGATCGTCGTGGTGTAGAGCGCAAGGCTTTCGGCGTCGCGCTTGCTGATGTTCGCGAGGCCCAGCCGTCCGATCAGCTCGTCCGCGGCCTCGAGCAGCGCCTTGTAGTCCTTAAAGAGGATCTGGGCTTTTCCGTATGCGGACTGCAGCGCGCCGTCGAGCTGCTCGCTGGCGAGGGTGGCGGCGGTGCTGTCGAGATTGTAGTGGCCGGCGATGGCGGTGAGGCCGGTGGTCGCCTTGCAGAGGTTGGCGAGCTGCGTGCCGATGCACTGCTCGCCGAGCTCGCTGTCATAGAAGCTCCCAATGAGGTCGTCGCTCTTCCCGCCGAGCCCGACGCGGGTGTTGAGCAGCGTGGAGGCGATGACGCAGACGACGCACAGCAGCAGGGCGAACCAGCGCTTGCGGAAGAGTTTCAAAAGAGCATGCTTCATGGCGATCTCCTTTTGCAACAGGGGAGTTCAGAGGGGCGTTTCCCTTGCCTCAGCCTTTCATGGCTAAAAGCTTCTGGCGCAGCTCGGTCTCGATGCGGCTCAGCTCCACCTCGGCCTGGGCGCGCTTGGCGCGGCCCTCGTCCTGGATCTGGCGCACCTCGTCGAGAGAGGCGATGAGCTCGAGATTGGTCTTCTTGAGCGTCTCGATATCGACGATGCCGCGCTCGGACTCCCGTGCGATGGCGACGCTGCCCTGGTGCAGGGCCTGCGCGTTCTTCTCAAGGAGCTGGTTGGTCACGTTGGTCACCTCGTTCTGGGCCTTCATGGCCTGCTCGGAGTGGTGCAGCGACATGGCCATGACCATCTGGTTCTTCCACAGCGGGATGGTGTTGACGATAGAGGAGCGGATCTTCTCGCTCATGAGCTGGTCGTTGTTCTGGATCATGCGGATCTGGGGGGACATCTGCACGGAGATCGCGCGGGTGAGCTCCAGATCGTGGACCCTCTTCTCAAAGCGGCCGATGAGGTTGGCAAAGTCGTTCGCGGCCTGCGCGTCCTCGGGCAGCTTGCTCTCCTCGGCCTTGGCGACGAGCTTGGGCAGCTCCACGGTGCGCAGATACTCGATCCTCAGCTTGCCGGCCAGGATATACATGGTGAGCTCTTTCTGGTACTGGGCGTTGCGCTCGTACATCTTGTCCATGAGGCTGATGTCCTTGAGCAGCGTGATCTCGTGCTTCTCGAGCGCCTCCACGATCTTGTCCACGTTGACTTCGGCCTTGTCGAACTGGGCCTTGAGCTGGGCGATGTTCTGGGTGCCCCTCTTGAACAGGCCCAGGAAGCCCTTTTTCTCCTCGGCGCCAAAGTCCAGGCCCTGCAGCTGGATGACGAGATCGCTGAGCATGTCGCCCGCGGCACCGAGGTCCTTCGTGCGCACGCTGGCGAGCGCGGCATCGGAGAACTCGGAGATGTTTTTCTGCGCGGCGCTGCCGTAATTGAGCACCTGCTCGGCGTTGGTGACGTCGATCGTCTTGGAAAACTCGATGACTTCGGCCTGCTCGGCGGGGCTCAGGCTGCTCAGCTCGACCTTCTCCAGCGGCACCTCTTCTGCGCTGGCGGCCTCTTTTTTGGCCTCCTCTTCGGCCGGGGCTTCCTCCACCGCGGCGGCTGTCGCGGCGGCTGCGGTAAACGTGGGATCGGGATCGAGGGTCAGGGTCGGGATATATTCCTCACTCATGTTCATCTGTCCTTTCTATAGAAAATATACTTTTTTTATTTTTCCCCGCCGCTCTCCTGAACGGAGAAGTCCGCCTTGCCGGTGAGCCCCTCGCGCGCGAGCAGGGTGTTCATCACTTCGATGTCGGTCTCGATATCCAGCGCCTGGTTGGCGAAAAGGGAGTCGAGGCGCTTCTTGAAGGCCGCGATGGCGGCGTCGAGCATCTCGTTGATGTTCTTCATGCTCTTGTCGAGGTTCTCGCCCTCTACGCCGACGGAGCTCATGCGGTCATAGGAATGGAGGAGCTTGATGGTGGTCGGCAGATAGTAGTTCATGAACTTCCTGATCTGCGGAATGTCCGAGGGATCCTGGATCGCGTCCTGCACGATCTTGTCGGTGATGCGCATGATCTCGTTGATTTTGGCGCGCACCTCGGGGTCCTGTATGGACATGTACAGCCGCCCCATCTCCGACAGAGCCTTGTTGCCCTCCTCCACGATCGGATCGATCTCCGGCCCGTAGCTCTTCTTTTCCGTGCTCTTCCCGACGCGCTGGCTGGTGGTGCGCGGCGGCTCCGCAGCGGCCGCGGCGGCCGGGGCCTTTTCCCGGGAGCCGGTCGTTTTCTTCGCGGTCTTTTCCCTGGCGGCCTTATCCGTGCCGGCGGTCTCGTTCCGGCCGACCAGCTTCCCGATCGCGTAGGCCACGCCGGCGGCGGCGCCGCCCACGAGCAGCAGCCCCCAGAGCCGGTAGAGCGGGAAAAAGGCGGACAGGATGAGCCAGGTGATCAGAAAGCTGTATATGGAGCGGAGAGGAGAACCTCTGCGTCTTCTGCGTCCCAAAACGGATCCCTCATTTCAAACGGAATAATAAATCATCTTATTGTATATCGAAACCGCCTCCACGTCAAGTAAAGGATATGCGCTTTCCCGGGCGGGATACGCCGGGACGACAGCAAAGGCTTGCATTGCCGGAAAAAAGAGAGTATAATAAAGTGTCAAAAAAGATGGAAGGAGTGGTGCCCGTGATCGCGATCGCCCCCTCGGTGCTCTCGGCGGATTTCGCCCATCTCGCCTCGGAAGCGGAGGATGTGAAGCGCGCCGGGGCCGACCTCCTGCATTTTGACGTGATGGACGGGGCGTTTGTTCCCAATATCTCCATGGGCTTCCCGGTGCTCGCGAGCCTGCGGAAGGCGACGGATCTGTTCCTGGACGTGCATCTGATGGTGGACCGCCCCCTGCGCTATGTCGAGCGCTTCTGCGAGGCCGGGGCCGATCTGGTCAGCATCCACGTCGAAGCCGATACGCCGGAAAACACGCGCGAGGCTCTGGCGCGCATCCGCTCGCAGGGGAAGAAGACGGGCCTCGTGCTCAAGCCGATGACCCCGGCCGAGGCCGTGCTGCCGTATCTGGAGGAGCTGGACCTCGTGCTGGTCATGACGGTGGAGCCGGGCTTCGGCGGGCAGCGCTTCATGGCAGACATGCTGGACAAGGTCCGCGCGATCCGCGGCTGGATCGACGCGCGCGGCCTGTCCTGCGCGCTGGAGGTCGACGGCGGAGTGGACGCCGCGACCGCGCCGCTTTGCATCGCGGCCGGGGCTACGGTGCTCGTCGCCGGCAGCGCCGTTTTCAATAAGACCGACCGCGCCGCGGCCATCGCGGCGATCCGCGGGTCCTGAGCGCCCGCAATCGACTGGAAGGAACGTAGCCGAATATGTCTTTTTTTCCTGCCGCTCTCGACAATCTGATCGATAAATTCGCCTCCCTCCCGGGCATCGGCCGCAAGAGCGCCCAGCGCCTGGCCTTTCATGTGCTCTCTCTGCCGGAGGAGGAGGTCCGCGCCTTTGCTGAGGCGCTCACCGCCGCGAAGGCGAACGTGCGCCGCTGCCGCATCTGCCAGAACCTGACGGAGGGGGAGGTCTGCGCCATCTGCGCCAGCGACCGGCGGGACAAAGGCACGATCTGCGTGGTGTCCGAGCCGCGGGACGTGCTGAGCATCGAGCGCGGCCGCGAGTATAACGGCACCTATCACGTGCTCCACGGCGTTCTCTCGCCCATGCGGCTCGTCGGGCCGGATGATATCTGCGTCAAGGAGCTGCTGGCCCGCATCGCGCAGGACGAGGTGAAGGAGGTCATCATGGCCACGAACCCGGACACCGAGGGCGAGGCCACGGCCATGTACATCGCGCGCCTGCTCAAGCCCTTTGACGTCCGCGTCACCCGTCTGGCCTACGGCATCCCCGTGGGCTCGAACCTCGAGTTCGCGGACGACGCGACGCTGAGCCGCGCCATCGAAGGCCGCACGGAGATGGCCTGAGACATTCCGCTGCGGCGGAAGACAAATACCTGTTTATAAACCGTAAACCGCGGATAGACTATACTGTCGGCGGCGAGCCGGATGTACGGATTGATCCCCGCATATACATAGCAAAACAAACGGATTTACGATCGAGAGGGCGTTCGGCCTTTGCCCCGGAGGAAGTGCGATCGTTTTTGACGCGGCTCCGCCGCGCCGGAAACACCCTGCGGCGGGCCGGGCGAGTCCTCGCGCCGGTCAGGCGCGGCGTTTTCGCCGTGCGCGATGAGCGCTGGCCTCTCGAGCGTGAGACGGAGTTTCGCGATCGAAAAAAAGGAGTATCTATGATTTCAAAACTGAAAATAATCCCGCTTGGCGGTCTCGGCGAGATCGGCAAGAACATGACCGCGATCGAGTACGGGAGCGACATCCTCGTGATCGACTGCGGCATGGGTTTCCCCGACGAGAGCATGTACGGGGTGGACTTTGTCCTGCCCGATTTCACCTATCTGAAGAACAACGCCTCCCGCATCCGCGGGCTGATCCTGACCCACGGGCACGAGGATCACATCGGCGGCGTGCCCTATTTCCTGCGCGAGTTCGACGTGCCCATCTACACCCTGCCGCTGACCGCCGCGCTGGTGGAGCTGAAGCTGGAGGAGCACGACCTGCTCTACAACACGCAGATCTTCACCAAAAAGGTGGGCTCGGTGTTCCGGCTGGGCTCCTTCACGGTGGAGTTCATCCGCGTGAACCACTCCATCCCGGACTCCGTGGCCGTGGCTATCCGGACGCCGCTCGGCACCATCGTCCACACCGGCGACTTCAAGATCGACGTGACGCCCATCTCCGGCGGCATGATCGACCTCGTGCGTCTGGGCGAGCTGGGCAACGAGGGCGTGCTCGCGCTGATGAGCGACTCCACCAACGTCGAGCGGCCCGGCTATTCCGACTCCGAGCGCAAGGTGGGCGCGAGCTTTGACAAGCTCTTCAAGGGCTGCGACAAGCGCATCATCATCACCACCTTTGCCTCCAACGTCCACCGCCTGCAGCAGATCATCGACGTGGCTGTGCGGTACGGCCGCAAGGTCGGCATCACCGGGCGCAGCATGGAGAACGTGCTGCGCGTCTCGAAGGTGCTCGGCTACATGGACATCCCGGACGACGCGATCATGGAGCTCGAGCAGCTCAACAAGCTGCCGCGCGACAAGGTGGTCATCCTTTCCACCGGCAGCCAGGGCGAGGCGATGTCCGCGCTCTACCGCATGGCCTTCTCCGAGCACAGGCAGATCCAGGTCGACGCCGGCGACCGCATCATCATCTCCGCCTCCGCCATCCCCGGCAACGAGACGATGATCAGCCGCGTCATCGACGAGCTGTTCCACAAGGGCGCGGAGGTCATCTACGACCGCCATACCGACCTGCACGTCTCCGGCCACGCCTGCCAGGAGGAGCAGAAGATGATCCTTGGCCTGGTCAAGCCCAAGTACTTCATCCCCGTCCACGGCGAGTACCGCATGCTGGTCAAGCATGCCGAGCTCGGCCGGGAGATGGGCGTGCAGCCGAAGAACATCCTCCTCGCGGAGAACGGCAGCTGCATCGAGATCACGAAAAAGTCGATCGGCTTCGGCGACCCGGTCCCGGCCGGCGCGGTGCTGCTCGACGGCAGCGGCGCGGGCGAGATCGGGGGCGTCGTCATGCGCGACCGCCACCGCCTGGCCGAGGACGGCATGCTCGTCGTCGTCCTGCCCTATTCCTCCTATGACCACACGCTCATCGGCACGCCCGAGATCGTCACCCGCGGCTTCATCTACGTCAAGGAGGCCGAGGAGATGATGGAGGAGCTCAAGCGCGTCACGCTGGAGACGGTCGACGCCTGTGCCGCCCAGCACATTACGGACTGGACCGCCATCAAGACCAAGGTCAAGTCGAACCTCTCCGGCTACCTCTTCAAGACCACCCACCGCAGCCCGATGATCCTGCCTGTTATCACAGAGATCTAAAGACAGCGTGTCATCCTGAGCGGAGCGAAGGATCATATCCCGCTTCGCTCGCGCAGACGACGCGTTCGGAGGTGCGAGCATGAATATTCAGATCTTCGGCAAGGCCAAGTGCTTCGACACAAAAAAAGCGGAGCGCTGGTTCAAGGAGCGCCGCATAAAATACCAATATATCGACGTCCTGAAATACGGCATGAGCCGGGGCGAGCTGAGCTCCGTGAAGAACGCCGTCGGGCTCGAGGCCCTCGTGAACACCGAGGACGAGGATTATCCGCTTTTCCAGTACCTCGCGGGGACCGAGGCGAAGCTCGACAAACTCTTCGAGGACCCGTACCTGATCCGCACGCCCGTCGTGCGCAACGGCAAGCAGGCCACCGTGGGCTACTGCCCCGAGGTCTGGAAGGACTGGAAATGAAAAAGGAGCCGCGCGGGACCGCGCGGCTCCTTTTCAGCAGGACAGATAAAAGCGCCCGCCGTCAGGCGGGCGCTTTTCAAAGCTCAAATCAGATCAGGTTCAGGATCAGGGTCAGCACGACGAAAGCCAGCGCGAACCACTTGGTCGCCTTGGCCAGCTTGTCGTCCCAGGTCTTGGCGTTGCCCTTGGAGAGGAAGGTCTCGGCGCCGCCGGAGATGGAACCGGAGAGCCCCGCGCTCTTGCCGCTCTGCATGAGCACAACGACGGTGACGGCCAGGCCGGAGAGGACCTGAAGGACGGTGAAGACGATGGTAAGAGCAGACATGTATTTCAATCCTTTCGACGTTTCAGAATTCAAGCTTTGTTACTATACCATATCTTTTCGGGCTTTGCAAGCCCTAATTTCTGCTTTCGGCCGCTTTTTTTCTCCGGCGCTTCCGGGCAGACTGCACAAAGGAGGGAGCGGATTTCTGTATATTTTTTCAGTTTTACCGAAAATGCGCTTTAGCCCTTGACAGGCCTAAAGCGACGTGCTACGATGCAGCCAAATTGAATCGCTTTTGATAGAGGCGCGGTGTTCATCAGTACCCGTCGGCAAGGCCAGGCAGCCGCCGGAGGGGAAAGGGATCGCCGCCGAAGGGCGAAGGGGGTGCCTGTCCCGTTGGCCCTGGGCCGTACGAGAAGATCGTTCGGACTGTCACAAGTCTTTGTGGAGCGCTATCGAGGATTAGCGGAGGGCGAAAACCCGTTCCGATTTTCTGTGAATCGCTTGCAAAGCGATTCATTTTTCTTTATCTCCACCTGCCGGCTGGTGGCAGAAAAACCGGAGGGCAACCGCCCGGAAAGGAAACCCCATGAGAAGAATCACCGCTGTTGTTCTGGCCATGCTGATGCTGCTGGCCCTGTCTGTCACCGCCTTCGCCGACGACGCCGTGCCCAGCGGCGTGGAGGACGGCGTGCTTACGATCGCGATGGAATGCGCCTACGCGCCCTACAACTGGACGCAGAGCGACGACTCCAACGGCGCGGTCCCCATCTCGAACGTACCCGGCTCCTACGCCAACGGCTACGACGTGATGATCGCCCAGCGCATCTGCGAGGCCAACGGCTGGGAGCTCGAGGTCATCCAGTCCGACTGGGACTCTCTGGTCCCCGGCGTACAGACCGGCACTTTTGACGCGGTCATCGCCGGCCAGTCCATGACGGCCGAGCGCGCCGAGCAGGTCGATTTCGCCGGCCCCTATTTCTACGCGACCATCGTCTGCCTCACCACCGAGAACAGCCCCTACGCCTCCGCCCAGGGCCTGAGCGATCTGGCCGGCGGCTCCTGCACCGCGCAGATCGCGACCATCTGGTATGACACCTGCCTGCCGCAGATCGAGGGTGCGAACATGGTGCCCGCCTCCGAGACCGCGCCCGCCATGCTGATGGCGCTCGAGACCGGCATGGTCGACTTCGTCTGCACCGACATGCCCACCGCGCAGGGCGCGCTCAACGCCTATCCCGACATGGTCATCCTCGACTTCTCCGGCACCGACGGCGACTTCCAGTTCACCGAGCAGGAGCGCGCGGAGAACGTGAACATCGGCGTGTCGATGATGAAGGGCAACACCGTGCTGCGCGAGGCGATCGACAGCGTCCTGAGCGGGATGACGGTCGACGACTTCAACGAGCTCATGGCTTACGCCATCTCCATCAGCCCGAGCGAGGAGTGAGCCGGGCGACCCATACCGGAAAAGCGTGAGCCGAGGGAAGCTTCCCCCGGCTCACGATCCGTGAAAAAGGCAGGAAAAAGGAGCGGACCGCATGAATAAATTTGCGCAGCTCGGCGCGGATATCGCCAGGCTCTGGGGGAAATACGGCGCGGCCTACCTCAGCGGCATCGAGAACACGCTGATCCTGGCCCTCGTGGGCACGGTGATCGGCTGCCTGATCGGCTTCGTCTGCGGCGTGCTGAACACCATCCCCTACACCAAAAACGACCATCCCGTCAAGCGCTTCGTCCTGAAGCTCGTGCGCGTGATCATCCGCATTTACGTGGAGGTGTTCCGCGGCACGCCCATGGTGCTGCAGGCGGTCTTCCTCTACTACGGCCTGCCCTATTTTACCAACAACAGCGTGAAGTTCACGTCCGTCTGGGCCGCGGCCATCGTGGTCGTCTCCATCAACACCGGCGCCTACATGGCCGAGAGCGTCCGCGGCGGCATCATCTCCGTCGATCCGGGCCAGACCGAGGGCGCGAAGGCCATCGGCATGACCCATGTGCAGACCATGACCAGCGTCATCCTGCCCCAGGCCCTGCGCAACATCATGCCGCAGATCGGCAACAACTTCATCATCAATGTAAAAGACACCTCCGTCATGTTCATCATCGGCTTCCCCGACTTCTTTGCAGCACACCGCGCGGCCGTCGGCGCGAGCTACCTGTATTTCCCCTCGGCCTCGGTGGAGATGATCGGCTATCTCACGATGACGCTGCTGGCGTCCTTCCTGCTGCGCTGGGTCGAGAAGAAGATGGACGGATCTTCGAGCTACGAGCTCGTACAGGGCGACCAGCTGACCATGACCGCCGGGACCTACAGCTTCCCGGACCGGCGCAGTCCCTTCGACGAACGCAACCCCGAGGGCGAGAAGAGCGTGCAGCGCGAATCCCTGCGGCGGCAGATCGAGCGGGAAGAGGCGATCCGCCAGGGCCAGCGCGCCGAGCAGCGTCGAGACAACGGCCTGAACACACAGCAGAGAGGAGAGAACTGACATGGGCGAGAGCATTCTGCAGATCCATCACCTCTCCAAGTCTTTCGGCTCCAACCTGGTCCTGCGGGACATCGACTTCACCGTGGACAAGGGGGACGTCATCAGCATCATCGGGGCCTCCGGCTCCGGCAAGTCCACGCTGCTGCGCTGCATCAACCTGCTGGAGACCCCAAGCTCGGGGGAGATCCTCTACCACGGGAAGAACGTACTGGCCCGGGGAACGAATCCGGCCGCCTACCGCGCCCATGTGGGCATGGTCTTCCAGTCCTTCAACCTCTTCAACAACATGACCGTGCTCGAAAACTGCGTGATCGGCCAGGTGCGCGTCCTCAAGCGCGACCGGGAGACCGCCCGGCAGCACGCGCTGGACTATCTGGAGAGGGTGGGCATGGCGCCCTATGTGAACGCCCGGCCGCGGCAGATCTCCGGCGGCCAGAAGCAGCGCGTGGCCATCGCCCGCGCCATGGCCATGGACCCCGAGGTCCTGCTCTTCGACGAGCCGACCTCCGCCCTCGACCCCGAGATGGTGGGCGAGGTGCTGAACGTCATGCGCAGGCTTGCCGGGAGCGGCATGACCATGCTGGTCGTGACGCACGAGATGGCTTTCGCGCGGGATGTGAGCCGCCGCGTGGTCTACATGAACGACGGCGTGATCTGCGAGCAGGGGAGCCCGGAGCAGCTGTTCGGCGAGCCGCAGCGCCCCGAGACCCGGGAGTTCCTCTCCCGTTTCCGCGGATGAAGAGAAATGATCAGACAAATACGGCGCACCGTTCTGGACGGTGCGCCGTATTTGTCAAAAAAACAGAGGAAATTGCTTTGCGTTTCCCGCCCGCTTGTGTTACAATAAATAAACAGCGTAAAACAAGCAGCAAAAGGAGGGTGAAAAATGGCCAACAGTACGAAGGACGCGCTGGCCGCGGCGCTCAAACAGATGATGAACGTCAAGCCCATCGGCAAGATCACGGTCAAGGATCTGGTGGAGATCTGCGGCGTCAACCGGCAGACCTTCTATTACCATTTCGACGACGTCTACGACCTGCTGGAATGGGTGTTCGAGGAGGACGCCAACCGCGTGCTGCCGCATCAGGTGGTCTATGAGCACTGGCGCGAGGACGTCATGGTTTTCATGAAATACCTGAAGGAAAACAGCGGCTTTACGCTGAACGTCTACAACTCCAACAGCCGGATCTACATGCTGCGCTATCTGCGCGGCCGCCTGGCCGAGTGCATCCGGAGCTTTGCGGTGATCGTATCGGAGGGGCGGAACGTCGAGCGGCAGGACTTTGAGTTCGTTGTGGAATTCTATGCCGACGTCGCCATCGGCTTTATCAGCCAGTGGCTGGACCGCGGGATGCAGCTGCCCAAAGAGGTCACGGAGGAGCGGATCCTCCGCGTCATGGACAACAGCGTGGAGAGCATCCTCGCCCGCTTCGAAATCTGAGGAGCGGGATTGGCCGTACGGACGGCTCCTGTACGGTTTCACGCCGTTGTCTGCAAAGCTGCGGGCGCGAAAAGCTTGACTATCGGAAAAAGCGTTGGTATAATACGCTAATTGTGTGGCAGTATCATGTCACGCCGAAATGCGGCGGCAGGGCGATAATGGCAACCGTTGCGTCGCTCGGCGTGTCAGCATCGGCAAAGCAAGGCGACCAAAGGAAGCGGGACGAGTAAATGAACCAGGAAGAAAAGAAAAGGTTTTCTCTGAAATACTGGCAGCTCATGACGGTCTTTCTGGCCTCTTATGA
>JAFXTM010000024.1 GCA_017535865.1 Oscillospiraceae bacterium
ATCTCCCGGAACTGCCGCTCCGGGGTCCAGCGCAGGCCCTCGTTGGGCGTGCCGGTGCCGCCGTAGAGCGCGAGCAGGCGGTAGTGGCACTGCATCCAGCCCGGGATGCGCCCGTTCTCGCCGGGGATGAAGTGCAGCCCCCACTTCCCCGCCGTCTCGGCCACGCTCTCGCCGCGGCTGCCGTCCCAGATCGACGGGTCCGCCACGCCCCCGATCGTCCGCCCGCGCAGCCAGGGGTGCTCGCGCTCGAGCCGGGCGATCTCCCGGAACTGCCGCTCCGGGGTCCAGCGCAGGCCCTCGTTGGGCGTGCCGGTGCAGCCGTAGAGCTCGAGCACGCGGTAGAGCACGCCGTCGTAGTCCACCGCCCACCAGGCGCAGGAGAAGGGCCGCCCGTAGCCGAAGTCGTAGCTGCGGAAGACCGTCCAGCCGCGGCAGGCGGCGGAGGCGAGGTCGAAGGGCTCGATGACGTGGGTGAAGCGCCGCTGGCGCCTGAGCTCCTCTTCCGTCCCGGTAAAGCCGTGCTTTTGAGCCAGCGCCAGGTCGGGCCTCACCCGAAAGTCCTCGAAAAACTGCCCCTCGAACAGGTCCCAGCGCCCGTGCAACCAGGCCTCCCGCAGCCGGGGCGGGAGGCTCTCCAGCCGCCGGATGTAGTCGGGGTCGCGCCGCATGAGCGCGGCGTTGTCGGTGGCGAGGGCGGGGATGAAGCTGTAGTCCTCCGGGCGCTCGCCCTCGCGGAAGCGCCGGTCGATGAAGAGCCGCTTGACCCAGCCGTGGCCCTCGCCGCCGGGGTTCATCGTGCAGTAGACGCGCTTGGGGAAGGCGTTGGCCCCGCGCACGCAGGCGCGCAGCTTCTCCATGCGCTCCTCCGGCTGCTGCGTGGCCTCGTCCACGAACAGCACGTCCACCTCCGTGCCCTGGAAGCGCTGCACGTCGCGCTCGTCGTCGCAGTAGCGGAAGAGGATGCGCGAGCCGTTCGGGAACACGAGATGCTTTTTCGTGTCGCTGTATACGGCGAGGCGCTGTCCGGGGTCCTCGCTCTGGCAGCGCAGCAGCTCGCAGAGCGGCAGGATGTGGTTCTCCTGCAGCTCCGGGTAGCTGCGGCGGACGATCATCACCTTGATGCCCGGGTAGCGATAGCAGAGCAGCACGGCCTTGACGCGCACGGCCCAGCTCTTGCCGCCGCCGCGCGCGCCGCCGTAGGCGACGACGGGGTGCCGGTCGGCGAAGAAGCGCCGCTGCTTCTCGCTCGGCTCCGGGATGTTGAGTTCAGGCATGGATGCTCCTTTTCGTCAGAAGATACTCGCTCCGGTCTACCATGTCATTGCGAGCCAGTGCTCACACTGGCGTGGAATGGCGGCCTGCCGCCGCCGGGGGAATTGCGGCCTCGCGCTGCCGGTGGCAGGTGAAGCGAGGCGCAATTTCCGCAGCGGTCGGAAAACGCAAGGAGCAGCGAAAGCCCGCAGCGTTTTCCGGGCACCGCAAGGTGGAATGGCGGCCTGCCGCCCCCGTCCTGTCATTGCGAACCAGTGACCGACGTCACTGGTGTGGCAATCCGTCTCTTTCCCCCCCGGCCGTGTTTGTCTTACGCTCTACCGGAGACAAACGGCCTCCGGCGGGCGGATTGCCACGGCAGTGTGCGCACTGCCTCGCAATGACACATCGGGGGTGGCGCGTCCGGTCCGGTCGTCTTTACCCGCTCCAGTCCCCGGCGTCGCCGACGAAGCGCACGGTCACGGGCCGCGGCTCCTCGAAGCGCAGCTCCCGGCCGAGCAGCGCCATGTCCTTCAAGATGCCCGAGAGCTCCTTCGCCCGCCGCATGTCGCCCTCCTCCCCGGCGGTGAGCTCCTTTTCCAGCTCCGCCGAGGCCAGCAGCGCGAGGCGCAGGGAATCGCACCCGAGCTTCCGCAGCTCTCTCATGCCCATGGGCTGCGCATCCAGGGCGGGTAGCCCGTCCGTTCCATGCAGCGCACGATGGGATCGTCCGGTATCGTTTCCATGGATCTTTTCGCCCCCTTTCGTTATGTTAAAATTAACTAATTGGAGAAAAGAAAAGGGGGTCCGGCTCTCTGTGCCTTCCGCTTGAGGGAAGCCCTTTCTTTCGCCCCCGTCCGTCGGGGGGAGAGATGGCTTTGCGCGCGCCGTTTCCCGTGCCGGCGCCGCGGCTTACGGGTCGATCTCAGCGCCCATGGAACGGGCCAGGGCACGGAGCCCGTCCAGATCGACCGGTCCGACGTCCCCCCGCCGCTTTTCTGTCTCATACTCTGTCTCATTCTTTTTCTTATACTTGTTCTCTTTCTTGCTTGCGTTTTGCTTCCCGTTTGCTTCCGCCGATCCGCCGAGCTGACCGCTCTGCGCTTTCCTTCTGCTCGCGTCCAGATTCGGCCGGATCAGCTCAAAAGCGATCGCCGCCTGGTTCGGCAGCGCCTCCACGTCCGGCTCCGTCCCGTAGAGCGCGTAATCCACGATCGCGTCGTAGGCGGTGCAGCGGTCGCACTTCTTCCGGATCCGCCGCAGCGCGGTCGCAAAGCTCTCATAAAAAGTGAATTGATTGCGCTTCATCCCGTTCCCCTCCGATAAGTTCATTTTAAGTATACCACCGTTTCGCAATTTGTCAAGGAAAAAATTAAAGTATAACTTGACTATTTTTTGTTTAACTTGTATGATGGAGCTGCAAGCAGCGTATCCACACTGTTTTTCCAAACAGAGGAAAGGAGCGATCCCCATGTCCGAGATCACCTATGACCGCCGCATCTTCGCCGAAAATCTGCTGCGCCTGATGGCGGAGCACCACGAAAAGCAGGTGGACGTGGCGCGCCTGCTCGGGGTGAGCAAGGCCGCCGTCTCCGCCTACGTCCGGGGGGACCAGATGCCCCGCATGGACAAGATCGAGATCCTCGCCCGGCACTACGGCCTGCCGCGCGGGGCGCTGCTCTCGGAGCCGGAGGACGAGGCGCTCCCGGCCGTCTCTCCGGCGCACCCGGCGCTGCTGATCTATGAGAGCCTCAACGAGTCCGGCCGCGCCGAGTACATCCGCTACGGGCGCTTCCTGACGCAGCAGCCGGCCTATCAGGTGCCCCGGGCCCAGCGGAGGGTGGAACACATCAAGCACTACCTCGTGCCCGCCGCCGCGGGCTACGCCTCCCCCATCGAGGGCGAGGACTACGAGCTGCTCGAGCGCGACATGAACACCCCGCTCGAGGCGGACTTTGCCGTGACGGTCCGGGGCGACAGCATGGAGCCCTACATCCGCGACGGGAGCCTCGTCTACGTGCAGCGGGACGCGCCGCTGCGGGAGTTCGACGTTGGGATCTTCTTCGTGGACGGGGACGTGTACTGCAAGCAGTGGTGCCTGGACTACGCCGGGACGCTGCACCTGCTCTCGGCCAACCCCCTGCGGCAGGACGCGAACCTCGTCATCCCGCGCGAGAGCGGCCGCCGCTGCGTCTGCTTCGGCAAGGTCCTGCTCCCGACGAAGCTCCCCGAGCCGGTGTACGGCTGAGGGGAAGATCCTTCGCCGCGCGCGGGAGGAGACGGAAAAAGAGACGGATCGCCGCGCCAGTGAGCACACTGGCGCGGCGATCCGTTTTTTCTTTTTTGCCGCGGGACGTCCGGGGCCGTCCCCTACAAACCTGTACCGATCCGGTCTCAGGTATAATACCGCTCCTGGCGGTAGGCCAGGGGGGTGATGCCCTCAAAGGCCTTGAAGACCTTGATGAAATAGCTGCTGTCCAGGAAGCCCAGCTCCTCGCTGATCTCCGTGACGCTCTTGCTGGTCCCGCGCAGCATCTCCTTGGCCCAGCGGACCTTCTGGCGCTTGACGTAGTCGGTGAAGTTCTCCCCCAGCTCGCGCAGGAAGAGCTTGGAGAAATAGCTCGCGCTCAGGTGGCAGAGCTCCGCCATCTGGCTCATGCGCAGCATCTCCCCCCGGTGGGAGAAGAGATAGGCCAGGGCCGGGTAGACCGGGCTGTCCTCCGCGACGGGGATCCTCTCCTCCGCCGGGGTCCCCGGCTCCGTCTCGTGCGCGGCCTCCTGCTGCCAGTCGAGCTGCGGCGGCAGACTGCTGCGCATCACCCACTCGTAGGCCATGCGGTCGCTGCGGCTCTGCACCACGCGCCCGACGATGTAGCGCACGACGGAGTTGATCAGGTTCGCGATCTCCACGATCCGGCTGTACTCCATCTCTGGCAGCTCCATGTATTTCTGCATGAGCTCGGCGCGCGCGTCCTGCTCCTCGGCGCGGAAGGAGCTGATCTCGTTGACGAGGCGGCTGACTTGCCCGTCGCGGTCGCCGTCCGGCAGGCGCACCTGCCCGAACATCACCGCGCCGAGGTACTGCTCCCCGACCATGATCGGCACCGCGACATCGACGATGCCGCAGTGGCAGAGGTAGATGAAGGGCTCGTTGCGCCGCACGGCCTCGAGCCCGGCCAGCGCGTCGCAGCGGTAGCAGCGCTTGCAGGTGACGGGGTTCTCGCGGATGACGGTGCAGAAGGCGGTGCGCATGCTGTGCTTGGAGATCGGGATGCCCTTGTAGTCGATGGTGATGATGGCGGTGCGGGTGAGCGCGGCGAGCTGATCCTGCACCGGCTCCCAGCGCGCCACATCGAGCAGGGTCTTGAGATCGTAATCCTGTGCGGCCATGAGCGTTCCTCCTGTTCTTCGGCGCCGCCGGAGTAATTGTCTATATTCAGCATAACCCGACAAATCTCTCCTGTCCAGTCCGCATTTTACCTAAAGATTTTACCATTTTTCTGTGCGTTCTCCCATAAGTCTCGCATTTCACCATCCTGCACAAAACCGGCGCGGTATTTTTGTGCAGGATATTTCTTTGTCAATTTGTTTGGACAAATTCCTCCTAAATGTCAAAATTTTACCGCTCTTTTTTCCCGAATCATAAAGATCTTGTCAAATGACAGTTGCTTTCAGTTTTTGTATGATTTAACCAAGAGAGGAGGATTATTCGCTTCTGTGATCCTCTGTTTCGGGTAAATTTACCAAAAAAATGAAAGGATGGTTGTCATGAACAAGAAAGCTCGTGTATGGTTGTGCATCGCGCTGCTCGTCTGCCTGTGCAGCATGATCCTGGCTTCCGCGTTTCAAAGCGACTTCGGTAAAGTAAAAATCTCGGAGCTGCGTCTGGTCGACAGCGCCGGGTATGAAGTCAGCGCGCTGCTTTACAAACCCGCCAGCGCAACCAGTGAAAACCCCGCCCCCTGCATTATCACGGTGGAGGGCTGGTTCAACAACAAGGAAATGCAGGATCTGTACTCGGTCGAGTACGCCCGCCGCGGCTATGTGGTCATTGCCACCGACATGCACGGTCACGGTGACTCGGAGAGCACGGACGCGGACAATCTCTATCCCGCCGCCGTGGGCATCGACGCTTCGGTCGAGCTTGCCGGCAAGCTGCCCTATGTGGACAAGACCCGCATCGGTGTGACCGGCCACTCCTCGGGCGGCGCAGCCTGCGATATGGCGGTCGCCATCGACAACGAGCGTGAGGTCCCGCTGATCAGCGCGGTGCTCTTTGAGGCCTCCACCTGGGTGGACGACACCGGTGAAGACCACGCCACCGACCTCGACGGACGCTATGTCGGCATCATCGCCGACCTCTACGACGAGTTCTTCTTCTGGACCGACGACCAGATCGTCCCGCTCAACTTTGCCAAGAGCGCCGATGCCAAGAACTTCGTCAACTTCAACCGCGGCAGTGAGGGCATCGAGGATGTCGTCGCCGGAAAGTACTACACGGACGGCGATCTGTTCCGCGTCATCTGGCAGCCCGACTGCACGCACCCCTGGGTGCATTTCTCCGCCACCTCCGTCGGTTACGGCATTCAGTTCTTTGAGGACGCCTTCGGCGCCCCGCATCCCCTCGCTCCGAACGATCAGGTCTGGCAGTGGAAGAACGTCTTTAACTTCCTGGGGCTGGTCTCGGCAGTGCTGAGTGCGGTCTTCTTTATGTGGGCCATGCTGGACACCCGTTACTTCAGCATCCTCAAGGCCGAGGAAGAGGCCAAGCCCATTCTCGTCCAGGACGGGAAGGGCAAGCTGTGGTTCTGGCTGCCGCTGTGCGTATGCGCGCTCTTCTCCGGTCTGAGCTACTACTGGTGCGTGGACAAGCTGTACTCCATCACCACCAAGTTCTTTGTCCAGAACGGTCCCCTGCTCACCGGTGTATGGTGCCTGATCTGCGGTGTGTTCACCGTGATCGTGCTCTTCATCTGCTATGCCGCCTACGGCAAGAAGAACGGCTTTGACGCGGCGGAGCGCGGCGTGAAGATCGGCGGCAAAAAGCTCTGGCGCACCATCGTCCTTGCGCTGATGGCTGCGGCGCTGGTATTCCTGCTGCTCTTCTTCGCGGACTTCTTCTTCAAGACCGACTTCCGTCTCTGGGTCCTGACGCTGAAGGCTTTCGACGCCGACAAGGTGCTGATCGGTCTGCGGTACCTGCCTCTGTTCCTGGCCTTCTATGTGGTCAACTCGGTGGCAACCAACTGCTTCAACTTCAACAACATCGGCGGCAAGCTCAACGTCGCCATCCTGGGTCTGTTCAATGCGCTCGGCGCGCTGGGATTCATCGCCATCCAGTACGGCACCTTCTTCTCCACCGGCGCTCTGAAATGGTACTCCGCGGAAGCCTGGCGTATCAGCGGTATCTGGCTGTATCCGGCCTGTGTGTATCTGTTCTTCACGCCGTTCCTGACGCGCTTCATCTACAAGAAGACCAAGAACCCCTATCTGTGCGCCATTGTGAACGCGATCCTGATCACGATGATGGCCTGCGCCAACACCTGCACGATCCTGGGCGGCGGCGCGGTCGTTGCCTCCAACTATTGATTTTCAAAGTATCTCCGCACTTTTTCTCCTATCCCCTTTGCCCCGGACCGCCGCTCCCGCGGCGGTCCGGTTTTTTGCGCGGACCGGCCCCGGATCCGCATCGCAGGGGTCGGCGTCCTCGACGGCCCGGCGCTCGATTTCTCTTGCGAAAGGCCCGTCTCTACGATATAATAAAAATACTGCACAACACCGAATCATCTTAACCGAAAGGGGTTTACGCGACATGAAGTACATCATGGCCCTCGACCAGGGCACGACCAGCTCCCGCTGCATCCTCTTCGACAAGAGCGGCAACATCTGCTCCGTCGTCAACAAGGAATTCAAGCAGATCTTCCCCAAGCCCGGCTGGGTCGAGCACGACGCCAACGAGATCTGGGACACCACCTACGAGGTGGCCCACGCCGCCATGTCCAAGCTCAACGTCACGGCCGCGGACATCGCCGCCATCGGCATCACCAACCAGCGCGAGACCACGGTCATCTGGGACAGGGAGACCGGCGAGCCCATCGCGAACGCGATCGTCTGGCAGTGCCGCCGCACCTCGGACATCGTCGACGGGCTCGTGAAGGACGGCTGGAGCGACGCGATCCGCGCCAAGACCGGCCTCGTCCCCGACGCTTATTTCTCCGGCACCAAGATCAAGTGGCTGCTCGACACCGTGCCCGGCGCGCGCCGCCGCGCCGCCGCGGGGAAGCTCCTCTTCGGCACGATCGACACCTGGCTGATCTGGAAGCTCACCGGCGGGCGCGTCCACGTCACGGACTACACCAACGCCAGCCGCACCATGCTCTTCAACATCCACACCCTCGACTGGGACGAGGAGCTGCTGCAGCTGCTGGAGATCCCGGCCTCCCTGCTGCCGGAGGTCAAGCCCAGCTCCTGCGTCTACGGCAAGACCGACTTCGAGATGTTCGGCGGGGAGATCCCCATCGCGGGCGCGGCGGGAGACCAGCAGTGCGCGCTCTTCGGCCAGTGCTGCTTTGAGCCGGGCACGATGAAGAACACCTACGGCACCGGCTGCTTCCTGCTGATGAACACCGGCAAGACCCCGGTGGAGAGCCGCAACGGCCTCGTCACGACCATCGCGGCCAGCACCAGCGACGAGGTGGACTATGCGCTCGAGGGCTCGATCTTCGTCGCGGGCGCGGCGATCCAGTGGCTGCGCGACCAGCTCGGCGTGATCACCTCGGCAAAGGAGAGCCTCGAATACGCGCTGAAGGTGCCCGACACGGCGGGCGGCTACGTCGTTCCGGCCTTCACGGGCCTCGGCGCGCCCTTCTGGAGCCAGCGCGCCCGCGGCGCGATCGTGGGCGTCACGCGCGGCTTCTCGCGCGCGCATCTGGTGCGCGCCACGCTGGAGAGCCTCGCCTACCAGACGCACGACATCGCCCGCGCCATGGAGCGCGACTCCGGCATCCCCATCGCGGAGCTGAAGGTCGACGGCGGCGCGAGCGCGAACGACTTCCTCATGCAGTTCCAGGCGGACATCCTGGGCGCGGACGTGTACCGGCCCAAGTGCATCGAGACGACCGGCCTCGGCGCGGCGTATCTGGCGGGCCTCGCGGTGGGCTACTGGACGAGCCTGGAAGACGTCCGCTCCAACTGGGCCGTCGACAAGACCTTCGCCCCGAAGATGGAGGAGAGCTACCGCAAAAAGCTGATCCGCGGCTGGGACAAGGCCGTGAAATGCGCCCTGCTTTGGGGCGAGGAGGCGGAGGAGTAAGGCCGTCCCGCCGGGCGGCTGATAGCCGCCCCTACATTCCCGCACCGACCTTTGTCCAGCACCGCAGGGGCAGTTATCATCCGCCCGCGCGGTAAAATGACCGTCGCCGCCACCCCACCTTGCCGCATTTGCCGTTCCCGGGCCGGGCTTGATCGCCTCGGCCCGCCAACGGCGCGGCTGCGGAAATTGCGCCCTCGCTTCACCTGCCACCGGCAGCGCGAGGCCGCAATTCCCGTCCCCTGTCATTGCGAGCCAGTGACCGACGTCACTGGCGTGGCAATCCGTTCTTTTCTGCCTTGAACTATTACGTCTATATCCTTGCCAATGAGACGAATGTCGCCGTCTACATCGGCGTCACCAATGACCTGATCCGCCGGGTTTCCGAGCATCGGAGCAACGCCGATCCGAAGAGCCACACCGCCCGATACGCCATCCACAAGCTGGTGTATTATGAACAGACCACGGACGTTCGCGCCGCCCTTGAGCGGGAAAAACAGCTCAAGGGCTGGAACCGAAGCCGCAAGAACAAGCTGGTGGAGAGCATGAATCCGCTTTGGGAAGACCTTTTCCCTTCTCTGCTTTAGAGAATACGGATTGCCACACCAGTGTGAGCACTGGTTCGCAATGACACATCGGGGGCCGCCGCGTTCTGTCTTGCGCTTCGCCGGAGACGGACGGCCCCCAGCGGACGCATTTCCGCCCTGCCTGTTTCTTTCCACCTTGCGGTGCCCGGAAAACGCTGCGGGCTTTCGCTGCTCCTTGCGTTTTCCGACCGCTGCGGAAATTGCGCCCTCGCTTCACCTGCCACCGGCAGCGCGAGGCCGCTATTCCACCTTGCCGCATTTGCCGTTCCCGGGCCGGGCTTGGTCGCCTCGGCCCGCCAACGGCGCGGCTGCGGAAATTGCGCCCTCGCTTCACCTGCCACCGGCAGCGCGAGGCCGCAATTCCCCGTCCCCTGTCATTGCGAGCCAGTGACCGACGTCACTGGAGTGGCAATCCGTTTCTCCCCGCGGCCGCGTCGATCCGCTCTCCATCCTCTGCCGAATCGAGGTCGATCCCCATGAAAAAAGCCCGCTCCCTCCGCGCCGCGCTGGCCCTGCTGCTCGTATGCGTCCTGCTCGGGGCGATCCTCCCCGCGCCGCGCGCGCATGCCGCCGACATCGAGTTCTCCGGCGTCTGCGGCCGCGACGGCGGCAACCTGACCTGGACCCTCGACGACGACGGTCTGCTGACCGTCTCCGGCGTCGGCGACATGGCCGACTACAGCTGGGAAAACCCCGCCCCCTGGCCGCGCGAGGACGTCTGCGAGCTCGTGCTGGAGGACGGCGTCGCCTCCGTCGGGGACCGCGCCTTTTACGACTGCGTCTGTCTGAAGAGCGTCCGCCTCCCCGACAGCCTCGCCTCCATCGGCGCCTTTGCCTTCTCCGGCTGCGATCTGAGCGCCGTCTCGCTCCCCGCGGGCCTGACCGCGCTCGGGGACTGCGCCTTCGCCGAGTGCGAGCTGAAGTCCGTGAAACTCCCGGCCTCCCTCGCCGCGGTCGGGGACAATCCCTTCGCCGGCTGCGCGAAGCTGGAAAAGGTCCGCGTCGCGGAGGGGAATCCGGCCCTGTACACGAAGGACGGCGTGCTCTTCTCAAAGGAGGACGGCCGCCTCGTCTGCTTCCCCTGCCGCCTGGAGGTGAAAAAATACAGCGTGCCCGACGGCACGCTCGCCATCGCGGGCTACGCCTTCGCCGAGTGTACGCGCCTTAGATCCGTGAAGCTCCCGGCCGGGCTCCTCGAGCTCGGGGACGACGCTTTCGTCGGCTGCCGGAAGCTGGAAAAGATCTCGGTCCCCGCCTCCGTCGAGCGCATCGGCTTCGGCTGCTTCTCGGGCTGCGAGGCGCTCGCCTCCGTGAAGCTGCGCGAGGGGCTGCGGGAGATCGGGGAGGCCGCCTTCTGCTACTGCCCGGCCCTGAAGGAGGTCACGCTCCCCGCGAGCCTGACCGTCCTCGGGACCGAGGCCTTCGCCGACTGCGACGGCCTGCGCAGCTTCCTGCTCACGGCGGGGATCGCGGAGATCGGGGACAACCCCTTCGCCCGCTGCGCGAACCTGCGCTCGCTCCGCGTCCAGGCGGGGAACACGGCCCTCGCCGTGCGGGACGGGCTGCTCTTCTCCACGGCGGACGGCCGCCTCGTCTGCTGCCCCGTCGGAGCGCTGCGCGAGACCTTGACCGTCCCGGACGGCACGCTCGCCATCGGCGCCCTCGCCTTCCAGGACTGTGAGGAGCTGCGCGCGCTCACGCTCCCGGACGGCCTCACGGCGATCGGGGCCGAGGCCTTCTCCGGCTGCGACCGGCTCAAGACCGTCGTCATCCCCGACAGCGTCACGGAGCTCGGAAACAGCGCCTTTTCCTGCTGCTCCCGCCTGACGAAGGCCGTGCTCCCCGCCGGGCTCACCGAGATCCCCCTCGGGCTCTTCGACGGCTGCGACAGCCTGGCCGACGTCGCGATCCCCGACAGCGTCACCGCCATCGGCGGCTTCGCCTTCTCCTGCTGCTACGATCTTAGCTCGCTCACGATCCCCGCCGGCGTCACCGAGATCGGGGGCTGGGCCTTCGACGACTGCGAGGACCTGCTTCTGATCGTGACGCGCGGCAGCTATGCCGAGCAGTACTGCGCGGAGGAAGATCTCCGCTGTACCGTCGTACCGTAATGTACGCGCGGGACGTCCCGCAAAATCCGATAGAAACGGAGGTCGCTTCCCCATGAGTACCAGGATCATCATGCAGGGCTTCTGCGGCTTCGAGGACAACACGCTCCCCTGGACGCTCGACGAGGACGGCCTGCTCAGCATCTCCGGCCCCGGCACGATGCTGAGCCGCTTTTACGACGACGACCCCCTCAGCTGGGACGAGCCGGGCACCGGTCCCTGGGGCACGGGGATCCGGGCGCTCGTGATCGGCGAGGGCGTCACCGACATCGGAGACTACGCGTTCTGCGGCTGCGTGAACCTGACTTCCGCCACGCTCCCGGACAGCGTCACCGAGATCGGGGAACGCGCCTTCGCCGGCTGCGCGAGCCTGACTTCCCTCACGCTCCCGGCGTGCCTCGCCGAGATCGGGGATTTCGCCTTTTCCGGCTGCAGGAGCCTGACTTCCCTCGCGCTCCCCGAGAGCCTCACCGCGATCGGGAAGGGCGCCTTCGCCGTCTGCACTCAGCTCGAGACCTTCACCGTCTCGCCGGAGAACCCGGCGTTTCAGGTGATCGACGGCGTCCTTTTCTCCCGGACCGGACAGCTTGTCCGCTGCCCGCCCGGGGACGCGCGCAGCGCCCGGACCGTTCCCGACGGCGTCACGGAAATCGGGGACTACGCCTTCTCCTTCTGCGAGGGGCTGCGCTCCCTAACGCTCCCCGACAGTCTCACCGCGCTTGGGGACAGCGCCTTTTCCGGCTGCAGGAGCCTGGCTTCCCTAACGCTCCCCGACGGTCTCACCGCGATCCGGGACAGCGCCTTTTCCGGCTGCAGGAGCCTGGCTTCCCTCGCGCTTCCCGACAGCGTCACAGAGATCGGGAAGAGCGCCTTCTCCTGGTGCGAAGGTCTGACTGCCGTCACGCTCCCGGACGGGCTGACCGCGATCGGGGACCATGCTTTCTCCTGGTGCCGGAACCTGCGTTCCGTCCGCCTCCCCGAGAGCGTCACGACGATCGGGAGCGGATCCTTCACCGGCTGCAGCGATCTCATCCTGACGCTGTGTCCGGGCAGCCCCGCCGAGGGATACGCCCGGGCGTCCCGCATCCCATACAGCTACACGGCGCCCGCGGATTCCGGCGTCTGCGGACGGAACGGGGACGAGCTGCACTGGTCGCTCGACGACGCGGGCGTCCTCCGCATCTCCGGAGAGGGCGACATGGCGGATTTCACAGAGCGCCCCGCCCCCTGGCGGCGCTCCCTCACCCGCGTCGAGCTCGGCGACGGCGTCCGCACCGTCGGGGACCATTCCTTCCACGGCTGCCTGGACCTGACTTCCGTCACGCTCCCCGAGGGTCTTTCCCGGATCGGCGCGTATGCCTTTGCCTATTGCTGGAAGCTGCCGGCCGTCTCCCTCCCCGACGGTATCGCCGAGATCGGAGAGAGCGCCTTTTCCGGCTGCCAGGAACTCCGTGTCGCCCCGATCCCGGACAGCGTCGTCCGGATCGGGGACGCCGCCTTCGCTTATTGTCAAAGCCTGTCCGCCGTCCATATCCCCGAGGGCCTTTCCCGGATCGGCGCCTATGCCTTCCACAGCTGCAAGGCCCTGACGGAGATCACGCTCCCCGCCTGCGTCGCCGAGATCGGGGACCATGCCTTCGCCTTGTGCGAAGGTCTGAGGGCCGTCCGCATCCCCGAGGGCGTCGCTGAGATCGGGGACGGCGCGTTTCACGACTGCCATGCCCTCGCCGCCGTCACGCTTCCCGACAGCCTCACCCGGATCGGGAACCGTGCCTTTTCCCGCTGCGGCCGTCTGACCGCCGTCACGCTCCCGGACGGACTGACCGCGATCGACGACTATGCCTTCCACGGCTGCGAGAGGCTGCGCTCCGTCACCATCCCCGCCGGCGTCACGGAGATCGGGTACTTCGCCTTCGCCCGCTGCAAAAGCCTGACGCTGACCGTCACGCCCGGCAGCTATGCCGAGCGCTACTGCGCAAAATCCGGCCTTCCTTATACCTGCTGCGGCTGAACGCCGCCGCTGCCATACAACACGGAACAGAAAGGACGCATGACCATGAACGACTACACCGCTCTCCGCAGCTGCGAGCTCTTCCTCTTCGACATGGACGGCACGCTCTACCTGGGCGACGAGGTCTACGACGGCGCGATCGCGCTGATGGAGGATCTGCCCCGCCTCGGCAAGAAGTACATCTACCTGACCAACAACTCCTCCCGCGCCGGCGAGGACTACATCCACCGCCTGCGCCGCCTGGGCTTCCCCTGCGAGGCGGAGAACGTCTTCACCTCCGGCATGGCCACCGGGCAGTATCTCAACCAGCACCACCCCGGCGCGAAGGTCTACCTTGCCGGGACGCGCGCTTTTTACCGCGAGCTCACGAGCTACGGCATCGACCTCGTCAACGACGAGCTGGGGCACACGGAGGCCGAGGACGTGGACGTGGTCGTGCAGGGCTTCGACACCGAGCTCGTCTATGAGAAGCTCGACCGGGCCGTGCACTATCTGCGGCGCGGCGCGGCCTTCATCGCGGCCAACCCCGACTGGGTCTGCCCGATGCCGCGCGGCGAGGTCCTGCCCGACTGCGGCAGCATCTGCGCGCTGCTGAAGGCCTCCTCGGGGCGCGAGCCGACCTTCATCGGCAAGCCGAACCGGAACATGATCGACGTGATCGCCGCCATGACCGGCATCCCCAACGAGAAGATCTGCGCCGTGGGCGACCGGATCTATACCGACATCGCCGTGGCGCAGAACGCGGGGAGCGTCTCGGTGCTGGTGATGAGCGGCGAGACGGACGAGGCCATCCTCGCCGCCGCCGAGCGCAAGCCCGACTATGTGCTCCCCTCCGTCAAGGAGCTGCACGAGGTACTGCGGAGCTGACAAAGAAATCTTTGTCCGTCCTCCGCACCACCCCCGTCCCCTGTCATTGCGAGCCAGCGCCGCAGCGTTGGCGTGGCAATCCGTTTCTCCCAGTCCCCTGTCATTGCGAACCAGTGACCGACGTCACTGGCGTGGCAATCCGT
Organism: Oscillospiraceae bacterium; assembly: GCA_017535865.1. Lineage (GTDB taxonomy): Bacteria > Bacillota > Clostridia > Oscillospirales > Oscillospiraceae > Limivicinus. The sequence continues at coordinate 14,277 of JAFXTM010000024.1, forward strand.
CTCTCCCAGTCCCCTGTCATTGCGAACCAGTGACCGACGTCACTGGTGTGGCAATCCGTTCTTTTAAGGGCGGCTGATAGCCGCCCCTACATTCTCGTACCGCCCCGGTCCCCTTTTCCATCCATCCTTCACCAAAGGTCGTGCCTCTATGTCACTTCTCCCCTATGCGCTGCCGGTCGCGGCGGCGCTGCTGCTGATCGTGTTCTTCGCGGGCCTGCCCGCGCTGCACCGCTGCGCCCTGCCGCGCGCGGAGGAACGCCGCTTCACCGCCGCCGACGGGTGGATCCTCGCGGTCCTGATGCTCGTCTACGGCGCGGTCGCTTTCTGGCAGCTCGGCAACACCGCCTCTCCCGAGAGCTTCGTGCTCATGGAGAGCCGGAGCGTCACGCTCACGCTGCCCGAGGACGGCGAGCCGGACGCGCTCTGGCTTTTCACCGGCGTCGGCGCCGGGAGCTACGAGATCGAGACCTCCTCCGACGGGCTGGAATTCACGCCGCTGCAGCGCTTCGAGCAGAACTACGTCGCCGTGCTCAAATGGGACAGCGTCCCGCTCGAGGCCGCGCCGCGGCCGCTGCGCTGCGTGCGCCTGCGCTGCGTGTCCGGCAATCCCTGGCTGGGCGAGCTCGCCGTTCGCGGCGCGGACGGGACCCTGCTCGCCGTGACGGCGGACGTCCCCGAGCTCGTTGACGAGAACGCGTACGCCCCGGAGAAGTCGGACTTTTCCAACTCCAGCTACTTCGACGAGATCTACCACGCGCGCACGGCCTGGGAGCACCTCAACGGCGTCTGGCCCTACGAGATCTCCCACCCGCCGCTCGGCAAGGAGATCCTCTCGCTGGGCGTGCTGCTCTTCGGCATGACGCCCTTCGGCTGGCGATTTTCGGGCACGCTTTTCGGCGTGCTGATGCTGCCGGTCCTGTACCTGCTGCTCAAGCGGCTTTTCGGCGGGAAGGAGATCCCGGCGCTCGGGACGATCGTGTTCGCGGCGGACTTCATGCACTTCGTCCAGACCCGTATCGCCACCATCGACACCTACGCGGTCTTTTTCATCCTGCTGATGTACCTGTTCATGTACGTCTGGCTCGAGGAGGACAAGCCCTGGGCGCTCGCGCTCTGCGGGCTGAGCTTCGGCCTCGGCGCGGCCAGCAAGTGGACCGCGCTCTACGCCGGGGCGGGCCTCGCGGTGCTCTGGGCGATCCACTGGCTGAAAACGCTCCTGCTCCCGCGGGAGGAGCGTCCCGGCTTCGGGGCCTTCCTGAAGAACGTCGGGCTGTGCCTGGTGTTCTTTATCGCGCTGCCTGCGCTGATCTACTACCTCTCGTATATCCCCTACGGCCGCGCCGCGGACTGCGCGCCCTTCTCGGCGCCGTACACGCGCCTCGTGCTGGACAACCAGCGCTTTATGTTCAGCTACCACTCCTCCATCGTGGCGGAGCATCCCTACTCCTCGCGCTGGTATCAGTGGCTGCTGGACATCCGGCCGATCCTCTACTATCTCGAGTACTTCCCCGACGGCTCGCGCTCGTCGATCTGCGCCTTCCTCAGCCCGGCGCTCTGCTGGGGCGGCCTGCTGAGCCTCTTTGTGCTGATCTACGAGGCGTTTTTCCGGGCCGACCGCCGCGCCGGCTTCATCCTGATCGGCTATCTCGCGCAGCTGCTGCCCTGGGTGTTCATCACGCGCCTGACCTTCGCCTATCACTATTTTCCGTCCTCGGTCTTCCTGGCGCTCGCGCTGGGCTATGTGTTCGCGCTCCTGCGGGAGAACCGGCCGCGCTGGCGGCTGTACGCCGTGTCCTTCGCGGCGGCAAGCGTGCTGCTGTTCGCGCTGTTTTATCCGGTGCTCTCCGGCGCGCCCTGCGGCGCGCCCGGCACGGCACTCGGCGCCGGGCTTCTCCAGTGGCTCCCCACCTGGCCGATCTAGCGCGCGTCAGAAGAAACTCGCTCCCTTTCGTTTCCCGCCCCTCTCCCCTGTCATTGCGAGCCAGCCCGCAGGCTGGTGTGGCAATCCGTACTCCCCGTTCTTCTGTCATTGCGAGCCAGCCCGCAGGCTGGTGTGGCAATCCGTATTCCCCGTTCTCCTGTCATTGCGAGCCAGCCCGCAGGCTGGTGTGGCAATCCGTTTCTCCCCGTTACCCTGTCATTGCGAACCAGCCCGCAGGCTGGTGTGGCAATCCGTTTCTCCC
>JAFXTM010000025.1 GCA_017535865.1 Oscillospiraceae bacterium
GCGGGTTGAGGAGGCGATCAGGGCCTCCAGGGCCTTCTCCACGTCGAAGTCGGTGAAGCCGCGGGCGATCGCGTCCGCGATCACGGGCGCGGCGTTGTAGCCGATCATGCAGTTGGTCTCGTAGCCCCAGAGCTCCCAGGCGGGGAGCTTGCCGCACTCGTCGTAGATGGACAGGAAGGTCTTGAGGAAGTTGTAGCTGCGCTCCGGCTCGATCTCCCACAGGAGCGGGTGCTCGCCGCGGAAGGTGTCCCAGAGCGAGAGGACGGTGTAGCGCTCCCAGCCCTCCGCGCGGTGGACCTGGCGGTCCATGCCGCGGTATTCGCCGTTGGCGTCGGAGTAGAGCGAGGGGTGGATCCCCGTGTGGTAGAGGGCGGTGTAGAAGCGCTGCAGGTGCTCCTCGTCGTCCCAGGGGCAGTCGAGCTTGACGAGGTACGCCTCCCAAGCGGCGGTGGTCTGCGCGCGCAGCGCTTCAAAGCTCGCGGGGTACTCCGACTGCAGGTTGAGGCGGGCGTTCTCCTCGGAGACGGAGCTGATGCCGACGCGCAGGGTCACGGTCCGCGCGCTGCGCGGGAACGTGAACACGGCGCGCCGCCCCCCGTCCGTCAGCTTGCAGCGGGCGGGCGCGGAGAACTCGATCCAGAAATAGACGTCCTGCCCGCGCGCCCAGCTGCTGGACTGCCGCCAGCCGCTCACGGCCGTGCGGCCCTGCGGCGTGATGCGCCAGCCGTCGAGCGGGTCGCGGTGGCGCAGGTCCAGGGTGACCTCGGGCCGCGCCCCGGCGGGGAAGGTGTACTCGTGCATGCCGACCCGCCGGCCGGCGGTCAGCCGCACCTGCACCCCGGGATCCTCCAGGAAGACCTCGTAGTAGCCCGGGGCGGCCTTTTCCCGCGCATGCGAGAAGGCCGAGGGCTGCGTGCCGGGCAGCAGCAGGACGTCGCAGAGGTCGTCGCAGCCGGTGCCGCTGAGGTGCGTGTGGGAGAATCCGTAGATGACCCCGTCGCTGTAGTGGTAGCCGCTGCAGCCGTCCCAGTCGCCCGCCTTGGGGCGGGTGTCGGGACTGAGCTGCACCATGCCGAAGGGCGCCACGGCCCCGGGGAAGGTGTGGCCGTGCGCGTCCGTGCCCACGAACGGATTGACGTATTGCGAGAGCAGGACGGACAGGCAGAGGGCGAGGATACTCATGGAGATCGGGTGTGTGATTCGTTTCTGCAAAGATAGTTTTTTATCCCGGAATAAGTGCTTAACTTTGCGGCGTTATGCCACGTACACTGAAACTTTTGGCCATCTTCCTGCTGACCAGTCTGTTCGCTGTCTCCTGCCGGGACGGCACTCCTGACTCCGTGTCGGCCTACCAGGGGCTCGCCGAGCTGGACGGGTACGTGGCGTCGCGCCCGGTCTACGAGGCGCGCAAGCAGGACCAGCTCGAGGGGATCCGCAAGCTGGCCTCCACGTCCACGAGCCGGCGCCGCCTTTTCGACTCCGGGATGTACGCGGCGCGGGAGTACTTCTCCTACCAGTTTGATTCCACCCAATACTATCTCAAGCAGTGCCTGGACATCGCCGCGCAGATGCGGGATACGGACCGCTACAACGAGGCTGCGATCCTCCTGGGGCACCTCTACGCCAAGGCGGGGCATTACATGGAGGCCTACAACCGCCTCTTCGTGCAGATCGATACCAGCACCCTTTCGGAGCCTCTCCGGGAGGATTACCTGATGGCCCTGTACGACTTCAGCCGTGACCTGGCGGGCAATTCCGGGATGGTCGAGCGCCCGCCGATCGCGGACCAGGATTACTACCGCCGGGAGCTGTATCAGCTCGTGGACCGGGATTCGGAGACCTGGCGCAAGCTCCGCATGGACGAGCTGGTGGCGCAGGGGCGCCTGGAGGCGGCGGACAGCCTGGCGGCCGTGCTGATGTCCGGCATCAAGCTGGAAGACCGCTCGTATGCGATCTATGCGTACGAACGGTCGCAGATCGCCGAGCGCAGGGGACGGGAGTCCGAGCGGATGGGCTGGCTGATCCTCTCGGCCGAGAGCGACATCATCAATTCGGTCAAGGATTATGCTTCGCTGACCGTGATTTCGCAGCTGATCCTCCCCACCGACGTGGAGCGGTCGTTCCGTTACCTGCGGATCGCGCAGGAGGATGCCATCGCCTACAACGCCAAGCTGCGTCCCTGGCAGATCTCCCAGTTCTTCATGGAGATCGAGGATGCCTACAGCGCGCGGCGCATCCGCGCCCAGCGCATGATCCAGGGGGCTTCGATCCTGCTGGCGGTGCTGACCTTCGCGCTGCTGATCCTGACCTGGTTCCTGGTGAGCCGTTCGCGCAAGCTTTCCCGGATGCAGCGCGAGATCGGCGAGCGCAACGCGCAGCTCGCAGAGGCGAACGCCTCGCTGAGCGGGCTCAACCGCGCCCTCTCGCAGGCGGACCGTGTCAAGGAGCAGTATATCGTGGATTTCCTGCGTCGGTTCTCCGACAATGTCTATATCGCGCAGAGCGACGACAACCATGCCCGCGGCCTGCTCAAGCTGGGCAAGGCGGACCAGTTGCTCAAGGAGTTGTCCCTGTCGGTGCGGTCGGAGAAGCTCCTCAAGGAGTTCTACCGCACGTTCGACCAGACCTTCCTGCAGGCCATCTGCCCGGATTTCGTGGAGCGCTTCAACGCGCTGCTGCGCGAGGATGCGCGCTTCCACCCCAAGCCGGGCTCGCTCAACACCGAGCTTCGCATCTTCGCGCTGATCCGCCTGGGGGTGGACGACTCGCGGGAGATCGCCTCGCTGCTGCACTACTCGCAGAGCACGATCTACAACTACAAGGTGGCGGTCAAGAATGACGCGCTCGGCGAGCGCGACCGCTTCGAGGAGCAGGTCCGCCAGATCGGGAAATAGCCGTTTGGAGCCCTCAAAAGTTACTACATTTTCAGACTTGTATAAAAATGTCAAGCGCCTGTGAATCAGGCGCTTGCTTTTTTAGATCCGCTACTATTTCATTCTTGTCGGCGGAAGGTGTTGCACGGACGCATATATTTGCGGCAGATAACACGACAAACCAACGCAAACACAACTCTTATCAAACGTATGAAAAAGATCATCTCCCTGATCCTTGCATTAGGATTGAGCCTGGTCGCACTGGCCCAGGGCGTCTCCGTGTCCGGAGTCGTCGTGGACAATGCCGGCCAGCCGATTGTCGGTGCTTTCGTGGTGGAGCGGGGGACGACCAACGGCACGATGACCGACGTGGACGGAGCGTTCTCGCTCCGCGCCACGGACGGCGCCGTCCTGGAGGTCTCCTGCCTCGGCTACATGAGCCAGAACGTAACTGCCACGGCCGGCCGTGCGCTGCGCGTCGTCCTCGCGGACGATACGCAGATGCTCGAGGAGACTGTGGTCGTGGGCTACGGCGTCCAGAAGAAGAGCGTGCTGACCGCCGCCATCTCCAAGGTGGACGGCGACGCGCTCAACACGGTCCGCGCCTCCACGGTCAACGATGCCCTCAAGGGTAAGGTCTCCGGCGTCCAGATCACCCAGGCCTCCGGCCAGCCGGGCTCCGGCTCCCAGATCAAGATCCGCGGCATCGGCACCGTCAACAATTCCGACCCCTTATATATTGTGGACGGAATGCCCGTTGACGGCGGCATCGACTACCTCAACCCGACCGACATCGCTTCGGTCGAAATCCTGAAGGACGCCGCCTCGGCGGCCATCTACGGTGCCCGCGCCGCCAACGGCGTGGTCCTCGTGACCACCCGCACCGGTAAGAAGGGCCAGGCCAGC
>JAFXTM010000026.1 GCA_017535865.1 Oscillospiraceae bacterium
GCCGAGCAGGCCGGAGATGATGCCGAGGGGCAGGCCGAAGTTCAGGCCGCAGCCGGAGTGGATCATCGGCACCATGGCGAGCACCATGACGGCGTTCCAGCTGAAGCGGTTGACGGTGTTGCTGATCTGCGTCCAGAAGTCCGCGCCGACGAAGGGCGCGGCGATAAAGAGCAGCAGCAGGAAGGCCGCGATGATCAGGCGCGGCAGGCCGAGCGTATCGACCATGTCTTTGATCCGCTCGCGCAGCGTGACATTGTTCTTGTCGGTCAGAGTCTCATTCATGCCGCTCACCTCACTTTACCATGCTGACCATCAGCATGCCGAACTCCTCGGAGGGATCGGACGCCGGGCGGATGCCCGCGATCCGGCCGCCGGAGACGATCGCGATGCGGTCGCAGATCTGCCGCAGCTCCTCGAGCTCGGAGGAGATCATCACGACCGTGACGCCGCTCTCGCGGTTGAATCTCTTGAGCGAGTCGAGCACCAGCGCCTTGGCGCCGATGTCGATGCCGCGGGTCGGCTCGGAGACGAAGAGGAACTTCGGCTCGAGCGCGAAGGCCTTGGCCAGGCAGACCTTCTGCTGGTTGCCGCCGGAGAGCTCGCGCGCCTTCTGCTTGGAGCCGGTGCACTTGATGGCCAGCTCCTCGATGTAGCGCTCGGTCACCGCGCGGATGGCCTTCTCGTCGCGCCACTTGACGAGCCCGCCGAGATAGCTCTTCAGGAACTTGTTCTGCACCTGCATCGCCGGGAAGGCGATGTTCCACTCCAGGGTCTCGTCCAGCAGCAGCCCGACGCCGCGCCGGTCCTCCGACACAAAGGCGAGGGAGGCGTCGAGGCACTTGCGCGGGGCGTTGAGCGGGATGGGTCTGCCGTCGAGCTCGACCGTGCCGCCGGCCTCGTAAAGGCCCATGATCCCGTTCGGGATGCCGAGCTTGCCCTGCCCGGCGAGACCGCCGATGCCGAGGATCTCGCCCTCCCGCACGTCGAGATCGACGTTCCGGACCGTCTCGCCCGGCATATCGACCCAGAGCTTCCGGACGGACAGGATCGTGCGGGCGCCGCTGTGGTCGCGTATATCACGGCTGGCGGCAGAACCGACGTTTCTGCCGACCATCCACTTTGAAATCTCGTTCATATTGGTCTCTTTCGCCGGCACGTCGCGGACGACGTAGCCGTCCCGCATGACGAGGACCGTATCACAGACCGACAGGATCTCCTGCAGACGGTGCGTGATAAAGATCACGGCGATGCCCTTTTCGGACATGGACCGGATCGAGGCGAGGAGAGCCTCGGCCTCCTTCTCGGTGAGGACCGCCGTCGGCTCGTCGAGGATGAGCAGCTTGAGCTGCTCCTTGCTGAGCTCGCGGGCGATCTCGGTGAATTGCTTATGGCCGACCGGCATGTCGCTGATGCGCATGCTCTTGTCGATATGAAAGCCCATCTTGTCGATGGCGGCCTCGGCGCGGCCGGTGATCTCGCTGTAATCCAGCGTGTCCAGGCGTTCGCCGAAGACCTCGGAGACGATGTTGCGCTTTTTCGGCTCGCGGTTGAGCACGATGTTTTCCGCGGCGGTGAAGCCGGGGATCAGCGAGAACTCCTGGTGCACCATGCCGATGCCGGCAGCCAGCGCCTCAAAGGGCGTCGCGAAGCTGACGGGCTTGCCGTCGAGCAGGATCTCCCCCTCATAGCCGCCGGTCTCCCGGATCACGTCCATGCCGAAGAGGATCTTCATGAGCGTGCTCTTGCCCGCGCCGTTCTCGCCGCAGAGGCCGAGCACCTCCCCCTCGCGGAGCGTGAGGTTGATGTCCGTCAGGACCTGGTTGCCGAAGAAGTCCTTTTTGATGTTCCGCATTTCCAACAGCGGAGGACTGTTTGTCTGCATATCTCTGCCCTACCTGAAAAAGAGGGGGAAGTCCCTTCTCCCCTCAGACTGTATACACAAGGGGGGAGGAGTGCGTCCTCCCCCCCTGGCTCAAAAAACGTATGGGGTCCGGTTTACTTGACGGTGAAGTACTTCTCGGGGACTTCGATCTCGGTGGAGCCCATGTAGTGGCCCGGGTTGCCCATGATGTAGGTATCCTGATAGATCAGGAAGAAGTTCTCGGACTTGACGCCGGTCTCGGCATTGGTGAAGGCGGAGCCGTTCCACTCGGCGCCGGGAGAGTACACGGAGAAAGCGGCGGAGATGTCGTCCAGGTCGCACAGCTCGCTGTTGCCCTCGAGGACGTTCTTGGCGTGCTCGGCCAGGCCGGCGGACACGGTATAGCCGTAGGAGAAGGCCCAGGTGCCGAAGCGGCCCTCGCCGCCCTTCTCGCAGACAGCGGCCTCAACCTTGGCCAGGATGGCGGGGAAGTCGCCGGCCTCAGCGGTCAGGTCGATGCCCAGAGCGCCGGGATAGCCCATCAGAGGAGAGGGCAGGTCGGCCTCGACGAAGCAGCCGCCGTAGGCGAGAAGCTGCTTGAGCAGAGGCTCGGTGTGCGCGTCGTTGGTGCAGAAGTAAGCGGAGTTCTTGCCGTACTTCTCGATCCACTCGGGGGCCTTCTCAAGGATGTAGGCCTGGGCGCCGGCAACACCGACGTCGGTCGTCGGGTCGGGAGCGGTCTCCAGCACGAAGGTCATGCCGAACTCCTCGCAGGCGGCCTTCATGACGGCCACGCGGCGGCTCATGGTCTCATAGGACATGTGACGCGGGAAGGAGATATGCACGAAGGTGTCGCAGCCCATCTCATGGGCGGTGCGGATCATCAGATAGCCGCGGGCGACGAAGTCGTTGTTGGTGCACAGGTCGGCAGCGCTCTCGATGAGGGCGATGTCCTCGTGGGACTCACCGGCGATGCAGATGATGTCGGGACGGCGCTCTTTGATCTGGCGGAAGGCCTCGGCGGTGCCGGGGACGGCCTGGTTGACGATGATGGCCTTCATCAGAGGATCGTCGGACATGTTGACGATGGTCTGGATGGTGGTCTCCAGCTCCTCGGTGAAGTTGTCGGGATAGATGGCCAGCTTGACCATATCCTCGCCGTACTTCGCCTGGAAGGCCTCGGCGCCGCGGCGGTCGTCCTCACTCTGGGAGACGGAGCCGGTGATGATGCCAATGTGGAACTCCTCGTCGGCAGCGGCGGTGGGCATTCCGATGGCCGCCAGCGCGAACACCATGGTCAGCGCAAGCAGAAGGGAAAGCAGCTTTTTCATAGTTTCCTCCTTAGTTTTTTTTGAAGGCTCTCCCCGGCGCGGACCGGCTCGAGCGCTTCTTTTTCCTCTTTTGGTTCTCAAAAGACTTTACTACTATAGCATGGCAAACGGGGCTTGACAAGGTTTTTTTCCTTTTTCCTCCCATTTTTCCGCACGGCGCGTCTTTTCGCATCCCCTCTTGCGCGGGAGCCGCAAAACCATTACAATACGTCATGGAGAAAAAGAGAAAAGGGGGAAGGCCTCATGCGTGAAAGAGCGGCCCGGATGGACGACGCCAGAGCGCTGTTCGATTTTCTGTCCGCGGCGCCCCCCGCGCCGGAGAGGGCGGACATGATCCTGGTCCTCGGCAACCACGAGCTGCGCGTCCCGGAATACGCGGCGGCGCTCTATCGCCGCGGCGCGGCGCCGCTCGTCGTGTGCAGCGGCGGCTTCGGGAAGCTCACCGCCGCGCGCTGGGCCGAGCCGGAGGCGGTGGTCTTCGCGCGGCGCTGCGAGGAGCTCGGCGTGCCGGCCGAACGGCTGCGCCGGGAGACGCGCTCCACAAACACGGGCGAGAACTTCCTGTTCACCCGCGCGCTGCTGGAGGCGGAGGGTCTGCGTCCCCGGAGCGCGCTGCTCGTCACCAAGCCCTACATGGCCAAACGCGCCCTTGCGACCGCCGCCGTGCGCTGGCCGGAGGCAGTCTGGGCCGTCGGCACCCCCGCCGTCTCCTTCGAGACATACTTCCCGGACGGGCCCGGGGACGAGGAGCTCGCCGTCATGGTCGGGGATCTGCAGCGTCTGCGCGTCTACGCCGACTGCGGTTTTCAGGCGCCCGTCGAGGTCCCGGAGGCGCTCTGGGCGGTCTATGAGCGTCTCGTCGCGGACGGCTATGACGGCCACGTGATCCGATAGACGCGAAAAAACAAACAGACGGGCGGGAGCAAAAGCTCCCGCCCGTCTGTTTGTTCACAGATTCCGCAGTTGGTTTCGGATAAGCCGGCCCACGGTGTCGGCCAGCAGTTCAAACGACTGGATGCGCGCGAAATCCTGCCCGTAGACGAGCCGCGCCGAGGGCAGGTCCGCGTCCTCGCCGGTGAACACGCAGATCACCGCGATCCCGTCGGCACGGGCCCGGCGGACCTCGCGGGCCGTGTCGCGCACCCCGGCCTCCCGCTCGTAGTCGACGAATCCCTCCTCCCCCGCCGCGGGCATCTTCACGATGTCGTTGGGCTTGACGTCGGAGAGGATGATGAGCATCTTGTGCTCGTAGGGGGCGCTGTTTATCAGATAGTGCGCGGCGCGGACGGCGAGCCCGTCGCGGTTGCAGCCGTTGGAGACGTACTCGAAGATGCGGCTGTTCCGCTCCGGCTCGTCGTAGCCGCGGAAGATGCGCAGGATCGTAAAGCCCGTCATCGAGCAGAAGGACATGACGCGGCAGGGGATGCGGCAGCGCGTGAGCGCCTCGGCGATCAGGTAGCCCTGGGTCGAGACGGTCTCCTGCCGGTCCTTCTGCGAGGTGGAGGCGTCGAGCAGGATATCCACGCACAGATCGCCCAGGTTGTCCTGCTCGCTGCGCTCGAAGACCCGGTCGTCGTCGAACAGCTCCGCCCGCCAGACGCGGCCGCCGAGCAGGCGTCCCGTGTCGGAGCGGACGGGCGAGGGCTGCAGATGCAGCAGCACGGAGTTCTGGATGGAGGCGGCGAGCTTCCGGATCCCGGCGCGGCCGCGGGCGAGGTTGTCCCGATAATAGCGGCGGTTGCGCTCGATCTGCGCGGCTTCGCGTTCCTTATGCAGCGCTTCAAAGCCGTTCTGGATCTTCCATGCGGCCGGTTCGCCCTTGGTAAAGTGCAGATGACAGTCGCGGTGGCTGCCGGTGCAGAGCTGCCGCTCTATCTCTTTCAGCTCGTGCTCGGAAAAGAGCGGGCGGCCGTATTTGCCGGTCATGAAGGCGCGCAGCTCCGCCGCGCTCAGGCGCGTGCGCAGCGCGGCCCTCTCCGCTTCCCCCTCGTCCGCGCCGCCGGCGCGCGGGCGGTCGAGCAGGCCGATGCCGAATTTGCGGTAGCGCCGGGGCTCCTTTCGCCCGTCCCGGCGCAGGAGCGCGAAGGAGAGCGGCTTTCGCTCACGGCGGCGCTCCTCCGCCGTGATCCGGAACCAGTGCCGGAAAAGCGCCTCGGCCCGTTCCACGATCTCGTCGGTCGTGAGCGCGGGGGAAAACTCCAGCTCGTCGAGGAGCTTTTCGTCGTAGCGGCTCAGCTTTGCCTCACGCCCCAGCACGCGCAGGTAGTGCGCGTAGGAGAGACAGTCGAGCAGGCGGTAGTCGTCCGGGACCGTGCCGGCGAAGGCGGCGACAAAGCGCTCGGCGTAATCCCGCCGCAGCGCGGCGAGCACCGGCCGTTCCGGGAGCTCCCGCTGATAGACCGCGTTCTCCAGTCCCAGCCAGAGCAGCCCCTCGTAGACGTCGCGCTCCTCCTCGCCCTCGAAGGCGTCGAAGAGGCGGCGCAGCTTCGGGTATTCGTAATGCCGGCGCAGCGCGCCGATCAGCAAATTCCAGTAGAGCTCAGCCCGTCCGTCCGGCCCATAGGCCTTGAAATCCGGCCGGAACCCGTGATCCCGGGCCCCGTTCCAGATCGTATTGACGGCGCGGCGTTGTTCAAATTCGGTGATCTCGTTCATCGCGCGATGGACAGGATGCGCGGATAATCGATCATGTTCCTGTGTTCCTCCGGGTAAGAAAAGATCATGCGAGCTGCGTCATCAGCAGCGAGAAGACGGCGTTCTGGTAGCCCTGGACCTTGCTGTCCATCGTCGTGCGCGACACCTTCGTGTCGCCCGGGCGCGGCTCGCGGGAATAGGCGCCCTTCTGGTAATAGCAGCCGTCCTGGTCGCTCCCGACCTTATAATACATATATCCCTCGCTGGACTCCAGATGGTCGCCGACGAAGCGGAAGAGGAAATAGTGCTCGTAGCGCTTGCCCTCCGAGCCGCCGTTGAGGAGCGTGCTGTCGGTGCGCAGATAGAAGCGGTCGTTGTCCGTGGAGACGGCCAGACGCACGGGCACGCCGTTGACGAGCGTGTAGGCGTCGTATACGATCAGGCGGGCGAAGGCGTCCGGATTCACGCCGCCGATGAAGAGTTCGGGCGTGCCGTCCTTGTTGAGATCCTTGAAGGCGTAGCCGACGTGCGGGCTGTGGGCGATGACCTCCGAGAGGCCGTTCTGCCGCGCGTACTCCGCCGTGTGCCCTCCGTACTGATAGGCGGCGCGGTAGGCGTTGAGCACGCTCTGATAGGCCGTGACGTAATCGCCGACATAGACATAGGCGGCGGTGGTGACCGCGGAGTTGCCCGCGCCGTCAAAGCGCGCCTGGAAGCCCCAGCCGTTGAGCGAGAGGGGGATGTTCTGGATGGTCAGGGTATCGTCGTTCACGCCGCTGAGCTTGAGCCCCGGATGGAGCGAGAGCGCCTCGCCCGCGGTGTAGGTCCGGCCGTCCGGGCTCACGGCCTGCCAGGTGACGGCGGAGGCGTTGCTCGCGTGGGCGATGAACCAGGTCGTCCCGCCGATCGAGAGCGACTCGCTCGTCGGGTTTTTGGTGATGACCACCCTGGCCCCGACGGTCCCGGCGGGCGTGGGCACGGGCGTCGGCCGCGGCGTGGGGATCGGCGTCACAACGGGCGCGGCCGTGACGGCCGGCTGCGCGGGATAAGCGTTTCCCTGCTGCCAGCTCAGCGCGTAGCCGGACTTGGAGAGGGCGGCGTAATAGCGGTCGGCGTAGGTGACATACTCGCTCTCGCTGAGAGAGTTGCCGGCCCAGTCGCGGTATTGCACGGTCGGCCGGGCGGTCTGCCCGTACACGACGGACCGGGAGGCGAGCGTGTTGAGCTGGAGCACGCCGTCAAAGAACCAGAAGACCCGGAGCGTGTAGCTGTACTCCGTCGCGCTCAGCTTGGTCATGTCCTCGCAGACGTAGTAGCAGACGCCGGTGCGGCTGTCGAAATAGCAGGGCAGCGAGGGGAGCGTGATCTCCGGCCAGCCGGCGCTGTCGCTCTGCACCCAGCATTCCGTGACGCCGTTGAAGCCCGGTGAGACCTCATAGCACTTGACGGTGGTGTAGGAGCTCGTGCCCTGCGTGGAGACGGCGAGCACCTCCAGCCGGCCGTTGCGGTTGAGGTCGGTATAGGCGTAGAACCAGCTCGAGGCCTCGGCGCTGCTGAAAGCCCACAGGCTGCGGTATCGCTCGAGCAGCTGCGTCTGCTGAACGGTGCTGAGCTGCGCGAGCGGCATCGTCACGAGCTGCGAGGCAGCCGGCGGCGCGGAGCCGAGGGCGATGGAGATGGCCGCGGGGCC
>JAFXTM010000027.1 GCA_017535865.1 Oscillospiraceae bacterium
GAGCAGTTCCTCCACCCAGGCCTCGGACTCGCCGCCGGTACAGACGAAGAGATCGCAGCCGCGGATGAGCAGCAGGTCCTGGGCCGTGGGCTCAAAGCTGTGCAGCTCCGCCCCGGGCGGGACGATCAGGGTCACGGTCGCCCGCTCCCCCGCGACGATGTGGGCAAAGTCGCAGGCCGGGAACACCGTCGTCACGATCTGCAGGGGGCCGCTCCCGCGCCGCGCCGGCTCCGCGCCGCAGCCGCAGAGCGTGAGCAGCAGACAGACCGCTATGGTGATGCACAGCACTTTCTTCACAGTCATCCTTCTTTCCTATCCGGATAGTATAGGCTAAAAACGTCCGCGGGTCAAGATTTCCTTTTCAGCCGCGGCGGAGTGTGGTATAGTGAAGCAAAAGGAAGGCGGAGGACGGGATATGCGGATCTGTATCTACGGCGCGTCGGGCGACCGGCTGGACGCGCGCTATTTCGAGGCGGCGCGGGCGCTCGGGAAGGAGCTCGGGCGGCGCGGGCACAGCCTCGTCTTCGGCGGCGGGGCCCACGGGCTCATGGGCGCCTGCGCGGAGGGCGCGGCCTCCGCCGTGGCGGAGATCGTCGGGATCGCGCCGCGCTTTTTCGACGAGCCGGGCATCCTCTACGCGGGCTGCACGCGCTTTGTCTGGACCGACAGCATGCGCGAGCGCAAGGCCGCCATGGAGGACGCGGCGGAGGCCTTCGTCGTGCTGCCCGGCGGGATCGGCACGCTCGAGGAGTTCTTCGAGACCCTGACGCTCAAGCAGCTCGGTCAGCACGGCAAGCCCATCGCCCTGCTCAACACCCTCGGCTACTTCGACGCGCTGCGCGTCCTGCTCGAGCAGGCGGCCGAGGGCGGCTTCATGAGCCGCCGTTGTCTTGCGCTCTGCGCCTTCTGTACCGCCCCCGGCGACGCGCTCGATCATGTGGAGGCGGCGCCGCCGCTGACGGGCGGCCTGACGCGGCTGGAGGATTATACGAAATAGAGGGGGCGGACCGCCGTCCGTTCTCCGACACGGGAGGAGCTTTCTCCTCCCGGACTTTTTTCCTCCCGCTATTGAATTGGAGGCTGAGATTTGGTATTATTATTTAAATAAAGAAAAAAGTAAAGAGAGAGACTGCTATGCGAACGTTGAGAGAGAAGGAGTGGGATATTCCCTTCACACGGCCGGAGATCCCGGCGGCGCTGACGGAAGCCGGTTACGGGCCGCTGCTCGCCGCCCTGCTGGCGCTGCGCGGCTGCCGCACGGCCGAGGCCGCCCGGGAGATGCTCGACGGCGGGCCGGAGCTGCTGCACGATCCGCTGGGCATCCTGGGGATGGATGTGGCTCGCCGGCGCGTGCTGCAGGCCATCGAGCGCGGCGAGGCCGTGGCCGTCTACGGCGACTACGACGTGGACGGGATCACCGCCACATGTCTGGTGACGGACTATCTGCGCAGCCGCGGACTGCGCGTCCATCCCTACATCCCCGACCGGAACGAGGAGGGCTACGGGCTCAACTGTTCCGCGCTCGAAAGCCTGCGCGCCGAGGGCGTGAGTCTGCTCATCACCGTCGACTGCGGCATCACCGCCGTCGAGGAGAGCGAGTTCGGGCGCTCGCTCGGGATGGACATGGTCATCACCGACCACCACGAATGCAAGGACGGGGAGCTGCCCGACGCGGTCGCGGTCGTCGACTGCAAGCAGCCCGGGGACAGCTACCCCAACGGCGCGCTCGCGGGCGTGGGCGTGGCCTTCAAGCTCGTCTGCGCCGTGGACGGGGACGCCGAGGCCATGCTTGCGCGCTATGCGGACCTCGTGGCCGTCGGCACGGTGGCGGACGTGATGCCCCTCGTGGACGAGAACCGCTATCTGGTCCGCCGCGGGCTCGAGAAGCTTGAGAAGGACCCGCTGCCGGGCTTCGCCGCGATGCTGAAGGAGGCGGGTGTGGATATGCGGCGTCTCAGCGCCGCGACCGTGGGCTTCTCCCTCGCCCCGCGCCTCAACGCCGCCGGCCGGCTCGGCCAGGCCGAGCGCGCGGCCCAGCTGCTGATGTGCCGGGATCCGGACGAGGCCGCCTCCCTCGCATCTTCCCTCTGCGAGCTCAACCGCCAGCGCCAGAGCATCGAGATCGAGATCTGGAAGCAGGCGCAGGGGATGCTCGCCGGGCAGACGCCCGACGGGCCCATCGTGCTCGCGAGCGAGAACTGGCACCAGGGCGTGATCGGCATCGCCGCCTCGCGCCTGGCCGAGCAGTTCTCGGTGCCGGCCATCATGATCTGCCTCAACGGCGAGCACGGCAAGGGCTCCTGCCGCAGCTACGGCGGCTTCAATCTCTTTGAGGCGCTCTCGGCCTGTTCGGAACACCTGATCGGCTTCGGCGGGCACGCGCTCGCCGCGGGCCTCAACATACGCAGCGACCGGCTCGAGGACTTCCGCCGGGCTTTTCGCGACTACTACCTCCGCAACCGGCCCGAGCCGCAGCCGGAGGTGAGCTGCGATCTGCTGCTGCGCTCGGCCGATGTGCTGAGCATCCAGAACGTGCGGGAGCTCGACCGGCTCGAACCCTTCGGCAACATGAACCCCAAGCCCGTCTTCTGCTTCTCCGGCGTCCGGCTCGAGGCCGCCGATCCCGTCGGCGGCGGCCGGCATCTGCGCGTCCGGCTCGTCGTCGGGAGCGCCCGTCTGGACGGCATCCTCTTCGGGCGCAGCGCCCAGGAGCTCGGCATCCGCGCCGGGGACACCGTGGACGTGGCTTTCACGCCGCAGGTGAACGAGTTTCGCGGGCATGTCTCCGTGCAGCTCGTGCTCACCGACGCGCGGCCCCACGATCCGCTGCCGCTCTGTCGGCGGATCCTGGACGGGGACGAGAGCGTGCGCTGGGCCGCCGCGGACTACTGCCCCGAGCGGGGCGACTTCGTGCGCGTCTGGCGCGGCGGGGGCGGCGAGCTCCTGCTCCCCGACAGCGCGGAGGCGATCCTCGCCTCCCGCCCGACGGGCATGGAGCCCGAGCGCTACTGCCTGTGTCTGATGACGATGCTCGAATGCGGGCTGCTCCAGAGCGCGGACGGGCGCGTCTACGGCGCGCACAGCGTCGTGCCGGAGGAGAAGGCCGACCTGGAGGCGACGGCGCTCATCCGGACGCTGCGCGCCTTTCGGAATTGAGAAGAAAGGAGAACGCCATGACCGACGAGAGCAAACAAGTGCATACGCCGCTGGACCCGGACCGGCTGTTCTCCGAACTCGATGCGAAGATCGCGGAGAACCACAACCTGGACCGGGCGCGCATCCGCGCGGCCTATGAGATGGCCCGCGCCGCGCACGAGGGCCAGAAGCGCAAGGACGGCTCCCCCTATGTGTCGCACTGCGTGGCCGCGGCGGACATCGCCGTGGACATGGGGCTCGACGAGGATTCCATCGTCGCCGCCCTCCTGCACGATGTGATCGAGGACACCTCCCTCACCCACGCCGACATCGCCCGCCAGTTCGGCGACGCGGTGGCCGACATCGTCGAGGGCGTCACCAAGCTCACGCGCGTGCAGTACACGAGCAAGGAAGACGAGCAGATGGAGAACCTGCGCAAGATGCTCATGGCCATGGCCAAGGACATCCGCGTCATCCTCATCAAGATCGCCGACCGCCTGCACAACATGCGCACCATGGCCTATCAGAGTCCCGAGAAGCAGCGCTCCAAGTCCCTCGAGACGATGGAGATCTACGCCCCCATCGCCCACCGCCTCGGCATCCAGAAGGTCAAGTGGGAGCTGGAGGACCTCTCGCTGCAGTACCTCGACCCCGCCGGCTATCAGGAGATCGCGGACTCCCTGCGCGACCGCATGCCCGAGCTCGAGGAGTTCATGAAGAACATGGAGCAGAAGATCCAGGCCCGTCTCAGGGCCGAGGGCATCGAGGCCACGATTTATTACCGCATCAAGCACATTTACAGCATCTACCGGAAGATGTACGCGCAGAAGCTGAACATGAGCGGCATCTTCGACCTTTGCGCCTTTCGCGTCATCGTGGACACGATCCCGGACTGCTACAACGTGCTCGGCTTCATCCACGACATGTTCAAGCCCGTGCCCGGGCGCTTCAAGGACTATATCTCCACCCCCAAGCCCAACATGTACCAGAGCGTGCACACCACGGTCATCGGCTCCGAGGGCATCCCCTTCGAGGTGCAGATCCGCACCTGGGACATGCACCACACGGCCGAGTACGGCATCGCGGCGCACTGGAAGTACAAGATGGGCGACGGCGCCGCCTCCCTGCGCGGCGGCGACGAGGAGAAGTTCGCCTGGGTGCGCATGCTGCTCGAGAACCAGCAGGAGTCCGACGCGACGGACTTCTTCCACGACCTGAAGATCGACATGTTCGCCGACGAGGTCTTCGTCTTCTCCCCGAAGGGCGACGTCATCAACCTGCCCGTCGGCGCGACGCCGATCGACTTCGCTTACAGCATCCACTCCGACGTCGGCAACCACATGGTCGGCGCGAAGGTCAACGGGCGCATCGTCACCTACGACTACGCGCTGCAGAACGGCGACATCGTCGAGATCCGCACCTCCAAGTCCTCCCCCGGCCCCAGCCGCGACTGGCTGAACCTCGTCAAGAGCGGCTCGGCGCGCACGAAGATCAAGCAGTGGTTCAAGAAGGAGCGGCGTGAGGAGAACGTCTTCCGCGGACGCGAGATGCTCGAGGACGAGCTGCGGCACTGCGGGCTCAAGCTCGAGGACGTACTCGACGACGAGATCACCGCCCCCGTGCTCAAGCGCCTCTGCTTCGCCACGATGGACGATCTCTTCGCCGCGATCGGCTACAACGGCATCGCCGTGGCCCGCGCGGCCAACCGCCTGCGCGACGAGTACAAGGCGCGCAGCGAGCGCGCGGAGAAGCAGACCGTGCTCGACAAGATCAACGCCGCGGCCGACCGCCGCGAGCAGAGCGCGAAGAAGCTCTCCAAGCCCGTGCAGGGCATCCTCGTCGAGGGGCTCGACAACTGCCTCATCAAGTTCTCCCGCTGCTGCACCCCGGTGCCGGGCGACGAGATCATCGGCTTCATCACGCGCGGGCAGGGCGTGTCCATCCACCGCAAGGACTGCCCGAATTACCTCCAGCGCAGCGGCAATCCCGAGAACGAGGGGCGCTGGATCCGCGTGGGCTGGGCGGCGGAGATCACCGAGACCTACGTGACCACGATCACGATCGCCTCCAAGGACCGCAGCGGCCTCATCATGGACATCGCGACCGTGCTCAACACGCTCAACGCCAAGGTGCGCACGCTCTCCTCCCGCGCCATCGGCGGCGGGCGCGCGCTCACGAACATCGCGCTCGAGGTGAAGAACGCGGGCGAGCTGCGCTATATCATGAACCGTCTCAACGCCGTTCCGGGCGTGTCCGAGGTCGTCCGCAGCGGGGAGAAATAAACTGTCGATCGAAAAGCTGCCTTCGGCGGCTTCCCGATCGAGGAGGAGAGCGCTGCGCTCGCGCACGCGCTGTGCGCGCACACTCACTCCGCGAGAAGTGTTTTTTCCGAGGCGCATGTCCCCGAAAAAAACATCGGATCCCTTTTTCGTCTGCGGACGAAAAATCAGAGGGGCAAGCCCCTCTGAACTCCCCCCCCCTTGAAAGGAGAAAAACCACCATGAGAGCTGTTGTGATGCGCGTGAAGAACGCGTCCGTGCTGATCGAGGGGCGCGAGCCCGCCGAGATCGGCATGGGTCTGCTCGTGCTGCTCGGCGTCCACCAGGACGACACCGAGGCCGAGGCCCGGAAGATCGCCGACAAGATCTGCGGGCTGCGGATCTTCGAGGACGAGAACGGCAAGATGAACGTCAACCCCCATGACGCGGGGGCGGAGCTGCTGATCATCAGCCAGTTCACGCTCTTCGCCGACTGCCGCTCGCGCCGCCCCGGCTTTTCGCACGCCGCCCGGCCCGAAAAGGCGATCCCGCTCTACGAGCAGGTCATCGCGCTCTGCCGCGAGCAGGGCTTTACGGTCAAGACCGGCGTCTTCGCCGCGGAGATGCAGGTCCTGAGCCAGAACGACGGACCCGTTACGATCCTGCTCGACACAAAGGAGTTGTAAATATGCTGATCAAGACCCTGCCCGTCGGGCATCTGGAGACCAACTGCTATGTCGTCACCGACGAGACGACGCTGGAGTGCGCCGTGATCGACCCCGGCGACGAGTCGAACACCATCCTCGACTACCTTGAGGACAACCGCCTGCGCTGCCGGGCGATCCTGCTCACGCACGGCCACTACGACCACGTCGGCGCGGTCGAGGCCGTCGCGGAGGAGACCGGCGCGACGGTCTGGATGCACGAGGAGGACGACGCGCGCGTGCGGCGGAACCCGCACTTTCCCTTCGCCCTGCCGGAGGGCGGGAAGTACTACAGGGACGGCGACGTCGTCGAGGTCGCGGGACTGCGCTTCGAGGTGATCGGCACGCCCGGACACACGCCCGGCGGCGTGACGCTGCGCTGCGGCGAGGCGCTCTTCACGGGCGACACGCTCTTCGAGGGCAGCTGCGGCCGCGCCGACCTGCCCGGCGGCGATATGGAGGAGGAGCTGCGCTCGCTGAAAAAGATCTGCGCCCTCCCCGGCGACTACGAGGTCTATCCCGGGCACATGGATTCCTCGACGCTGGCGCGCGAGCGGATGTTCAATTACTACTGCAGAGCCGCGATGTCGTCAAAATAACGTCATGAGGCCAGGCGGCGGCGCAGGCGCCGCCGCCTCGGCCGATGACATTATTTTTCCTCTCAAAACCAAACCCGCTCCGCCGGACTTTGGTTTTGGTTTTCAAAAGGTGCTGCTTTCGCAGCGATCGAAAAGGAGATAGATCATGTCTGAACCGACCCTTGTGATCCTCGCCGCCGGGATGGGCAGCCGCTTTGGCGGCCTCAAGCAGATCACCCCGGTGGACGACCACGGCCACGCCATCATCGATTTTTCGCTCTTCGACGCCTACCGCGCGGGCTTCCGCAAGGTCTGCTTCATCATCAAGCACGAGATCGAGGAGGACTTCAAGGCCGCCGTCGGCCGCCGCATGGAGAAGTATTTCGACGTGAAGTACGTCTTCCAGCAGCTCGACCGGCTCCCCGCGGGCTACGCCGTCCCGGAGGGGCGCGTCAAGCCCTGGGGCACGGGCCACGCCACGCTCTGCGCGAAGGACGCGATCGATGGGCCCTTCGCGGTCATCAACGCCGACGACTTCTACGGCCCGACCGCCTACCGGGCGCTTTACGACTTCCTCGCCGCCCCCGGCGCGGAGACCGAGCACGCCATGGTCGGCTATCTCCTGCGCAACACCGTCACCGAGCACGGCACCGTCGCGCGCGGGGTGTGCCGGGTGGATGAGCGCGGCCTGCTCACCGGCGTGGTCGAGCGCACGAAGATCAAAAAGGATGGGCTCGACGGCGCTTACACCGAGGACGAGGGCGCGAGCTGGATCCCCCTGCCCGGCGAGAGCGTCGTGTCGATGAACTTCTGGGGCTTCCGGCACTCGATGCTCGACGAGCTCGAAAAGCGCTTCCCCGCCTGGCTCGACGAGAACCTGCCCGTGAATCCCCTCAAATGCGAGTACTTCCTCCCCCTGGTCGCCAACGCCCTCATCCAGGAGGGCGAGGGCACCATCCGCGTGCTCAACTGCCATGAGACCTGGCACGGCATCACCTACCGCGAGGACATGGACAGCGTCGTGAGCTACATCGCCGCCCTGCGCGAAAAGGGCGTCTATCCCGCCGCCCTGCTCGACTGAGAAGCGTGATCGCATGAAGTCTTCGAACCCACCGCGGGAGCTGAGCATGCGGCAGGCCGAGCTGCTCATGGCCGCCGTCATCCTCGCGCGCAGCACCTCCTTTGTGGTCTCCAAGCTGGCCGTGGCCTCGCTCGCCCCCTTCAACATCCTCGCCGTGCGCTTTCTCACCGCCTACCAGATCCTGTTCCTGCTCTTCCGGCGGCGCGTGTGGCGCGCCGACAGGCGCGACGTGCGGGACGGCGTGCTGCTCGGGCTGGTGTACACGGGGGTGATGGGCTGCGAGATGCTCGGGCTGCGCACGGCGGAATCCTCCCTCGCCTCTCTGATCGAGAACTCCGCCTTCATCCTGGTCCCCTTCCTCGAGATCGCCTTCCTGCGCCGCTATCCGAAGCGCGCGGTCGTGATCGGGATCGTCCTCGCCTTCGCGGGGCTGCTGGTGCTCCACCTCGGGCCCGGCGCCGCCCTGAACGCGGGCACCCTCTTTTTCTTCGCCGGGATGGTCTTCTATGCCCTCGCGATCTTCCTCACCGGCGTCTTCGCCCGGGAGGGCGATCCGCTGCTCGTGGGCATCTTCCAGATCGGGACGATGGGCGTCGTGTCCCTGCTCGTCTCGCTCCTCTTTGAGGATTTCCGCCTCCCCGCCTCCGGCGCGGAGTGGGGCATGATCCTCTTCCTCGCGCTGGTGTGCAGCGTCTTCGGCTTCACGCTGCAGCCCGTCGCCCAGCGAACGCTGCCCGCCGACCGCGCGGGCATGTTCTCCGCGCTCAACCCCGTCGGCGCCGTCTTCTGGGGCTTCCTCGTCCTCGGCGAGGCGCTTACGCCCTTCAAGCTCGCCGGCGCGGCGCTGATCCTCGCGGGCCTGCTGCTCCCGCTCCTGCCCGGCAGGGGGCGGTCTTCCTCAGCCAAAAATATTTAAGGAGATACCGACATGAAAGTTCTGGTCACCGGCGGCGCCGGCTACATCGGC
>JAFXTM010000028.1 GCA_017535865.1 Oscillospiraceae bacterium
AAAAGGGCCAGGTTCATATCAGCTCTTCCTTCAATAACACCATGGTGACCATCACCGACACCCAGGGCAACGCGATCTCCTGGGCTTCCGCCGGTGGCCTCGGTTTCCGTGGCAGCAAGAAGTCCACTCCTTTTGCCGCTCAGACCGCTGCCGAGACCGCTACGAAGGCGGCCATGGAGCACGGCCTGAAGACCGTCGAGGTCTTTGTCAAGGGCCCCGGCTCCGGCCGTGAGGCTGCGATCCGCGCGCTGCAGACCGCCGGTCTCGAAGTCACGATGATCAAGGACGTTACCCCCATTCCTCACAATGGCTGCCGTCCTCCGAAACGTCGTCGCGTATAAGGAAGGGAGGATAGACTGTTATGGCTAAAAACAGACAGCCGATTGCGAAGCATGCCAAGGCGCTGGGTATCAGCCCCGCCGCAATGGGCTATTACAAGAAGGAAACCACCCGCAACACCAACACGCAGACCCGGCGCAAAAAGTCCGAGTACGCCGGTCAGCTGCAGGAGAAGCAGAAGGTCAAGTTTGTCTACGGTGTTCTGGAGAAGCAGTTCCGCGGCTATTATGAGAAGGCCGTCCGTATGCCCGGCAAGGCCGGCGACAACCTGCTGATCCAGCTCGAGAGCCGTCTGGACAACGTCGTGTTCCGTCTCGGCTATGCGGCCACCCGCCGCGAGGCCCGTCAGATGGTCAACCACGGCCACTTCACCGTCAACGGCCGCAAGGTCAACATCCCCAGCTACCAGGTCAAGCCCGGTATGGTGATCGAGATCAAGGAGAGCAGCCGCTCCATCGAGCGCTTCAAGCTCAACCTTGAGGCCAATGCCTATCATGTCATTCCCAAGTGGCTCGAGTTCGACGCCCAGAACATGGTCGGCAAGGTCGTTGCGGCTCCCACGAGAGAGGACGTCGACTTCCCGGTGGAAGAGCACCTCATCGTCGAGTTGTACTCCAAGTAAAAAAAGACCCTCATCAATTGGTAAGCCGAATCACCGCGCACGGCCTGTCCGTGCAAAGACTGTAAGGAGGGTACTGCAACTATATGATCGAAATCAAGAAGCCGCGCATCGAGTGCATCGAAACCCAGGCGGACCCGTCGTATGGCAAGTTCATCATCGAGCCCCTGGAACGCGGCTATGGCACGACACTTGGCAACTCTCTGCGTAGGGTACTCCTGTCCTCTCTTCCCGGCTCTGCCTGCACCAGCATCAAGATCGCCGGTGTGCAGCATGAGTTTTCCACGATCCCCGGCGTCAAGGAAGACGTTACCGAGATCGTTCTGAACGTCAAGAGCATCATTGCCCGTCTCAACTCCACCGGCCCCAAGACCGTCTACATCGAAGCCGCAGGCGAGGGCATCGTCACCGCCGGCGATATCAAGCCCGATGCAGAGGTGGAGATCCTGAATCCGGAGCAGCCGATCGCTACGCTCGGCCCGGACGGCGCCCTGAACATGGAGCTCGTTCTGGACCACGGCAGAGGCTATGTATCCGCCGAGAAGAACAAGAACCAGCAGATGGCGATCGGGACCATCCCCGTTGACTCCATCTTTACCCCGGTCCTGAAGGTCAACTACACCGTGGAGAACACCCGTGTAGGCAACCAGACCGACTACGACAAGCTGACGCTGGAGGTCTGGACGAACAAGACCATGAGCTCCCGCGACGCCGTGTCTCTCGGGGCCAAGATCCTCTGCGATCACTTTACGCTCTTCACCGACCTCTCCGAGAGCGTGGCAAGCAGTTCCAAGGTCGTCGAGAAGGTCTAGAAAGAGCCGGACACCGAGCTCCAGATGACCATCGAAGAGCTCGACCTGTCCGTCAGAAGCTTCAACTGCCTCAAGCGTGCGAATATCAATACTGTCGAGGACCTGGTCAGCAAGACGCAGGAAGAGATGATCAAGGTCCGCAACCTCGGCCGCAAGTCCCTGGAAGAAGTCGAGCATAAGCTGACGATGATGGGCTTGTCTCTGGCAAGCGAGGACAACCAGTAATAGGAGGAAATGCTATTATGCCCGGAACTAGAAAGCTCGGCAAGACCACCGATCAGCGCATGGCGATGCTGCGTCAGCAGGTGACCGACCTGCTCGACAAGGGCCGCATGGAGACCACCGTCTCCCGCTGCAAGGAGATCGCCCCCATGGCCGAGAAGATGATCACTCTTGGCAAGGCTGCGGATCTGGCTTCCTATCGTCAGATGCTCAGCTTCCTGACCCGCGAGGACGTGGCCAAGAAGGTCAAGGACGAGCTCGCAAAGAAGTATGCCGACCGCAACGGCGGCTACACCCGCATCACCCGCGTTGGCGTTCGCCGCGGCGACGCCGCCGAGGTCGCGGTCATCGAGCTGGTCTGATCAGACTCAAAAAAGCCTGTGAAACGAGAGTTTCACAGGCTTTTTTTATTGCTGCGAGGCGCTCAGGAGGCCGGGAAGGACCTCTCAGGCGCCGGGAAAGGCCGAGTTGATCCAGCCCTTGAACTGCCGCAGCGGCGTGTTCTTCTGCGGATAAAAACGCCAGATCCGCATCGGATTGTCACTCGTGTTGTAGGCGCGGCTGCGCGCCATCTTGACCGCAAAACGGTAGTATTGCTGTGCGAGCCTTTCGATCTTCTTGTTGCTGCCGCCGTAAGGATAGGCCATGGCGCAGGGCTCCTTGCCGAACAGCCGCGTCAGATAGAGACGCGAGCGGGCCATCTGCTTCTCCTGCTGTTCAGGCGAATACAGCCGCAGATCGACGTGCTTGACCATGTGGCTCTGGAAGGAGACATAGCCGCTCTCGTACATCTCCAGCGCCTGCTCCTTGTCCAGATGATTACCGCCCTGCTTTTCCAGGTAGCTGCACACCACAAAGATCGTTACCTTGATCTGGTATTTCTTCACGATAGGCAGGAGGTTGGTGTAGTTGTTCCGCCAGCCGTCGTCGAAGGTCAGGATGACCGGCTTCTCGTAGTCCTCCACGTGCTTGAGATCCTCGAACCAGATGGGAGTAAAGCCGTGCTTCAGCAGCCAGGAGATCTGCGATTCCAGGCACTGGGGCGTCACACAGACCTTGTCGTTCGGCCATCCGCTGCTGCTCACGGAGTGATACATGACGACCGGGACGTTGTAGCCGGACGGGACCTCCCAGGCGCCCGCACCCGGCGTGCAGTAGATGTGGTCGTACTTCTTGTCGTAGAGATACCCGATCTGGGCACCTGCACAGAAGTCCTCGACCGGCACCAGAAGATCCGCGCCGTCCTCCCAGAGAATGGCCGGCGACGCAAGCGTCGTGTCCTCTTCGAGATACCGCAGCACGTTGCTCCCGCTTCGCAGCGCGACATAGTCCTTGCGCCACGCAAAGCCAAACTCCTCGCTTCCCTCGGCATGATCGAGCGGAACACCGAGCGCGTCGGCCACTTCGGACAGCCGGACGTAGGCGAGCCCGTCCCGATACAGCGCACCGCTCGGCAGCTCGACTCCGTCAAAGGTCACCGGCCCGCCGGGCTCCATATCCGTCTCCTCGGCCCGGACCGGGACCGGGAAAGAACACAGCAGCGCAATCATCAGAACAAGGCACAGGAGCCGGAACGGAAGGCGCCTCCCGGTCAGATCGGATCTCATTTTTTCCCACCTCGCTTGCGGTCTTGATGAAGATGCTGAAAATATGACTGAGCGCTTTCAGCGTTTTGCCATCGAATAATAATTGCAATAATACTATCATGGGGTGGAAATGCTGTCAAGTTTTCCCGGAGACGCCGCTCGGCCTGCCTGTCCCGCGCTCTTGACACGCTTTTCCGCGCGGTGTAAAATAACACAGCGCCACAGCACGCCGGTGTGGTGGAATGGTAGACACCAGGGACTTAAAATCCCTTGGCCGCAAGGCCGTACCCGTTCGAGTCGGGCCACCGGCACCAGATCAGGAACAGGAGATTGATACAATGTATCAACCTCCTGTTTCGTTTTTTTATGCCCGGAAAGCCCTGATGCGACAGGACTTTTGAAAAGCAGGTTGTTCACTCGAACAGGAAGAAGCACAACATGTAGCGATAGTCGGAGGTTATTATCGAGCATTGCACTACATGCTGTACTTTTCTATCGTTCAATCATGGGGAATCGTTAAACCGTAGAAAGATATCCTTCTATTTTATCGTTCCTTTGCATGCCATCAACCGGTTCTCTAATTCCAAAGCTTTTTCTGATGTTACCTCTTCAGAGATGTATGCTGTTTCTTTCTTAGCCCCACGAAATCCCCAAGGCAATAGGGACTCGGAATAGTCCTTTTTTGCGGAAGAGGCCGGGAAAGGGCTTGGCCCGCTCTGCCGCGTTTGGACTCCGCTCCGGGCCGCTCTGCGCAAAAGCTCCGAGGGGGCTGTCAGAAAAAAGTCTTGCAATCAACCGCACAGTCTTGTATACTTTATTTGAGCAGATCGACAGATTTGCCTAAATAACAAGTGAGCGTACATGTTGAATGAAAAGACAGATGATTCGGAATACCCGTACGAGACAGGCTCTGATCGACGCCTTCCGCATCCTTGTCAACCAGAAGGACTACGACGAGATCACGGTCAAGGAGATCACGGAGTTGGCAGAGGTCAACCGCAATTCCTTCTACAATTATTTCAGGAACATAGATGATCTGCTGCACGACATCATCTTCGAGCGCATTGTGGGATGCTATTACGTCGAGGAGGAGGATCATTGGTGCGGCTGGGAGGAATCCGGGGAGCGGCTTGTGGCGTTTTTTGAGGACGACGACAACCGCGGCTTTATTGCGGATGTCTTCCGCGGGGCGGACGGTTTCCGCCGGGCCTTCTTCTATGACGTGTGTCTCTATATTCTGGACCTGGCCGAGCAGCACAGCGAGCTGCGGCTCAGCCATGATCAGCGGGTTTTCCTGGCCGGCGGGCTCAGCGCCATGCTGGCCGACTGGCTCTTCATCCAGCGCAGCGTTCCCCCGCGGGCCTTTGTCGGACATCTGTACGCGCAGCTCCGTCCACACCTGAGCTGAAACACCGTTCGGAATCACCAATTCTTTCAGGAGGTCGCATCATGAAAATCACCAAGGTTGAGATCGAGCGCTTCTCTGTCCCACTGGCAGAGCCCTTCCGGGTGGCCTTCGGGCTTCTGACCGATTCGGATAACTGGGTCATCCGCGTCCATACGGACGAGGGCATCTGCGGGCTGGGTTCCGCAGCGCCTCTGGCTTTCGTGACCGGCGAGACGATGGATACCTGCTATCTGGTTCTGCAGATGTTTGCCGAGGCCTTCGTCGGCTTCGATCCGATGGACATCGCCGGGGCGCACCGGCTGATGGACAGCCTGATCTATGGCAACGGCTCCGCCAAGTGCGCCTTCGACATCGCGCTCTACGACATCATCGGCAAGAAAAAAGAACTGCCGGTCTGGAAGCTCCTCGGGGCTGTGGACCCCGTGGTCCACAACGACATCACGATCGGGATCGACACGCCGGAGCGGATGGAGGTCAAGGCCCGCCGTTTCGTGTTCGAAAAGGGCTTTGACATTCTCAAGGTCAAGACCGGCATCAGGCTGGAGGATGACATCGAGGCGCTCACGCGCATCCGCAGAGCCGTGGGAGACAAAGTCCGCATCCGGACCGACGCGAACCAGGGATATACCGTGGAGACGGCGCTGGAGGCGCTGCGGGCCTTTGAAAAGCTGGGCGTGGACGCGTCCGAGCAGTGCCTGCCCTGGTGGGACTTTGAAGGTGCTGCGGAGCTCAAACGGCGCAACGCGACCTCAGTCAGGCTGATGCTGGACGAGTCCATCCACAGCCCGCACGACGCGCGCCGCGCCGCGAAGCTCGGCTGCGCCGACTATTTCAACATCAAGCTCATGAAATGCGGCGGCCTCTATCCCGGCGCGCAGATCGCGGATATCGCGCAGGAGGCGGGGCTCGGCTGCATGGTCGGCTGCATGGAGGAGAACAAGATCAGCATCACGGCGGGTGTGAGCCTCGTAGCGGCGAAGGCCGCCATCGTGGAGGCCGACTGCGACAGCTTCATGTTCTACAAGGGTGACGACGACGGGATCACCGGCGGTTTTATGCGCGAGGGCGGCATCTTTACCCTTCTGGACCGCCCCGGCCTCGGCATTGATCTATAATCAGGCAAACCCATACGGATCATTATAAAAGGAGTTGACTATCATGACAAACCTCGAAAGAATCCGCACCATGATCGCAGAGGAACTGAAGCTTTGGGATCAGCCGTCCATCGCGGTCGGCATCGTCAAGGACGGCGAGGTCGTCCTGCGCGAGGGCTTCGGTTTTGCCAATGCGGAGAAGAACCTCCCCGCCGGTCCCGACACCATGTATCAGATCGGCAGCTCCTCGAAGGCCTTTACGGCCGCTGCGGCCGCGCTGCTCGTTGACCGCGGCCTGCTGGACTGGGACAGGCCGGTGGTGGAGTATCTGCCCTGGCTGCGCTTCCAGGATGACTTCACGACCCTGAACGCCACCGTGCGCGACATGCTGTGCCATCGGACCGGACTGCCGCGCCACGACGCCTACTGGATCAACGGCCCCTGCACGCGCCGTGAAATGGCCGAGAATCTTCGCAACATGCAGCCCGCCTGGTCCTTCCGCTCCATGTGGTGCTACCAGAATACCTGCTATGTCACCGTCGGTCTGCTGATCGAGGCGCTCAGCGGCATGAGCTGGGAGGAGTTCGTCAGGAAAGAGCTGCTGGAGCCGCTGGGCATGGACCGCACCACCTTCTACGTGGACGCGATCTCCGCGGATCCGGACCACGCCGACCCCTATGCGCGCGATCTGCCCACTGATCTGCACGGCTGGAAGCGCATCGACTTCCTCAAGAGCGACCGCGAGGACATGGCGGCCGGTATCGGCGCGCCATACGGCCCGGCCGGGTCCATTATGTCCACGGTGAACGACATGCTCAAATGGCTGCAGTTCAATCTCGACGAGGGAAAGGTCGGCGAAACGCAGCTCATCAGCGAGGCAAACATGAAAGAGATCCACAAGCCGCAGATGCTGATGGCACAGCCTCTGCTGGTGCCCTTCCCGGAGCAGGATTTCTATTCCTATGCCATGGGCTGGTTCACCGAAACGCACCGCGGCCACCTGATGGTGGAGCACGGCGGCAACATTGACGGCTTCAGCGCCCTGGTGACCATGATTCCGGACCAGAAGCTCGGCATCGTGACGCTCACGAACTTCAACAATTCCTTTGACACCTATTCGACCACCTATGAGATCGTGGACGCCTATCTCGGCGTGGAGGACGGCGACTGGAACAAGCGCTGGCGCGAGCTGATCGCCCAGGTCATGGAGGCCCAGGTCAGCCAGATGGCCGAGATGAACGGCGAACCCGCAGCGGGCACGTCGCCCTCGCACCCGCTGGAGAGCTACGTCGGGACCTACGTCAACCCGACCTACGGGGAGCTTGTGATCAGCCTGGAGGGCGAGCGGCTCGGCTTCCTGTACAACAAGGATTTCAGTCCCCTCGCGCACTTCCACTATGACAGCTTCCGCATCGACAACCCGCGCGCGCTGCTCTCCGACATGCTGCTGAAATTCGAGACGGACAAGAGGGGCACCGTGGGCAGCGTCGCGATCGGCATCACCCTGAATCCGCTCTGCGCGGATGAAGTTTTCGTAAAAAAGGTGGAGTAAAACTATGGCCGACCGATTCGTTTTGGAGCAAACGCTCGAGACCGTGCGTCAGCAGCTTGCGCGCTGGAACGTCGCCTCTGCCTCCGTGGCCATCGTAAAGGACGGGGAAGTGCTCTTCGCGGGCGGCCTCGGCTGCCGGGATGGGGCGGAGCTTCCCGCGGAGGGACGGACGCTCTATCCGATCGCGAGCTGCACCAAGGCCTTTACCGCGACGGCGCTCGGGATCCTGGCCACCGAGGGAAAGTTCGATTTCGATACCCCGGTGATCGAGTACCTCCCCGGGTTTCGCCTGAACGATAGCTATGCCTCGGAGCATCTCACGATCCGGGATTTCCTGTCCCACCGCTCCGGCCTGCCGCGGCATGAGATGGCCTGGTACGGCACCGGCTTCAGCCGGAAGGAGCTGATGGCGCATCTGAAGGATCTGCCGCTGAGCGCGCCGATCCGCTATGCCTTCCAGTACAGCAACTTCAACTACCTGATCGCCGGGGCGCTCATCGAGGCGATCAGCGGCCAGGATGTCGAGACCTTCCTTTACGAGCGCCTGCTCAGGCCGCTCGGCATGACGCATTCCCTGGTCTACGGGGCGGATTTTCGCGCCGCGGAGAACCGCGCGCTCGCCTTTGACTACGACCCGGAATATGCCATGGGCACCAGAAAGCAGATCCCGTATTACGAATCCCCCGCCGAGGACCCGAACGCGCGCACGGGCGACCCGACGGCCGCCGCGGGCTGCATCATCTCCTGCGCGGAGGACATGACCCGCTGGCTGCAGTTCAACCTCGACCGCGGCAGGGTCGGCCAGACCCGGCTCGTGCGGGAGGATCTGATGGATCTGATCGCGACCATCCACATCTATCAGGGCGAGGACTGCGGCCCCTATGCACCGCAGCGCAGCGCGGAGGGATATGCGCTCGGCTGGTCCGTCTATCAGTACCGCGGGCGCAAGATGGTGGAGCACGGCGGCAATATCAACGGCTTCACCGCGACGACGCTCTGGCTCCCGCAGGAGAAACTCGGCGTTTTTGTGGATATCAACCAGAATGTGAGCTTCCTGGCCGACGCGATTTCCCACTCCCTCGTGGACGCCATCCTCGGAGAGACGGACGGCGACTGGTACGCCCGTCTCTACGAGGCAAACGCCGCCCTGTTCAAGCAGGTGGAGGAGATCTTCCGGGGCTTTGCCGGGACGCCGGTCCCGAACACCGCGCCCTCCCACCCGCTCTCTGACTACGCGGGCCGTTACGAAGCCCCCGGCTACCGGCGTGTGCGGATCGAGGAGACGGACGGAAAGCTGCGCCTGGATTTCAACCATTTCACGGTGGGCCTGTCCCACCACCATTACGACAGCTTCGTTACGGACGAGCCCCTGGGCGAGTTCCCCGCCGGCCTGGCCCTCCGCTTTGAGACCGAGAGCTCCGGCCGGATCGGCAGCGTCTCCCTGATGCTCGGAACCGAGCCGGGCCTGAAGCCGATCGTATTTGGCAAAGAGGAATAAGCCATGGACGAAAAGGACTTTTTTGCCGGCCTTGAGCAGAGGATCCGCGAGGGACTCGCGCTCTGGCGCTGCCCCTCGATCGGGCTCGGCGTCATCAAGGACGGGGAGATCCTCTATGCCGGCGGCGTCGGTCTGCGCGACCGGGAGGCGGATCTGCCTGCGGACGGGAAAACGCTCTACCAGATCGGGAGCAGCTCCAAGTCCTTCACGGCGCTGCTCTGTGCGATGCTCGTCGACCAGGGGAAGCTCGCCTGGGACGTCCCGATCCGCACCTGGGCGCCGGAGGTCCGCTTCTACGACGCGTTCACGACGGAAAACGTGACGCTCCGGGACCTCCTGAGCCATCGAACCGGGCTGCCGCGGCATGAGTACGCCTGGTACCGCACGCCCTTCACGAGGGAGGAACTGGTGCGCAACCTGCGCTGGCTGGAGCCGAATCGGCCCTTCCGCACGCAGATGCGCTACAACAACTTCGGCTACATCCTGCTCGGCTATCTGATCGAGCGCGTGACCGGCCTGAGTTGGGAGGC
Organism: Oscillospiraceae bacterium; assembly: GCA_017535865.1. GTDB lineage: Bacteria > Bacillota > Clostridia > Oscillospirales > Oscillospiraceae > Limivicinus. The sequence continues at coordinate 9,661 of JAFXTM010000028.1, forward strand.
ATGCCTCCAGCAGTACATCTTCGAGCCGCTCGGCATGGCGCGCAGCACCCCGTTCCTCGACGATATCGAGGGCGACCCCAACCACGCTGCCCCTTACGGGCTCATCGGCAAAAGCCTCTCCGGCGGCGAGCGCGGCCGCTTCTACCGCTGCAGCGCGGAGGACAAGGAGAAGGGGATCGGCGCGCCTTTCGGGCCGGCGGGCTCCATCAATTCCTGCGTGGAGGATCTGCTGCGGTATCTGCGTTTCCAGTTGGGAGACGGGACCTGGGAAGGGGAGAGGCTGCTCTCTCAGGCTGCACTGGAGGAAATGCACAAGCCGAACATGTTCCTCTCGGCGCCGCTCGACATGCCCATGGAGGAGACGCAGCTGAGCAGCTACGCCATGGGCTGGATCGTGGAGATGTTCCGCGGTCACAGAGTGGTGCAGCACGGCGGCAATATCGACGGCTTCTCGGCGCAGCTTTTCATGGTGCCGGACCAGAAGCTCGGCATCGTCGCGCTGACCAATATGGACGGCTGCTTCCTGCACCTCTCGGCCGCCCGCACGATCGTCGACCATTTCCTCGGCGCGGAGGACGGCGACTGGTTCCGCCGCTACCACGATTTCACCGTGGAGAGCGGAGAGGGACTGGATGAGCTGCTGAGGCAGTTTACCGGCGAGCGGCGGGAGGGGACGAGGCCCAGCCACCCGCTGGAGGAATACGCGGGCCGCTATGCCCGCAGGGGCTACGGCCCCTGCTCGGTCGAGCTGCGCGACGGCGTCCTGCTGCTGAAGCTGTTGGATTCGGAGATCAGGCTCGAGCATTTCCACTATGACACCTTTCTCACCCGGGATATCCTCGGTGAGCTTCCGCCCGGCTTTCCGGTGCATTTCCACACGGCCGAGGTCGGCGGGGCGATCGACGCCCTGCTGATCCCCCTTGTCCCGGAGGCTGCCGAGCGGCCGATCCGCTTTGAAAGGAATTCGGAAAAGGAGTGAGTTTCATGGGGCGCTATATTCTCCGCCGTCTGCTGTATATGATCCCCATGATCTTCCTGGTGGTGCTGCTGGTCTTCCTGATCATGGCCATCACGCCGGGCGATCCGGCCACAAACAACCTTCCGATCACCGCGACGAAGGAGGTCAAGGAGGCCTACAATGCCAGCGTCGGCTATTCGGACAGCCTGAGCGTGCGCTTTTTCGGCTTTGTGAAGGGGGTGCTGACCGGGAAGGTCCTCTCCTACACGTCGGGACAGAACATCTTTGAGGAGCTGGGTCGGCGTCTGCCGCTGACCCTGCGCCTCGGGCTTGTCTCCTTTGCCATCGCGGCGGTCCTCGGCGTGTCGCTCGGGATCCTGAGTGCGATCAAGCAGTATTCGTTTCTGGATACAAGCCTGACGATCCTCGCAGTCCTCTTCGCTTCGATCCCGTCCTTTTTCGTGGCGATCGTGCTGCTGCTGTATTTCGCCGTCTATCGCGGCGTCCTGCCGACCTTCGGCATGAACGACGGCATAAAATCCTACATACTCCCCGTGGTGACGCTGGTTTCCGGCAGCATCCCGGTGCTCAGCCGCATGACGCGCTCGGCTATGCTGGGCGTGCTGCAGCAGGACTATATCCGTACGGCCCGCGCCAAGGGCGTGCCGGAGAAGAGCGTGATCTGGAAACACGCGCTGAAGAACGCGAGCTTTCCGATCATCACCCTGCTGCTGGGCGGGCTGGCCAACGTCCTCGGCGGCTCCGTCATAGCGGAGAGCATCTTCTCCCTGCCCGGCATCGGCACCTATATGCTCAAGGCGATCAACGAGAAAAACGTGCCCGGCGTGATGACCTGCACCCTGCTGCTCTCGGCCGTCTTCATGCTGGCAATGCTGCTCAACGACATCTGTTTTGCGCTCATTGATCCCAAGGTGAGAGCGAGGTATCAGGGATGAAGAACGTGCTGAACCGGCCCCGCAGGCCGGATCCATACGAAAACGTGAAGCGGGAGCGCGACAGCCGCTTCCGGGAGATCGTCAAGCGCTATGCGCGAAACCGCGCCGCCGTGATCGGGCTGCTGCTCTTTCTGGTCATCCTTTTCGGCATCGTGTTCGCCAATCTCATCGTGCCCGCCTCGCTCGTCACCGCGTATGATCGCTCGGCCAAGCTGCAGCCGCCGAGCGCCGCGCACATCTTCGGGACCGACAACCTCGGGCGGGATGTCTTCGCGCGCATCCTCTACGGCTCGCGCATCACGGTGGGCATCGGCGTGGGCGCCACACTGGCTTCCCTGGTGATCGGGGCGATCATCGCCTCCGTCTGCGCGATTTCAAAGAAGGCGGATTTCGTCATCATGCGCATCATCGACGTGGCCAGCTGCGTTCCCGCGCTGCTGCTCGCGCTGGTGCTGCTCGCCGCCCTCGGCGGGAGCGTCGCCAACATGATGATCACGCTGACCGTCGTATCCGTGCCGGGCTTTGTCATCATGATCCGTTCGGTCCTGCTCAGCATTGTGGAGCAGGATTACATCAAGGCGTCCCGGCTCAACGGCACGGGGACGCTGAAGCTCGTGCTGCGGCATATCCTGCCGAACGCGCTGGACCCGATCATCGTCCACGCGACGATGACGATCTCCGGCATGATGCTCTCCGCCGCCGCGCTGTCCTTTATCGGCATGGGCGTCTCCCCGCCCTCTCCGGAGTGGGGGGCCATGCTCAACTTCGCGCAGGGCTACTACAAGACCGCGCCGTATCTGGCCATTTTCCCGGGCGTCGCCATCGCGCTGACCGCGCTGTCGATCAATCTGATCGGCGACGGGCTGCGCGACGCGCTGGACCCGAAGGCCGTGAAGTGAGGGGGGGCGACAGGATGGAAAGAAGCCCTCTGCTGCAGGTCGAAGACCTGTCCGTCGATTTCCGCATCGACCGGAAAACAACCTTGCACGCTGTGCAGGACGTGTCCTTTTCCGTCTATCCGGGGGAGACGCTCGGTATCCTCGGTGAGAGCGGCTGCGGCAAAAGCGTGACCTGCATGTCGATCCTGCGCCTGCACTCCGAGCGGGCGACCCGCTATCCCCGGGGGAAGATCCTCTTTGAGGGGGGAGACCTGCTGACGATGCCGGAGAAGGAGCTGCGCGAGATCCGGGGCGGAAAGATCGGCATGATCTTCCAGGAACCGATGACCTCGCTCAATCCGCTCTTCACGGTTGGCGAACAGCTGATGGAGATGCTGCGCGTGCACAGCGAGCGGATCGAAAAGCGTGATGCCTATGAGCGCTGTCTTGAAGCGGTCCGAAAGGTCCGTATCCCCAACCCCGAGCGCATCCTGGCCTCCTACCCCTTCACGCTCTCGGGCGGCATGCTGCAGCGCGTCATGATCGCCATGGCCATGCTGAACAGGCCGAGACTGCTGATCTGTGACGAACCGACCACGGCGCTGGACGTGACGATCCAGGCGCAGGTGCTGGACCTGATGAACCGGCTGAAAGAAGAATCCGGCACCGCGATCATCTTCGTCACGCACGATCTGGGCGTGATCAGCGAGATGTCTGACCGCGTCATGGTCATGTACGGCGGGCGGAAATGCGAGGAAGGAAAGGCGGAGGAAGTCTTCACCGCGCCCGCCCACCCCTATACGCGCGGCCTGATCGCCTCCTATCCGAATCCGGAGCATTTCCAGCAGCGCCTTCCGATGATCCCGGGCTCTGTTCCCTCGCTTTGGGATCTCCCGGCCGGCTGCCCCTTCAACAACCGCTGCCCCTATGCGTCCGCCGCCTGCCTGGAGCGCTTCCCGGCGGCGGAACGCCCCTCGGAAGGGCGCGAGGTCCTCTGCCACGAGTGGAAGAAGGTGATGAGCGATGGATGAGCGGGCAAACAGCTTTTTCCAGGACGACAACGTCTATCTGCGCAGCAACGATTACTTTCTCCGCGCCGACGGGCTGACCATGCACTTCCCGGCAAAGACCGACCGCTTCGGCCGTCCGGTCAGCTGGATCCACGCGGCCGACGGCGTCTCCTTCCAGGTCCCCAAGGGCAAGACGATGGGGGTCGTGGGGGAAAGCGGCTGCGGAAAGTCCACCGTCGGGAAAATGCTGATGAATCTCTACCGGCCGACCAGCGGGCGGATCTACTATGACGGGCGGGACATCACCGGGCTCTCCGCGCGGGAGCGCCGCCCCTATCAGCAGAAGATGCAGCTCGTCTGGCAGGATCCGTATTCCTCGCTCGATCCGCGCATGCACGTGGGCGATATCATCGGCGAGGGCCTGCGCAACTTCGGTCTCACGTCCACACGGGAGGAATACCGGGAGAGGGTCTTTGAGCTGATGCGCAAATGCGGCCTCTTCCCCGAGGAGGCGAACAAGTTTCCGCACCAGTTCTCCGGCGGCCAGCGCCAGCGCATCTGCATTGCCCGGGCGCTCGCGACCAACCCGGAATTCATCGTGCTGGACGAGGCGGTTTCCGCCCTGGACGTCTCGATCCAGGCACAGATCGTGAACCTGCTCAAGGACCGGCAGCAGGAGAGCTCGCTGACCTATCTCTTCATCTCCCACGACCTGAACATCGTCCGCTATATCAGCGACGAGGTGATCGTCATGTACCTCGGGCAGATCGTGGAGCGGGGCACGATGGAGACGGTCTTTCAAACCCGCGCGCATCCCTACACCCAGGCGCTCTTTTCCGCCACACCGGTCTTCCCGCCTGTCCCGGGCGGGAAAAAGGAGCGCATCCTTCTGGAGGGCGACGTGCTCTCGCCGGTCGATCCGCCCGTGGGCTGCCGCTTTGCCGGCCGCTGCCCGTACGCGACGGAGCAGTGCCGGAAGGAGGAGCCGCTCTGGAGCCGCGTGGAGGAGAACCACTACGTCAAGTGCCGTCTGTACCCCTGAAGTCGATCCGGCCTTATCCGAGGCCTGATAATACTTACACCAAAGGAGGAACCACCATGAAAAAGTTTGCAAGCTGTCTGCTGATCGCCGCACTTGTGCTGGGCCTGTTCAGCGGTCTGGGCTCTTCGACCGCCTGGGCCGACAGCGGGAAAGTGCGCGCGACGACAAATGGCCGTGCGGAGAACTCGCTGACCGTCGACATCACCGAGATGATCACAACGCTTGATCCGCAGCTGTTCGCCTCTCAGATCGAAGATACGATCATCATCCAGGTCTATGAGCCGCTGCTCCTGATCGAGGACGACGGCAGCTATACCAAGGTGCTCGCGGAGGACTACACCGTCAACGAGGACGGCTCGGTCGACTTCGTGCTGAAGGATGCGAAATTCCATTCGGGCGACAGCGTGAAATCCGAGGATGTGGCCTATACGCTGAGCCGCATCGAGCTGTCGGCGCTCGTCTCTCCGCTCTTCGGCATGATCGAAACGGAGATCGTGGACGATACCCACTTCCGCTGGACCTTCCCGTACGCGGACATGGGCGCGGGCTTTGACGATCTGATGCCCTATGTGCAGAACGTCAACATCGTCAACAAATCCTGGGCGGAGGAGCGGATCGACGATCCGAACAGCAAGCTCGGCATCGAGGAGGACGGTTCCGGCGCCTACTGTTTCGATTCCCTCGCCGATAATGGGGACGTGACGCTGCGCCGCTTTGAGGACTACCACGGCACGGCGAGCATCGACACGCTCTATTTCCGTCTCGTGACCGGCGACCCCGAGCTGGCCTTTGAGTCCGGCGATCTGGATCTCGCCACCTACAAGCGCTCCACCTTTGACATCATCTCTCAGTATGACAACGTCGCCACGCGCGTTTACAACGTCAACAATGTCGCCTTCATGATCATGAACTGCTCGGAGGGCTTCCCGACCGCCGATTTCCGTGTCCGCCAGGCGATCGCCTATGCGCTGAGCCGCGAGGATCTGGCCGGTGTGGCGAGCGACGACGGCGGCACGACGGCCTACAGCCTCGCCACGCCTCTGGTGACCTATTTCACGGACAATACCGAGCACTATGACTTCGACCTGGACAAGGCCAACGAGCTCATGAGCGAGGCCGGCTACTCCAAGTCCAACAAGGCGAACCTGACGCTCATCGTTATGAGCGCCTATCCCGACTGGGTCTCCTGCTGCGAGGTCGTCAAGGAGATGCTGGAGCAGAGCTACTTCACGGTGAAAATCGAGCAGATCCCCGACACGGCCCGCTACTTCATGGGCGACTATGACCTGGGGCTCATCTCGATCGGCCTGACCACGAACTTCGCTTCCTATTCTGCGCTCTTCGATATGGAAACGGGCCTGAACCTGGCCATGTATACGGAGCCGGAGGTGCTGGAGGCCTTTGCGGCGATCCAGGACGAGGCAAGCGCGCAGAACGCGATGAAGCTCGCGACGGACTGCCTGGCCTATTATCCCATCTATTATCCCGCCTACTTCTCCGCCTTCGACGCGGACCTGAACTCCGGCTACTATTACGGGAGCTACAACGGCTTCCTCTACCGCGACTTCAGCTGGAAGTAAGCACAACGGTCTTTCCCGAAAAGAGAGGCCCGTCATTCACGAAACAGGGCGCCGGATCAGATCCGGCGCCCTGTCCCGCTGTCAGGGCTCTCTCAGCGGACTGTCAAAGCATACGGAGCTTTCCCGCGCGGGAGAGAGCAATAGAGAAATGCAAGATAAGGAACATGTTCTACAGAAGTCTCATGATTCATTGTTCGACTACAATCATAATCGTGATTCATCGGAGCCGGAAGTGATTCATTGTATCAAAGTACTGTTCCTTTGCCAGATCTGGAACAGGAGATTGATACAAAGTATCGACCTCCTGTTTCGTTTTTTTATGCCCGAAAAGCCTGATGCCGCAAGGCTTTTGAAATGCGTCCGATTCATTTGAATAATCGAAAGCACAATATATGGATTGATCACATGGCATATTGCAGATACCCAACCATATATTGTGCTTTCTTTTCGTTATTTTATGGAGAATCGTTAAACTATGGTTCCCGCTAATGAAAGGTAAGGCCGAGTGACAGGAAGTCCTTGTGCCGGAAAGAATAAGGGGTTTCCAATGGATCGAAGTCTATAATTGTGTTTTTTGTTCGTTCATGGTATAAATAATCTGTATAAGTATCTAATGAGCGAGGTACTTGCCATGACTCCTGAAGAAAGAGCCAGACAACTGATCGATGCCCGTCTTGAGCAATCGGGCTGGGTCGTTCAGGATCTGAAAAAAGTGAATCCTATGGCGTCTCTCGGTGTTGCGGTCAGGGAATACCCCACCAGCACGGGGCCAGTTGACTATGCTCTTTTCGTCGATGGGAAACCTGTTGGCGTGATCGAAGCGAAAAAGGACGAGCTGGGTGAGAACATCACCGTTGTCGAGGGGCAGTCCGGGCGCTATGCCAACAGCACTTTCAAATACATAACTACCGAGTATAAGATCCGCTTCGCATATGAAGCCACCGGGCAGCTCACCCGTTTTACCGATTATGATGACATCAAATACCGTTCCCGGCGTGTGTTTTCGTTCCACAGGCCGGAAACTCTGCTGGCCCTGCTTGCGAAGGACGACACGATCCGCAACAACATGAAGCGCTTCCCGGCTTTTGATACCACCGGATTCCGAAAATGCCAGATCACGGCTATCCAGAATCTGGACGCCTCCTTTGCAGACAACCGTCCCAAGGCGCTGGTTCAGATGGCCACCGGAGCAGGCAAGACCTTCACGGCGATCACAGCGGCATACCGCCTACTGAAGTTCGGCAAGATGAAGCGCATCCTTTTCCTCGTCGATACCAAATCGCTGGGCGAACAGGCGGAGCGCGAATTTCTCGCCTACACGCCCAATGACGACAACCGCTCCTTTGCCCAGCTTTACGGTGTTCGCCGCCTGAACAGCTCCTATATCCCCAATGATATCCAGATTTGCATCAGCACCATCCAGCGGATGTATTCCATCCTGAAGGGCGAGGAGATGGACGAATCCGCAGAGGAAGAATCATTCTTCGAGCAGAGCGGGGCCGACACGCAGGCGGCAAAAGAGGTCGTCTACAACGAAAAGTACCCGCCGGAGTTCTTCGACTGCATCATCGTCGATGAATGCCATCGGTCGATCTATAACGTGTGGAATCAGGTACTGGAGTATTTCGATGCCTTCATCATCGGCCTGACCGCCACGCCGGACAAGCGCACCTTTGCCTTTTTCGATCAGAACGTGGTCAGCGAGTATTCCCGTGAGCAGGCCATCATCGACGGCGTGAACGTGGGCGAGGACATTTTCCTCATCGAGACCGACGTGACGAAAAACGGCGCGATGATCCTCAAGCAGCAGATCGAGTACCGGGACCGCCTGACCCGCGCCAAGCGCTGGAAACAGATGGACGAAGACCTGATCTATACTACGGCAAAGCTGGATCGGGACGTTGTAAACCCCAGCCAGATCCGCACCGTGATCCGCGCCTTCAAAGAGTGTCTGCCAACGATGCTGTTCCCACACCGCCGCGAAGTGCCGAAGACGCTGATCTTTGCCAAGACTGACAGCCACACAGACGACATCATCCAGATCGTCCGGGAGGAATTCGGGGAAGGCAATGAATTCTGCCAAAAGATCACCTGTCAGGCGGACCGCCCGGAGACTGTTCTCAGCGCTTTCCGTAACGACTACTATCCCCGCATTGCCGTCACCGTGGACATGATCGCCACGGGGACGGATGTGAAGCCCATCGAGTGCCTGATCTTCATGCGCGACGTTCGCAGCAAGAACTATTTCGAGCAGATGAAGGGGCGCGGCACCCGTGTGCTCGGCAAGGACGATCTACAGAAGGTCACGCCGTCCGCCACGGAGAACAAGGATCACTTTGTAATCGTGGACGCCGTTGGCGTCACCAAATCCAGGAAGACTGAGACCCGTACGCTGGAGCGCAAGCCCTCCGTCAGCATGAAAGAGCTGATGCTGAATGTGGCTATGGGTGCGAAGGATGAAGATACTCTCACATCCCTTGCAAACCGCGTGATCCGGCTCAACAGCCAGATGACCGACCGGGAGCGCAGCGAATTCAGCGACACTGTCGGCAGCAGCGCCGGGAACATCGCCCAGCATCTGCTGGACGCCTTTGATCCGGATGTGGTATCTGCCAAAGCGGGTGTGGATCTGTCCGACGATCATGAGCCGACCGAGGAGGAGCAGCGCCGTATGGATGAGGTGAAAAAAGACCTGATCCGGCAGGCCATTCAGCCCTTCTTCGATCCCGATGTCCGGGATTACATTGAAAACGTACGCCGCAGCCACGAGCAGGTTATCGACTCCGTGAACATCGACACGGTGCTTTTTGCCGGGTACGATACCGATAAGCAGGCCAATGCCGACCGTGTCCTCAAAACCTTCCGTGAATTCATCGAGGAGAACAAGGATGAGATCCTTGCCCTGCGGATCATTTACGATCAGCGGTATAAGGATCGCCCCATGGCGATCAACCAGCTCAAAGCCCTGTATGAAAAGCTGAAAGTACAGCATATCACCATCGAGCGCCTGTGGGAGTGCTATGCCATCAAAAAGCCGGAAAAGGTCAAGCGTGGCACTGTGGCGCAGCTCACCGATCTTGTTTCCATCATCCGCTTCGAGATGGGCTATGCCGACAATCTTGCGCCTTTCGCAGACAAGGTGAATTATAACTTCATGCAGTGGACCCTGCGCCGGAACGCAGGCGCGGTACACTTTACGGATGAGCAGATGGAGTGGCTGCGCCTGATCAAGGATCACATCGCCGTCTCCCTCAGCATCGAGCCGGAGGATTTGGATCTCAGTCCCTTTGACCGCAAGGGCAGTCTGGGCAGGTTTTATGATGTGTTCGGGGATCAGTATGAGGCGATCCTGCAGGAAATGAATGTGGAGCTGGTGGCATAAGGAGGATAAATATGGGTTTCTATGATGCGTTTAAAGATGCTCTGAATTTAGCTCAGAAAGCGGATAATATTGAGCTTTATCGGCAACTCCTTGATTTGAGCGCGCAGGCTTTGGATCTTCAGGCTGAAAATGCCAAACTAAAAGAAGAAATCTCACAATTGAAGAAGACCAAGGTTGATGAAGAGCGACTTGTCAGACATAAGCAACCATACTTAACAATGAGGGATGATGAGCAACAAATTAAATACTGTTCAATATGCTGGGACACTTCACACAAGTTGGTTCAGATGAAAGAAATGGTTGAAAGCTCATATTCTTGGTCTGGCATAACCCTCTATTGTCACAACTGCAAAAGCAATTGTCATCCCGATCAATAACAATGAAAACAAACAGACTTATAGATTGCTGCACAATTGTAGCGGGTCAATCGCCAGAATCAAAATACTACAACACCGAGGGTATAGGCCTTCCGTTTTTTCAGGGTAAAGCCGATTTTGGGGAGTTATATCCGTCCATCCGAGTGTATTGCTCCCAACCAACGAAAATAGCTGAAAAGGATGATATCCTCCTTTCCGTCCGAGCACCTGTTGGCCCAACGAATCTTGCTCCATGCAGGGTGTGCATTGGGCGCGGCCTTACTGCAATTCGTCCCTCAGAGGTATTG
>JAFXTM010000029.1 GCA_017535865.1 Oscillospiraceae bacterium
GCGTTTGTTTTTGCTTTGACAGAGGCGCCGCCTGCGTTCGGGGAAACCACGCGGATCTGTAAAAAAAGGCTTGCAATACGGGAAAAGGTATGTTAATATACTATGGCCTGTGCTGAATCAGGCATAGAAAGGCGGTCCGCTGCCGCGGCTTTGCCCTCCGGTATTGAACGTCTATATCAAAGGAAGGATCACACAATGGATCTGGTCAAAATCCTCAGCGAGCGTTACATGAAGCCCGAGCTGCCCGAGATGAACGTCGGCGACACCGTGCGTGTCCTCGTCCGCGTCAAGGAGGGCAACCGCGAGCGTACCCAGGCCTTCGAAGGCACCATCATCGCCAAGAAGCACGGCGGCATCAACGAGACCATCACGGTCCGCCGCATCTCCTACGGCGTCGGCTGCGAGAAGGTCTTCCCGGTGCACTCTCCCTCCATCGTCTCCGTGACCACCGTCCGCAAGGGCAAGGTCCGTCGGGCGAAGCTGTACTATCTGCGCGACCGCGTGGGTAAGAAGGCGAAGGTCAAGGAGCGCCTGTAAGAGCTCGAAGTTTTGATGGCATCTTCCGAGGAAGATGCCATTAAACTTATATGCGGGGTTGGTGATCGAATGGAAAAGACCCGGAAAACCTGGCTGCGGGAACATTGGCTCACGCTGCTGATCGCGGCGCAGCCGCTGCTGGACGCGCTGGCCTTCTGGACGGCGAACGAGCGGGGGACCGCCGCGGGCTATATCCGCCTGCTGATCATGGCGGTGCTGCCGCTTTACCTGCTGATCCGCGGGCGGGAGCGGAAGAAGCTGCTGCTCGCCTTCGGCGTGATGGCGCTCTTCGCGCTGCTGCATGTGGGCAACAACTTCCGCGTCGGCGCGATCGCGCCGGTCTTCGACCTGAGCTATCTCGTGAAGGTCCTGCAGATGCCGGTGCTCGCCGTGTGTTTCGTCTTCCTCATCCGCGATGAGCAGACGAAGGAACAGGCCTTCCGCGGCATCGCGATCGCGGGCGGCATCACGCTCGCGTTCTATGTGCTCGCCCGGCTCACCGGCACCGGCAACGTGACCTACGGCGAGGGCCTGGGCTACAGCGGCTGGGTCATCGACGACAACCGCACCGCGAACAGCATCCTCTTCGTGACGCTCGGCAGCTTCGCCGTGGCCCGCGCCGTGAAGGGGGAGTCGAAGCTGTGGCAGGCGCTGGTGCCCTGCGCCGTGACGGCGGTGTATCTCTGCAACGGCACCAAGGCCTGCTATTTCTCGCTCTACGGCATCTTCGCGGCCTACGCGGTCTACGCGCTGCTGCGCCGCCCGGTCCGGGGCGAGAAGGTCCGCGCCTTCGCGGCGCTGGTGCTCGCGCTGCTGATGGGCTTCGCGACCCTCATCTATCCCTACACCCCGCGCGCCAAAGTCTCCGCCTCCATCGCCCAGGCCGCCGAGCCGGGCGAGATCGAGGCCGCGCTGCTCGAGCGGGGCATCGACGTGACGCCCATGAGCTTCGAGGAGCGCTTCGCGCACCCCGTCGTGCGCGAGGTCTTCTATGAGTACTACCTCAGCTACTTCGACTACGTCATCCCGGATCTCTTCCCGCGCTTCGGCACGGACCGGATCTTCACCTACTGGCGCATGACCACGGACGTGGACCGCCTGATCGACACGCGGCAGATCAAGATCTGCTACTCCGCGCTGGTCTGGGAGGACTGCGATCTGCTCACGCGCCTCGTGGGCTTCGAGGTCTCCGAGCTCGGCTTCGACGGCATCCGCGACCTCGAGAACGACTGGCCCGCGCTGTACTTCTACTACGGCTACCTCGGCTGCGCGCTCTACGGCGGCTTCCTGCTGTACTTCGTGCTGCGCGTGCTGCGCCGCCTGCGGGAGGACTTCAAGGGCAGCTTCACGGCGGAGAACTACGCCCTGCTCTTCACGCTCCTGCTGCTGCTCGGGCTCGCGCAGTTCTCCGGCGCGCTGCTCCGCCGGCCGAACGTGAACATCTACCTGGCGCTGATCCTGGCGCTGATCGCCTACGCCACACGGAGAGAGGAGGCACGGCCGTGAAGCTGAGCGTGATCATCCCGGTCTACAAGGCCGAGGCCTTTCTGAACGAATGCGTGGACTCCCTGCTGGGCCAGACCCTGCGGGACATGGAGATCATCCTGGTCGACGACGGCTCGCCCGACGGCTCGGGCGCGATCATGGCCGACTACGCCGCGCGCTTCCCGGAGCGCGTGCGCACCCTGACGCTCTCAAACGGCGGGCAGGGCCGGGCGCGCAACCGCGGCATGGACCTCGCGCGCGGGGAGTATCTCGGCTTTGTCGACAGCGACGACTACGTCGTGCCGGAGATGTACGAGACGCTCGTGCGCGCCGCGGAGGCCGGGGGCGCGGACATCGTCGACTGCAGCATCGAGGCCTTTACCCCCGACGGGCGCACGGAGCTCCTGCGCACCTGGCGCGAGGGAAAGCCCGTCGCCGCGGCGGGCTCGGCCTGCAACAAGCTCTTCCGCCGCGCCTTCGTGGGGGAGACGCGCTTCCCGGAGGGCCTCAAGTACGAGGACTTCGGCTTCACGGCGGAGCTCCTGCTCCGCTCGGCGAAGACCGTGCATCTGCCGGACGCGCTCTACCGCTACCGCGTCGGCCAGCCCTCCACGATGCACAACGCGGACAGCCGCATGAACCTCGACCTGCTCGAGGTCATGGAGGGCCTGCGCGAGCGCATGGACCCGGAAAAGGACCGGGACGACTTTGAGTTCCTGCTCCTCAACCACGTCCTGCTCGACGCCGTCAAGCGCGTCGCGGCGCAGGAGGGGCCGGAGCGGGCCGAGTGCCTGTTCCTGCTGCGCAGCTACGTCAAGGAGCACATCCCGCGCCTCTCGGCCTGCCGCAGCTTCCGGGAGGAGAGCCGCAACCGCCGCATCGTCATGCGCCTGAACTATCTGGGCCTGCACGACCTGGCCCTGAAGCTGCTGGAACTGAAGGGCCGGACGGCGGACTGACGCAAGAGAGCCGCGTGAGGAGGACCGTCTTGTGAAGACGTCCCGAAAAAAGGAACGGGCGCTGTGAAAACCACGTTTTCACAGCGCCCGTTCCTTTTCGCATGCATCAGCCCTGTTCCCCGTAGCCCATCGGGTTCTTCGACTGCCAGGCCCAGGTGTCGCGGCACATGTCGTCCAGCGTATACTCCGCCTTCCAGCCCAGGAGCTGCGCGCTCTTGTCCGGGCTCGAATAGACCGTGGCAAGGTCGCCGGGGCGGCGGTCCACGATCTCGTAGGGGATCTTGATGCCGGTCACGCGCTCAAAGGCGTGCACCATGTCCAGCACGCTGTAGCCGGTGCCGGTGCCGAGGTTGAAGACGCTCTCGCCGCGGTGGTCGAGCATGTATTTGATCGCCGCGACGTGGCCGCGCGCGAGGTCCACGACGTGGATGTAGTCGCGCACGCCGGTGCCGTCGTGCGTGTCGTAGTCGTCGCCGAAGACGTTGAGGTGGTCCCGGCGGCCGACGGCGACCTGCGCGATGAAGGGCATGAGGTTGTTGGGGATGCCGCGCGGGTCCTCGCCGATGAGGCCGGAGCTGTGCGCGCCGATGGGGTTGA
>JAFXTM010000030.1 GCA_017535865.1 Oscillospiraceae bacterium
AAAATCAATCGGATAATGGCCGGCTGTCTGGGACGCGTCCACGACCAGCGGGATATGATGTCTCCGGCACACTTCCGCAGCCTCCTTGAGTGGGAAAATTGTTCCGCAAACATTAGAAGCATGACATATGACCATGAGGGCTGTGTTATCCCTTATCAGAGGTTCGATATCTCGTGGAGCAGTAATTCCGTCACGATCGGCTGGTATCCTTGAAAACGTCACCCCGCTCTTCTCCATGTCCACAAGCGGCCGCATCACCGCATTGTGCTCGAGCGAGCTCACGACCACGTGGTCACCGGGCTGCACGCAGCCGCGGAGAATCTGATTGAGCCCGAAGGTGACCCCCGGTGTAAAGACAACATACTCAGAGCCGTAATTAAAATTAAAAAGCTTCATCAGCATCTCCCGCGTCTCCAGCACGACCGATGCGGCGGAGATGGCGGAGGCGTAGGTGCCGCGGCTTATATTTGCACCCACCTCTGTCATGTATTCGTACACTGCATCGGCGACCCCGGGCGCTTTCGGGAAGGATGTCGCGCCGTGATCCAGATATATACTCTTCATAGCAGGTGTACGAGCTTTCCATCTCTTTCTGTCACTTCGCCGATGACAGAGACTTTTGTTCTGAGGTCAGCTGCGAGCAGCGCCTCGTAGAATCCGTTCGCCTCTTCTTTGGGTATTGCATATAGCAGCCCGCCCGACGTCTGCGGATCGTACAGAAGGTCAAATTCGAACTCAGCTCTCGTTCCCCGGTCGATGAGATGGCCGGTGTGATCCTGATTGGCATACGTGCCGCCCGGTACAAGTCCCATGCGGGCATAGTCAGCGGCATCTTTTACAAATGCTATATCGTCCACGTGAATATTAAAGGACACATTGCTGGCCTCCGCCATCTCGCAGCAGTGGCCGAGAAGCCCGAAACCTGTAACATCTGTGCAGGCATGGACGGTGAAGTTCTGCGCGACCTCTTTGGCGTACTTGTTGAGCCGTGACATGATGCCCGTGACCTCCCGGACGTTTTCCGGGGTCGCGACGCCGCCGCGAATTGCTGTATTGACTAGCCCGACGCCGATCTGCTTGGTAAGAATCAGTACGTCGCCCGGCTTCGCCCCGAAATTTTTCCAGATCTTGTCCGGATGAACAAATCCTGAGACGCACAGACCGTACTTTGGCTCCTCATCCTGCACGGAATGACCGCCGACCAGAACTGCGCCTGCCTCGCGTACCTTGTCCGCGCCGCCTTTCAGAATCTCGCCCAGAATTGAAATATCCAGAGTCTTCGGGAACGCGACGATATTTAACGCAACCGCAGGCTGGCCGCCCATGGCGTAGATGTCGGAGAGGGCATTTGCAGCCGCGATCTGGCCGAACATATACGGGTCATCGACAATCGGCGGGAAAAAATCCAGCGTCTGTATCATTGCCACGTCATCATTGATCTTGTATACCGCCGCGTCGTCACCGGTCTCAAGGCCGACGAGCACGCGGTCGTTCTCAAACTTCGGCAGCTTGCCCAGGATCTTCGCGAGAGTTCCGGGGCCGATTTTTGCAGCGCAGCCTGACGCCTTGGCGTACTTTGTCATATGTATTGTATCATTCATATCTTTGCTCCGTTCTGCAGCAATATCTGCTGCTGCGCTCCGTTCTGATTGCCGGGAAACCTCATGTCTCACCCGCGACATTCTGTGCAGGATTCACCCGGATATTCCCTGCCGGGCGCCTCCCCGATCGCCTCACCCGACCATCGCTTCCATCTCTATGATTGCCTTCTCGAACACCGCCAGCGCCTCGTCGACCGGCTTTCCCGTCGTGAGGTCGACGCCTGCCTTCTTAAGAAGGCTGACCGGATCCTCTGTGCAGCCGCTCCTTAGGAACGAGAGATACCGGTCGACCATTGGCTGACCTTCCTCGAGGATCCTGTGGGCGATCGCGACCGAAGCCGCAAAGCTCGTCGCGTACTGGTATACATAGAAATTATAGTAGAAATGCGGAATTCTCGCCCACTCATACGCGATCAGCGGGTCAGAGACCATATCCTCGCCGAAATACTGCTTATTAAGTTCAAGGTAAGTCCCGCTGAGAGCGTCGGCTGTGAGGGGGATTCCCTGCTCCGCCATTGCATTGGTCTTCCTCTCAAATTCCTCGAACATGGTCTGGCGGAACATGGTGCCCTTGAAGCTCTCAAGATAGTGATTGATGAGGTAAGCCCGCTCCGCCTCGGACGCCGCCTTGCCGAGCAGATACTCGAGGAGCAGGATCTCATTGGTCGTAGAGGCGACTTCCGCGACAAAAATCTTGTACTTGGAATTGAAGAAAGTCTGCGCATGGTCGGAGTACCAGGTGTGCATCGAGTGCCCCATCTCATGGATCAGGGTGAAGACGTCGGTAAGGCGGCCGCTCCAGTTGAGCAGCATGTAGGGGTGCACGCCGTACACGTCGGCGGAGTAGGCGCCGCCGCGCTTGCCTTCATTTTCAACGACATCGGTCCATCTGTCTGCAAATGCCTGCCGGACCACGCTCACATACTCCTCCCCCAGAGGTCTGAGCGCTTCCAGCACGTCCGCCTGAGCCTCCTCGTAGGTGACGCTGACGGAATAGTCGCTGACCATCGGCGCGTAGACGTCGTACATATGGAGCTCGTCGACGCCGAGCATCTTCTTGCGCAGGCGCACATAGCGGTGCATCTTGTCAAGGTTCCTGTGGACGCTCTCGATCAGGTTGTCACAGACGGCGGGCGATACATTGACGGCGCTGACGGCAGCGTCAAATGTCGACGGATACTTTCGTGCCCTGGCAAAAAAGATCTGCTGCTTCACCTGGCCGTCGTAGAGGGCCGCGGAGGTGTTGATGAATTCTTTATATCTCGCATAGAAGGCTTCAAACGCCTCCCTTCGCAGCTTCCTGTCCCCCGACATCTGCGTGGCGACGAACCGGCCGTTCGAGAGCAGAGTTTTCTCCCCGTCCGAGCCGACGACTTCCGGGAATTTCAGGTCCGCGTCGACCAGCATGCTGAAGCCCTTCGACGGAGTCTCCGCCATGTCGCCGGCGGAGGCCAGAAGCTTCTCCATCTCTTTCGGGAGCGAATGTGCGCGCAGGCGCACGATGTCACTGATCGTGACGCGATACTTCAAAAGTCCCGGCTCGGCCTCATAATAGGAAGCCAGCGCCTCATCCGGGAGCTCGAGAATCTCCGGCTCGAGATAGGCCGTCAACTCCGCGATCCTGACGCCCGCGCTCTGGGCGCGCTGAATGTAGACCTGATTTTCCGCATCGGCAGTATCCTGATCATGCAGAAGGTTCGCGTAGCTGATGACCGCGTAGAATTTTTTCATGCACGCTTCATAGAGGTCCATCACGGAGAGCAGGCTCTGCGCGTCCACTGCCGCGCGCCCTTCGAATCCGGCAATCTTCTCCGCCAGATCAAGGCTCTCCTTAAAGTCCTTTTCCCATGCGTCTGTCGACGGGTAAATGTCTGACAACCGCCAGGTGAGTTCGACCGGGACTTCATTTCTTTTTGGTAAACGTTCCATAGTAACCTCTCAATTGGTGCTTATTGGGTAAAATGTCCACTAACATCTTACCATTGCACCCTCAAACCGTCAAAGCCGCTAAACAGGAGATTTATAGCGAAACCTGATTCTGCCGGGTACTTATAGAGTTACATTATAAACGGCAGCAATTCCGCCTTGTTTTGGCATATGGCGCGTAACACATCTTGCTCCACTCTAGCCTTCATTCCTGCTTTTACGCGCAAGAAGCTTGTTTTGGGC
>JAFXTM010000031.1 GCA_017535865.1 Oscillospiraceae bacterium
TGGTCGAAACCATCAACAAGACCATCCGCGTATCCCGTCAGCTCCTGCAGGAGCTGGGTCACGATCCCAGCGCCGAGGAGATCGCCGAGGAAATGGGCATGCCCGTCGA
This sequence comes from Oscillospiraceae bacterium, assembly GCA_017535865.1. Lineage (GTDB taxonomy): Bacteria > Bacillota > Clostridia > Oscillospirales > Oscillospiraceae > Limivicinus. The sequence continues at coordinate 110 of JAFXTM010000031.1, forward strand.
AAAGGTGCGCGATATCCTGAAGATCGCGCAGGAGCCCGTCTCGCTCGAGACCCCCATCGGCGAGGAGGAGGACTCCCATCTGGGCGACTTCATCCCCGACGAGGACGCCTCCGAGCCCTCCGAGGCCGCCTCCTTCTCCCTGCTGCGCGAGCAGCTCGAGGAGGTGCTGGACACGCTGGCCCCGCGCGAGAAAAAGGTGCTGGAGCTGCGCTTCGGCATCGTCGACGGGCGCACCCGGACGCTCGAGGAGGTCGGCAAGGAGTTCAACGTCACCCGTGAGCGCATCCGCCAGATCGAGGCCAAGGCCCTGCGGAAGCTCCGCCATCCCAGCCGCTCCAAGAAGCTGCGCGATTTTCTGAACTGATCCCCGCAAAGCACAGCCAGCCGCTCCGAAAGGAGCGGCTGGCATTTTTCTGTCTCCGGGATCACTCCAGGCGGACGATGTTTGCGTCCGTCATGAAGTTGCCGATGCTGTACAGGATCAGGATCTGGTCGAAGCCCTCCGCGAGCAGCCCGGATACCGGGCTGCGGTAGTAGCGCAGGTCGACGAGCACGACCTCCTCGTAGGCGTCGGCAAGAAAACAGCCGAGGCAGTTGGCAAAAGAGTCGCGGACCACGAGGATCCTGCCCTGCGCGGCGGGATCGGTGTTCCGGATGCGGACCAGCGAGTGGTTGCCGTCCAGATACACGGGGTACTTGTCATCCTCCGTCAGGCGCTCGCGGTAGAAAAGCCCGGCGTGTTCGCCCTCCCGCTCCCGGTTCTCCACACAAAAATCCCCGCCGCTGTCCCAGAGTTCCAGCGGCTCGGCCGGGAGAAACCAGAGCGCGGCGCGCGACCAGAGCGTTCCGCGAAAGCCCGCTTCCGCGGTGATCCCATAGTCCTCGCGGGCCGGCAAAGCGCGGCCGACCGTATCCAGATACAGCGCCGCGGCGCGGTACGCACCCTCGGCTGTCCAGTGGTGGTCCGTGCGGTAGTAGAGCGCGCCGCGATCCTCCGCCGCCCGGAAGGCGGGCAGCAGCGCCACGAAGCGCAGCGCGTCCCCGGCCTCGTCACGGGCCGCGTCCAAGATCTCTTCGTCGCGGCAGGGATCGGCCAGTGCGGGCAGCTCCTCCGGCAGCAGACAGCCCGCCGAGGGGACCAGCATCAGGTCCACCGGCTGCCCGGCTTGCTCCGCGAAGGCGCGCAGCGCCGCCATGTTGTCCGCGATCGTCTCCGCGTCAAAGGCGGCCGGGGCCTCGAAGAGCCGTCCGTTCCGCCCGAGCCAGACCGTGTTGGCGATCTGGCGGCCCGTGACGAGCTCGCCGACGGCGTTGAGCCCCACGAGGAGATCCCGCCCGGGCAGATGGTCCGCGGCATAGCTCTCGGCCTCCTCGGCGAAGCGCCCGGACAGGAGGCTGTCCGCGTCCAGCTCCGGCGCCTCGGCCAGATACCGCTTCTCGCGCGCGGAGAAATCCGCCTTCGGCAGCAGCAGGAACAGCAGCGGCATCAGCGCAAGAAGCAGGCAGAAGAGCAGGCATATCCACTTGTCGATTCGTTTTGTGTTCATATCGTCAGAACCGGAAATAGATGAAGGGATTGTAGCTCTGGCTGGCCAGGGCGGCCACGCACAGGAGCAGGAGCAGCGCCGGGACAAGGAGGCGCAGCGCCTGTCCGCCCCGGGTGCGCAGGAGTTTGTCGGCCAGGCGGCGGAAGATCGGCGTCGCGGCAAGCGCGGCAAAGAGCAGCAGCGGCAGATAACCAAGCAGCAGATGCCGGGCGCGTGCCGACGCGGCGGCAGGCAGCACCAGCTTTTTCAGAAAAGCCAGCAGCGCGGGCGAGCTTTCAAAGTAGAAGAGCATCCAGCCGAACGAGACGATCAGGACCAGCAGCAGATGCCGCAGCGGGCGCGGGAGCCGATCCGGGAAACGCCCGGCCAGGAGCTTTTCGCCCATCAGCAGCAGCGCGTAATAGAGCCCCCACAGCACGAAATTCCAGCTCGCCCCGTGCCAGAGCCCGGTGAGCAGCCAGACGATCAGCAGATTCAGCAGCTGCCGGGGCAGGCCGCGGCGGTTGCCGCCCAGCGGGATATACAGGTACTCCCGGAACCAGGTGGATAGCGAGATGTGCCAGCGCCGCCAGAACTCGGTGACGCTCTGCGCGATGTAGGGGTAGTCGAAGTTTTTGAGAAACTCAAAGCCGAAGAGCCGTCCCAGGCCGATGGCCATGTCGGAATAGCCGGAGAAGTCGAAGTAGATCTGCAGCGTATAGGCGAACATGCCCGCCCAGGCGCTCAGCGTCCCGGGCTGCGCCTGCAGCGCCTCCCACAGCGCGCCGACAGGGTTGGCCAGCAGCAGCTTTTTTGAGAGGCCCAGGATGAACAGCGTCACACCCGAGGCGAACTGTTCGCTCGTCTCCCGCCGTTCCTCGAGCTGCGCGGCGACGTCCCGATAGCGGACGATGGGCCCGGCGATCAGCTGCGGGAACATGGAGACGTAGGCGCCGAAGCGCAGAATGTCCCGCTGCACCGGCGCGTCGCCCCGGTAGACGTCGATGGTATAGCTCATAGACTGGAAGATGTAAAACGAGATGCCGATCGGCAGCGCGACCGCCGGGATCGGCAGGGCGCCCAAGCCCGGCAGCAGCCGGAGCGAACGCGCCAAAAAGCCCGCGTATTTGAACCAGGCCAGCAGTCCCAGATTCAGGACCGCCGCCCAGATCAGCGCGGGCTTTGCGCTGCGCCCCTCCGCTCTTCTCCGGGCGATCCAGAGACCGCAGCCATAGTTGAGGGCAATGGTAAAGAGCATCAGGAGCAGATAGACCGGCTCTCCCCAGCCGTAGAACACGAGGCTGACGAGCAGCAGCACGGTGTTCCGATACCGGCGCGGCGCAAGATAGTAGAGCGCCAGCGCGGCAGGAAGAAAGAAAAAGAGAAAAACGTTGCTGGAAAAGACCATGGCTATTTCTGAAACGCTTTCGTAAAGATCCCTGCCATCTCCTTTGCGTCGGGGGAGATGAACAGCGCCACACTGCAGCCGATCCGCAGCGCCTGCGCGTTTTTTGCCACCGCGTACTGCGCGGGCAGATAGTCCTTTGTCTCGACGCAGACCTGCTCGATCCGGGACCGTGCGGCTTCCAGCAGCGCCTCGGCCGCTTTCTCGTCCCCCGCCTCGATCAGCCAGATCTCATCCACCCGCAGCCCGTCGTCGCTGACGGCCATAATGAGCTGCCGGCAGGCCGCGGGATCGATGCCGTAATAGTTCTTCACGCGCTGCTCGTTCAGCAGCAGCATCTCCGGGCAGTCCGCACCGCCGACGGCCTCGTCGTACACCCGCTGCAGATCCGCCGTCTGCGCGCTTTTGCTCCCGCAGCCCGGGAGCAAAAGCGCCAGAAGGAGCAGCAGCGGGAGAAGCCGCTTCCGCATACCGTACATATCAGAAGGTTCTCGGATCCACCGAGTAGTTCGCGGGATTCTTCAGCTGCTCGACCCAGAGCGCGGTCGCGTCATAGGTCACGTGGACGTACTGGTCGGAGGAGTACTCCGCGGCCATGCCGTTGTGCTCGTCCTTGAAATAGTGGGCGATGTCCACATAGACGCAGTTGTTTTCGCGGCAGAACTCGATGAGCCGCTGATTATACTCGTCGATGCAGTCGTTGTCCAGTCCGTCGTAATGGATGGTGTGATAGACGGGCAGGCAGGATTCGATCACGATCGTGATGTCCGGGCAGGTGCTGCGGATGTTGGCGACGAAGTCGCCCCAGCGCTCCATCGTCCGGTCGATCTTGCCGTAGAGCGCGATGTCGTTGACGCCGAACATGCAGAAGATCTTCTTTGCGCCGGTCAGCGGCAGCACGTCCTGCGGGAAGTATTCCTTCCCCTGATACCAGATCTTCACCTTGCCGGAGACGGCGTTGCGCACGCCGAAGCAGTTCTCGCAGAGAAACAGCGCGCCGCTCAGATCGCCGGTCTTGGCGCAGTGCCGTTCGAGCGTCACGGAGATCGAGTCGCCGAAAAAGGCGGCGTCGTCAAACCAGGATTCCGGGAGCTCGGTCAGGTCCCAGTCCGCCACGACCGGGGTCGCTTCGGCAGCCGCCGGCGCGGCGGACGCCTCTGTCGGTTCCGCCTCTGCCGCCGCATCGGGTTCCGCCTCTGCTGCCGCTTCGGGCTCCTGCCCGGCCGGCGCCTCAGGCGCGGTCTCCGCCGGTTTTTCCGCAGGCGCGGGCGTCGGAGCAGGGGTCGGCTCCGGCGTCGGGGCCGGGGCCGGCGTCGCCGCGGGCGTAGCAGCGGGCCTCGGGCCGGACGTCACCGTAAGCTTCGCCTGCTTGCCGTCGACCGAGCCTTCGTCGTTGCTGGCGCGGCAATACGCGCTCCAGCCGTCCATCTCGATGGGGATGTTCGACAGATCCAGCGTGTCGCGGTCGCCGTGGCGGCTCTTCAGCGCCGGGAAGCGCGCGAGGGCCTCATCATAGCTCAGGTCTTCGCTGCCGTCCGGGCTGACAAAGTGCCACTCGAGCGTCTTGGCGTTGTGGAAGTGCACGATAAAGTAGCAGCTTCCCGCTTCCTGAACCACCTCATCCGTCGGCTCCTTCGTGGCGGAGGGCAGCTTGGCCGGGTCGACCGGAATCGGCGTGGGCGTGGGCTCCGGCGTGGGTTCCGGGGTGGGTTCCGGCGTCGGCTCCGGCGTGGGTTCCGGGGTGGGCTCCGGCGTCGGCGTGACCTCCACGGTCGGCTCCGGCGTCGGCTCCGCCTTGCCGGGGAGCAGGCTGCAGCCGGCCAGCAGGGCGAGCGCCGCGAGCAGCGCAAAGACGATAATCAGCTTTCCATAGTGTTTCACAAGGTATTCCCCCTATTGAGAAGGATGCCGGCTTCCGCCGGGGTGATCGGGATACACCAATTCAATGTAGTATTTTAGCACAAGACCGCCATGTTTTACAAGCCCTTCCTCTGTTCTTTTGCGCAGATTGACAGCCGCGGGCGCCCGTGCTATAACTATCCTCAGTATTTTGAGGCGGCGCCGCTGCGCGTTTGCCTCAGGAAAGCCGGGCTCTCCATGAACACGCACGCTGAAAAAACCGATTTTCTTTCGACCGCGGCCGGCGTCGTCGCGGCGGCCGCGCTGGCCAATCTGCTCTGGGGCAGCGCCGCGTCCTGCATCAAGCTGGGATACCGCCTTTTCGGTGTGGAGAGCGCGGACGTCATGAGCCAGATCCTCTTTGCCGGGATCCGCTTTTTGCTCGCAGGCGTGTTGTCGGTCGTGCTGGGCAGCTTTTTGCGGCGCAGTGTTCTGCTCCCGAAGCGGAGCTCCGGCGGGATGATCCTGCGCCTGGCTCTGATCCAGACCGTGGTCCAGTATGTCTTCTTTTTTGTCGGCCTGTCCCGCGCCCCGGGATACAAGGGCTCGATCGTCTCCCCCACCAGCGCTTTCTTCGCGCTTCTTTTCGCCGTTTTTCTCTTCCGGCAGGAGAAGCTGAACGCGCGCAAGCTGCTCGGCTGTCTGCTGGGCTTCGCGGGCGTCGTCCTCGTGAGTGTGGGCGGTCCGCTCGAGAAAGGCTTTTCCTTCTTCGGCGAGGGCTTTCTGATCCTCGCCGCCGCTTCCTACGGCCTGGCCTCGGTGCTTATCAAGCGCTACTCCGCGCGGGAGGATCCGGTCGTCCTCAACGGCTGGCAGTTTATTCTGGGCGGGCTGTTGATGACGCTCGCGGCACTGCTCGGCGGCGGGCGGCTGCATGCCGACGCGGCGGGGCCCTGGCTGCTGATGCTCTATCTGGGGCTCGTCTCCGCCGTCGCCTATACGCTCTGGGCTCTGCTGCTGCAGCGGCACCCGGTATCGCGGATCATCGTCTTTACCTTCCTCAACCCGGTCTTCGGCGTCGTGCTCGCGGCGCTGCTGCTCGGTGAGAAGCTGGATCCGCCGCGCTGCCTGCTCGCGCTCGCGCTGGTCTGCCTCGGCGTCTGGATCGTGAACAAGCCTGAAAAAACAACTGCGTGAACCTGACGGTCCACGCAGTTGTTCTTTTGTCGCAGATCAAGACACCTTGATCTCCCAGCACTTGCCCTCGCCAAAGCTCTTCTCCATGGCGGCGCGGTAGATGGGGAAATAGTCCGTCGGCATAAGCGCCTGCACGCAGCCGGCAAAGCCGCCGCCGTGGACGCGCCAGGCGCCCTTGCCCTCGAGGAGCTTCGCGCTCTCCTCCAGACCCTGCTGGAGCTTGGTGTCGCCGGTCGCGCTGGTGACGATGTTGTTCAGCAGCCGCTCCGAGGAGCGCCCCGAGGCGTTCATCAGGCGCATGTATTCCTCTCCGTCGCGCCGCTTGAGCGCGTCCCGCATCTGGGGGACGCGTTCGTTTTCGTCGAAGAAATGCATGGCTCGGCGCACGGGGCGGTTGGAGGGATCCCAGCCCTTGGCGCGGAAGGCCGCCGGGTCCACGTCGCCCAGCACGCCCTCGTCGAAGAGGTTGGCGATATAGACCATGTCCGCCGGGATGCGGGCGTAAGAGGTGTCGAGCCCGGCGTGGCTGCCGCCGGTGTCGGTCAGGCAGAGGGTCAGGCCCATGGAACCGAAGTCCGCTTTGACGGGCTCGATCTCCCGGGTCTTGAAGTCGATATAGAGCGTCTGGCCAAGCGCGCAGGTGAGCTGACTCATCAGCCCGCAGGGCTTGCCGAAATAGCGGTTCTCCGCGCTCTGGGCCACGCGTGCGAGCACGATCGGCTCGATCTCGTCGTTGTTGAAGAGGCGGTTGAGGATGCGGCCCATCAGCACCGCGAAGGCCGCCGAGGAGCTCATCCCCGCGCCGGCGGGAATGGTGCTGCGGACCGTGGCGTCAAAGCCGCCGATCTTCAGCCCCAGCTCCTGAAAGGCCGCGAGCACGCCGCGCAGCATCGCCTTGGAAGTCCCGAACTCCTGCGTCCGAACGGCAAGCTGGTTCAGCCGCACCTCAAACTCCGAAAAGCCGCGCGAACGCACGCGGACGACATCCTCCCCATTTGCCTGCGCCTGGGCGTAGAGCCCCCGGGAGGTCGCGGAGCCGAGCACGCGCCCGTTCTGGTGGTCGGTATGGTTTCCGGCAAGTTCCACCCTGCCGGCGGCAAATATTTCTTTTTTCATATAAAAACTCCAAAAAACTGAACTATTCAGCGCAACATCCTTCTTCTTAAAAATACCCCAAGCGTACGGCAAAGTCAATTGGATTTTGCGCGATCTACCGTTGTTTTATCAAATACCTTGCCTTCCTTTTCCGGAATCGTTATAATACTCTATATTCCGAAAAATGCAAGGGGGTTTTCCCATGTTGCCCGAAAAAAGTCTGGCCTGGGGCCGGAGCAGAAACTGTATCCGGGAGATCGCCGAATACGGCGCGGCGCGCAAGGCCGCGATCGGCGCGGACAAGGTCTTTGATTACAGCCTCGGCAACCCGAGCGTGCCCGCGCCGCCGCAGGTCGAAGAGGCGATCCGCGAGCTGCTGGCCGGGGAGGACAGCACGGCGCTGCACGGCTATACGCCGGCCCCGGGACTGCCGAGTCTGCGCGAGGCCGTCGCGGAGGATCTGCGCGCACGCTTCGGCGCGCCCGTCTCGGCCGACGGCGTCTATGTCTGCTGCGGCGCCGCGGCGGGCCTTGTCATCTGCTGCCGCGGGCTGCTTCTTCCCGGGGAGGAGGCGCTCACCTTCGCGCCCTATTTTGGGGAATACCGCGTCTTTGTCGAGGGCGCCGGCTGCACGCTGAACGTCGTCCCGCCCGCCGCGGATCTGCGGCCCGATCTCGCCGCTCTGGAGCGAAGCATCGGGGAAAAGACCAAGCTGCTGATCGTGAACACGCCGAACAACCCCTCCGGCGTCGTGCTCTCCGCCGAGGTCCTGACGCGCATCGGCGAGATCCTGCGTGCGGCGGAGCGGCGCTTCGGGCACCCGATCTACCTCGTTTCCGACGAGCCCTACCGCGAGTTGGTCTACGACGGTACGCTCCCGCCCTCGGTGCTGCGTTTTTACGACGACGCGATCCTCTGCTATTCCTTCTCCAAGTCCCTCTCTCTGCCGGGGGAGCGTATCGGCTACCTCGCCGTGAGCGATCGGATGGCCGAAAAGCAGGACGTCTTCGACGCGCTCGCGGGGGCCGCCCGCGCGGTCGGCTATATCAACGCCCCGAGTCTCATGCAGCGCGTCGTCGAGCGCTGCCTGGCCCTGACCTCGGATCTCTCGATCTACCGCGAAAACCGGGACCTGCTGTACGGAAGCCTGCGGGCGCTCGGCTTCGACTGCGTCTATCCCGACGGCGCTTTCTATCTTTTCATGAAGAGTCCCGAGCCGGACGCGAAGGCCTTTTCCGAACGGGCGAAGCAGTTTGAGCTGCTGCTGGTCCCGAGCGACGACTTCGGGCTCGGCGGCTATGTGCGCCTGGCCTACTGCGTCTCTCCCGACATGATCCGCCGCTCGCTGCCCGCTTTCCGCGCGCTGGCGGAGACCTATGGGCTGTAACGATGGGGAAATCGGCTGATTCCAAGCTGCGGCTGCTGTATCTGATGCGCTACCTGCTGCGCCAGACGGACGAGGCGCATCCCGCCGGGATCGCGGACATGCTCGACGAGCTCGGGCGCTACGGCATCACGGCAAACCGCAAGACGGTCTACGACGATCTGGAGGCGCTGCGCCTCTTCGGGCTGGACATCGTCTCGGCCAAGAGCCGCGCGACGGGCTATTACGTCGCCTCGCGGGACTTTGAGCTGCCCGAGCTCAAGCTCCTCGTGGACAGCGTCCAGTCCTCCAAGTTCATCACCCACAAGAAGACCCTGAGCCTGATCCGCAAGATCGAGGGCCTCACCAGCGTGTACGAGGGGCAGCTCCTGCAGCGGCAGGTCTACGTGCACAACCGGGTCAAGACGATGAACGAAAGCGTCTACTACAACGTGGACGAGCTCTCCGGAGCCATCGCCCGCGACCGGGGCATCCGCTTCCGCTACTTCGACTACGCGCCGGACGGCTCCCGGGTCTACCGCCACGGCGGGGACTGGTACCGCGTGAGCCCCTTCGCGCTGATGTGGGACAACGAGAACTACTATCTGCTCGGCTGGGACGAGGAGAGCGGGGAGCTGCGCCACTACCGCGTGGACAAGATGGAGCGCATCGCCGCGCGCAGCGAGCCGCGGCAGGGGCGCGAGGCCTTCGCGAAGGTGGATATGGCCTCCTATTCCCAGCAGGTCTTCGGCATGTTCGGCGGCGCGGTGCGGCCTGTGCGGATGCGCTTTTCCCGGCAGCTCGCAGGCGCGGTCATCGACCGCTTCGGGCGCGGGCTGATCCTGGCCCCGGACGGGGCGGAGCATTTCACCGTGACCGCGCCGGTGGCGGTGAGCCCGCAGTTCTATGCCTGGCTGCTCGGCTTCGGCGACGAGGCGGAGCTGCTCGGGCCCGCGGAGATCCGCGAGGGGCTGAAAGAGCACCTGGCAGCTGTGCAGAAGCTGTATGAGTAAAGCACGGGGCCGGTCGAACGACCGGCCCCGTGTTATTTATGCGTCCAGCAGGATCTCCACGTTTTCCGTGCTGTATTCGATCTGCTCCGACCAGCGGCGCAGATGCTCCGCCGCGTTCCCGTCCCGCGCGGTCTGCAGAAAGATGAATTCCGTACAGCGCCGGGCGTACTCCAGCAACGCCGCGAGGGGGCGCTCCCCCAGGCGATCGAGCTGCCGGAAGAGGATGTAGCCGAGGATACGGTCCCAGCGGCCGCGGTCGTATGTCTCGGCGCGGGTCCGGGCCGCCGTCACAGCGGCATCGAGCTCCCGCGCGAGCGCGTCGAGCTCCTCCGTCCAGGCGGCGTCGATCGGCTCGGTGCGGGCGAAGGCCGCGAGCAGCGCGGCGCAGCGTGCGCGCTCCGGCCGCGGGACGAAGCGGAGGGTTTCCTCTTCGCAGGGCTCGCCGAGCCGCGCCAGCAGCTCCGGCAGGGTGAGCGTCTCCCCCTCCGCCTCAAAGCGCAGCGGCGCGTCGGTCTCGAGCAGCAGCGCGGCCGCGGCCTCGCAGCTCAGCCCGAGCCCGGCCAGCTCATACTCCCCGCAGGCGGCGTAAAAGCGCGGATGCAGCGCGCAGATGTCGCAGAGCGCGTCCTCCCCCAGCTCGCAGATCAGCCGGCAGAGCCCGTCGCGGCGCAGGAAGGGGCAGCGCTCCTCCGCGTCGAGGCGGAAATGCCAGCCCTCCGCGTCCTCCGTGAGCGCGGCCCGCAGCTCCTCCCCCAGCGGGCCTGGCAGCGCGCGGTAATACGCGGCGCTCTCCCCGTCCACGTCGATCTCCCAGCCGCGGCAGCAGGAGTGTCGGCAGCCCGCGGCCCGGCAGGTGAAGCGCGGGTAAAAATCAGGTCGTATCTCCCGCATCGTCTCAGAGGTCCAGCCGGAAGAAATAGGTCTCGTCGATGGGACTGTCGTTGTAGCAGGGGATCTCGTAGAAGCCGAGGCCGCGGTACATGCGTACGGCGCTGTCCAGCACGGGGAGCGTGTCCAGCAGCATGGCGCGGTAGCCGATCTGCCGGGCGTCGTCGAGGATGCGCGCCACGAGCCGCGAGCCGAGGCCCTGTCCGCGGTAGGCGGGGCGCACATAGAGCCGCTTGAGCTCGCAGCGCTCGTCGTCCAGCCGGTGAAGCGCGATGCAGCCCGCCGGGGCGCCGTCCTCCGCCAGCGCGACATACAGCCGCCCCGCCGGTTCGCCGTACTTGGCGCGCAGGTCGCGCAGCTCGTCGTCGTAGTGCTGGATATCGAGATAATACGCGAACTTCTTGTCCGAAGCCACCAGCATGGCGGTGTACTCGGTAAAGAGCGCGAGGATATCCTCCTGCCGGTCATAGCCGGGAACGATCTGAAACGTCATGGCGCGGCGCCTCCCTTCTTTCGCGTACAGTATACGCGCTCTCCCGGTCGGATGCAAGAGCGGGAAATCCGCCTCCCCCATAACGCACTGTCCGGTATAACGGACAGTGCGTTATGTATACTTGAACCATCTCAAAAAAACAAGGAGGTCATCCCCATGAACGAAGACATCCGGACCACCACCAGCACCCCCGCCCAGCAGATCGTCGGCGCGCTGTATCTGCTGGCCATTCTCGCCGCCGTGATCCTCATCCTGCTGTGAGGGCGGCTGCGGCAAAGAAAACGATTGACGCGGGGACGTTTGGGCGATAAAGTATAGACACAGGCACTCCAATATAAGGAAGGGAGCGGCGCCATGAAAGTTGTCTTACAGAACCTGACCAAGCGTTTTCCCAACCGCAACAAAAAGATCAAGGAGGATGTGGTCGCAGTCAGCGATTTCTCCTTTGAGATCCCGGACGGCGAGCTGATCGGTCTGCTCGGTCCCTCCGGCTGCGGCAAAAGCACCACGCTGAACCTGATCTGCGGGCTGCAGAAGCCCACGAGCGGCCGGATCTTTTTCGGCGAGGACGACGTGACCGATCTGCCGCCTGAGAACCGCGGCGTCGGGCTGGTCTTTCAGAACTATGCGCTGTATCCGCATCTGACGGTGCGGCAAAACATCCTCTTCCCGCTGCAGAACCTCAAGGGCGCGGAGCGCCCCTCGAAAGAGGAGATGCTGCGTCGGGCGCTCGAGGCGGCGAAACTCGTGCAGATCGACACGCTCATGGACCGCAAGCCCTCCGAGCTCTCCGGCGGACAGCAGCAGCGCGTCGCCATCGCCCGCGCGCTGGTCAAGATGCCGCGCGTGCTGCTGCTCGACGAGCCGCTCTCGAATCTCGACGCGCGGCTCAGGCTGCAGACGCGCGAGGAGATCCGCCGCATCCAGCGCGAGACCGGCATCACGACCGTGTTCGTGACGCACGACCAGGAGGAGGCCATGAGCATCTCGGACCGTATCGTGGTCATGAAGGACGGCGTGGTCCAGCAGATCGGCCGCCCGCAGGACGTGTACGACAGTCCGGTGAACCTCTTTGTGGCGAAGTTTCTCGGCACGCCGCCCATCAACGTCTTTGAGGGCGAGGTCCGCGGCGGGCTGCTCCGGCTCGGGGAGGACGCGGTGCTGAAGGCCGCGCTGCCCGACCAGAAGGTCTGGGTCGGGATCCGGCCGGAGGGCTTCGCGCCCGAGCAGGCCGGGCCCCTGCACTGTGAGCTGCGCGCGGTGGAGGTCATGGGCCGCGACATCAGCGTGGTCGCCGGGCATCCGGCCTGCGCGGGCACGGCCATCCGCGCCATCATCCGCGCCGAGGACCGGCCGGACACGCAGGTCGGGACCGTGCGCTTCGCGCTCAAGCCCCACAAGGTCTTCCTCTTCCACCGCGAGAGCGAGGAACGGCTCGCGGTCGAGCTGAGCTGAGGCGCGCCTATGGAACGAAGATCTGCCAAGGGCTGGCTCTATCTGCTGCCCGCCGTCGCCTTTCTGGGCGTGTTTCTGGTCTATCCGCTGGTGGACGTGTTCGTCTACTCCTTCGAGGAGGGCTACAACTCCGCCTCCCAAAGCTTCTTTGGCGTGGGCCCCTACAACTATTCCTACGTCCTGCACGACCCCTATTTTCTGCAGGCGCTGAAGAACACCTTTGTCCTCGTCATCATCACGGTGCCGCTCTCCACGGGTCTCGCGCTGCTGATCTCCGTCGGGCTCAGCTCCATTCAGAAGCTCAAGGACCTCTTCCAGACGGTCTACTTCCTTCCCTACGTGACCAACACTCTGGCCGTCGGTCTGGTCTTTATGATCCTGTTCAAAAAGACCGCCTACACGGACGGCCTCGTGAACCTGATGCTGCACTGGTTCGGCGCCGGGCCCGTCGACTTCATCGACGGGCCGCACTGGGCCAAGATGTTCGTGCTCTGCTTCTACACGGTGTGGGTCGTCATGCCCTTCAAGATCCTGATCCTGACCTCGGCCCTCGCCTCGGTGAACCAGGACTACTACAACGCCGCGCGCATCGACGGCACGAGCCGCAGCCGCATTTTCTTCCGCATCACGCTCCCGATGATCTCCCCCATGCTCTTCTACCTCATCATCACCGGCTTCATCGGCGCGTTCAAGGCCTATTCGGACGCGGTCGCCATCTTCGGCGTGAACCTCAACGCCGCCGGCATGAACACGATGGTCGGCTATGTCTACGACATGCTTTACGGCGACAGCGGCGGCTATCCCTCCTACGCCTCGGCCGCGGCGATCATCCTCTTCGTGATCGTCCTGACCATCACCTGCATCAACCTCCTGATCAGCCGCAAGAACGTGCATTATTGAGGAGGCGACGGGTATGAACTATGAATCGATCGAACGCCGCGCCCGCCGCCGCGAGCGCGTCCGCAAGAGCTTTACCTATTTCTGTCTCGTGCTCTGGGCGCTGATGGTGCTCTTCCCCTTCTACTGGATGCTCCTCAGCTCCGTCAAGAGCTACAGCGCCTACAACAGCGAGTACGTTCCCCGCTTCTTTACGCTCTCCCCCACGCTGCAGAACTATGTCGACGCCTTCACCGCCGTTCCGCTCGCGAAATATTTTCTGAACACGCTGATCTTTACCCTCGCGACGACGGCGATCATGCTGGTGGTCATCACGCTCGCGGCCTTCGCCTTCGCGCGGCTGGATTTCCGCGGGAAGGACCTGGTCTTCACCTTCTTCCTCGCGCTGATGATGATCCCCAATGAGCTCGTCGTGATCACGAACTTCGTCACGATCACGGACTGGGGGCTGCGCAACACCTTCCTCGGCCTCATCCTGCCGAGCGTGACCTCGGTGTTCTACATCTATCTGCTCAAGGAGAACTTCGCCCAGATCCCGGATGAGCTCTACTACGCCGCAAAGGTGGACGGCACCTCCGACCTCAAGTATCTGCTGCGGGTCCTGCTGCCCATCTGCCGTCCCACGATGGTCACCATCACCATCCTGAAAGTGATCGAGTGCTGGAACAGCTACGTCTGGCCCCGCCTCATCACCGACGACGCCAACTATTTCCTGGTCTCCAACGGCATCCAGGAGATCCGCGAGAACGGCTTCGGGCGGGAGAACATCCCCGCCATGATGGCCGCGGTCGTGGTCATCTCGGTGCCGCTGATCGTGCTGTTCCTGCTTTTCCACAAGAAGATCATGGCCGGCGTATCGAGAGGGGGGACGAAGGGATGAAGCGGCGCGTTCTTTCCCTGCTGCTCGCGGCGCTGATGCTGCTGAGCCTCTTTGCGCTCTCTGGCTGCCACGGCTCGCGTGAGCGGATCGCCTTCGCCGTGCCGGAGAGCTTCGATACCGCGAAGCGCTACGAGATCACCTTCTGGGCCAAGAACGACACCAACAAGACCCAGACAGCGATCTATGAAAAGGCCATGGCGGACTTTGAGGCGCTTTACCCGAACATCGACGTGAGCATGCGCCTCTACACCGATTACAGCCGCATCTACAACGATGTCATCACCAACATCGCCACCAACACCACGCCCAACGTCTGCATCACCTATCCCGACCACATCGCGACCTACCTCACCGGCACGGACGTGGTCGTGCCGCTCGACGAGCTTTTTGCCGACGCGCGCTACGGCTTCGGCGGGAGCGAGCTGCGTTACGACGGTCCCAAACAGGACGAAGTGATCCGCGCCTTCCTCGACGAATGCACGATTGGCGGCATCCATTACGCGATCCCCTTCATGCGCTCGACCGAGGCCTGCTATGTCAACAAGACCTTTGTGGAAAAGCTCGGCTACACCCTGCCCGAGGTGCTGACCTGGGACTTCGTGTGGGAGGTGTCCGAGGCCGCCATGGCCCGGGACGCAGGCGGGAACTTCCTGCTCAACGGGCAGAAGGTCATGATCCCCTTCATCTACAAGTCCACCGACAACATGATGATCCAGATGCTGCGGCAGCGCGGCGCGGGCTACTCCACCGCCGCCGGGGATATCGAGATCTTCAACGACACGACAAGGGAGCTGCTCTATACCATCGCGGAGCATGTCAAAAGCGGTGCGTTTTCGACCTTCAAGATTTCAAGCTACCCGGCCAACTTCCTCAACGCCGGCCAGTGCATCTTCGCCGTGGACTCCACCGCCGGTGCGACCTGGATCGGCTCCGACGCCCCGCTGCTGGACATCAGCCCCGACAAGATCGTGCAGTTTGAGACGGCGGTACTGCCCGTGCCGCAGTTCGACCCGGAAAATCCGGTCATGATCTCCCAGGGCCCGAGCATCTGCGTGTTCAACAAGGGCGATGCGCAGGAGGTGCTGGCCTCCTGGCTCTTTGCACAGTATCTGCTCTCAAACGAGGTGCAGATCGCCTATTCCGAGACCGAGGGCTATATGCCCGTCACGGCCAAGGCCCAGAGCGACCCGGCTTATCAGGACTACCTGAGCCGCGAGGGCGAGGACAACAACCAGCACTACGCCGTCAAGATCCAGGCCACGAAGCTGGGGCTGGAGAACA
>JAFXTM010000032.1 GCA_017535865.1 Oscillospiraceae bacterium
GCGGTTTGTGTTATCTTGTTCATGGCGAATAGGGTGGCACCTGCCTTTCGGTTTTGTCTGGACAACTCAACCTTAATACAGGCCACTCCTATTCGCTATCTTTTTTTACTTGCTGTCACACATCATTGTAAACCCTACAGGGGACCGGGGCTGTTTTTTGCAATTGTCTCTTGTCATTTCCCGTCTTATCGTTTAGAATGAAAAAAGCGCGTTCCGGGAAGGACGCGCGTTTTAGAGAGACAAAGGAGACAGACATAAATGGAAACGATCACCGCCAAAACACCCTGGGCGCCCTTCATGGTGGATGTGCCGATGCACCTCAACTACTTTGAGGGCTCCATGTTCGACGCCGTGCAGCGCATCGCCGAGCAGTACCCGAACCACATCGCCTTCGACTTCATGGGCCGCTCGACGACCTACCGCCAGCTGATCCGCGAGACCGAGCGCTGCGCGAAGGCGCTCAAGACCATCGGCGTGCGCGAGGGCGACAAGGTCACCATCGCCATGCCCAACTGCCCGCAGGCCATCTACATGTTCTACGCCGTGAACCTCGTCGGCGGCATCGCGAACATGATCCACCCCCTCTCCGCCGAGAAGGAGATCGAGTTCTACCTCAACGAGTCCGAATCCGTCACGGCGATCACCCTCGACCAGTTCTACCACAAGTTCGAGTCGATCCGCGAGAACACGAAGGTCGTGAACATCATCATCGCCTCGGTGAAGGACGCGCTCTCCAAGCCCGTGCGCGCCGGCTACATGCTGACCGAGGGCCGCAAGATCCGCAAGATCCCGAAGGACGCGCCGGTCATCCGCTGGAACGAGTTCATGCACCTGGCCGAGCACTGCTTCTATAACTACAAGGTCAAGCGCGTCGGGGACGACCCCGCCGTCATCCTCTACTCCGGCGGCACCACCGGCACCACGAAGGGCATCGTCCTCACCAACAAGAACTTCAACGCCCTCGGCCAGCAGATCATCGCGGCCAACCCCATCTTCGAGATCGGCGACCGCATGCTCTCGGCCATGCCGCTCTTCCACGGCTTCGGCCTGGGCGTGTGCATCCACACCATGCTCTCCCAGGGCGGGCGCTGCATCCTGATCCCGCGCTTCACGCCCAAGAGCTACGCGAAGGATCTCATCAAGTACCGCTGCAACCTGATCGCGGGCGTGCCCACGCTCTACGAGGCGCTGCTGCGCCTGCCCTCGATGGAAAAGGCGGACCTGAGCTTCCTCAAGGGCGTGTTCTCCGGCGGCGACAGCCTGTCGATCGAGCTCAAGAAGAAGCTCGACAAGTTCCTGGCCGACCACGGCGCGAAGATCCAGGTGCGCGAGGGCTACGGCACGACCGAGACGGTCACGGCCTGCTGCCTCACGCCGCTTTCGATGGCCAAGGAGGGCAGCATCGGCATCCCGCTGCCCGACGTGTACATGAAGATCGTCGAGCCCGGCACCGATCGGGAGCTGCCTTACGGCGAGGAGGGCGAGATCCTGCTGGCCGGGCCCACGGTCATGAAGGAGTACATGAAGCACCCCGAGGAGACCGCCAAGACCCTGCGGCGCCACGCCGACGGCCTGACCTGGGTCTACACGGGCGACCTCGGCGTCATGGACGCGGACGGCTTCACCTACTTCAAGGGCCGCGCCAAGCGCATGATCATCTCCTCGGGCTACAACATCTACCCCGCCCAGCTCGAGAACATCCTAGACGCGCACGAGAAGGTGCAGATGAGCTGCATCATCGGCGTGCCCGACTCCTACAAAATGCAGAAGGTCAAGGCCTTCGTGAAGCTCGCGGCGAACGTCCCGGCGAACGACGCGACCCGGGAGGAGCTGCTCGCCTACTGCCGGAAGAACATCGCCAAGTACGCCATGCCCTACGACATCGAGTTCCGCGACGATCTGCCGAAGACCCTCGTGGGCAAGGTGGCCTACCGCGTGCTCGAGGAGGAGGAGCTGGCGAAGATCAAGGCGGCGGAGGCCGCCGAAGCCGTGGCCGAGTAAGGGGAGGAGCCGATGGAAAGATACGTCATCTGGTCGAACCTCGACCTCAGGCTCGACGTCTGGCGCGAGCGCGTGCTCGCGGAGGACCCCGCCCTCGCGGGGGACGAGGCGGCGATGGAGCGGCGCATGGTGGAGCTGAACAACCTCCGTCTGCTCGACGCGCGCATCAACTTCGACGAGGAGCTCGACGGGCCGATCCTGGCCCTGGGCGAGGTCCGCGTGGGCGAGGAGAGCGCGCCGGTCTACAAGGTCTATCCGAGCGGGAACCCGACCGCGATCTTCTATACCGACAGCCCGCAGGCGGAGTACGCCGTGGACCCGGACGGGGAGCTGCGGAGCGTGCACGTCTATCCCGGCGGCACGATCACGGTGCGCTACCGGGTCTTCAAGCAGAATACCGAGCCGGAGATCCAGCAGCGCCTGTGCGAGCTCGCGTCCAAGGGGCTGCTCGCGGAGGAGCTTCTGCGCGCGCACACGGAGCGCCTCGGCGAGCACGCGGCGAAGATCTACAAGCTGGACGTGCCAAAAGAATAAACAGATCGCCGCACCAGCCCGAAGGCTGGTGCGGCGATCCGCTTTCTATCCCGTATCACTCCGCGATGTCCTCTTTGTAAAGACAGCCCTTGTAGGTCCACCAGACCACGCCGCCCATGACGAGCAGCGACACGATCTGGATCGGGTAGCAGAGCGCGTAGTCGGCGCTGCGCTGGACCTTGTATTCCCCGAAGTAGCCCGCGCCGACGAGGCTCGCGAGATAGACGAGCCAGGCGAGGACGAGCTTCCAGCCGCCCCTCCTTCCGCGCACGCGCACGAGCGTGAAGCGGATCAGCACGGCGAGGATCGTCACCGCCGCGAAGATCTGCCCGAGGCTCACAAAGCTGGCGTAGGGGTTCAATTGCTTGAGCCAGATGAAGTGCATGAAGCAGGAGTCGTAGCGCAGGGAGTCGATCACGATCTCCGTCAGGCCCCAGAGCAGCAGGAAGAGCCGGAAGACGTTCCCGTTGGGGCTGCTGCCGTCTGCCATCGGGAAGCGCCGGTACTGCCGGTAAAAGCGCACGAGCAGCGCCGTGATCACGAACAGCAGCACGAAGGAGTAGAAGAACACCGCGAGCGGCCAGCCGCCCTCCGCGTTCTGCACGGCAAAGGGCAGGCGGCGGAAAAAGCCCTCGGGCAGGGTGATGCGGCTGCGGCAGGCGTCGCCCCAGAGCTCGGAGAGCCGGATGAAGGCGAAGCTCAGGCAGAGGCCGGTGGCGACGGCGTCGAGCAGGCGCCCCATGCGCTGCACGAGCCCGAGCCGCCGCACCGTGAAGGCCGCGGCCCAGACGCCGAAGATCACGCCGAAGAGCGCGTAGCCGCCGCGGTTGTAATCGACCAGCGCCTCCCAGAAGGAGCCGAACTGCTCCAGATGACAGTACCAGTAGACGACGCGGGAAAAGAACAGGCCCAGGATCAGCGCGAAGGGGAAGAAGACCCAGACCGCCGCGCTGTGGCGGTTATAGCGCGGGTAGAGCGCGAGCGAGAGGCAGAGCCCCGCCGCGAGACCGAGCGCCAGGACGAGCGAGGGCCAGTAGAGCGTGAGCCCGTGGGCGAGATAGGCGATCTGACTCATGGGCGCACCTCCGATTCCGGCAGGGCCGAGGCGAAGTAGATGATGTCGCTGACCGCGCGCTCGCCGCCGCCGTTGACGTTGTCGATGTGGTTGAAGGGCTCGCCGCGCCAGAGGATCTCGCTGGTCTGGCCGCCGTCGAGGCAGTAGGCGTTGGGCACGCCCTTGTCATAGAAGGCCTGCGCGAAGCGGTCCACGGTCCAGTCCGCCGCGCGCTCGGGCGCGTGATTGAGGGACATGTAGTAGTAGTGCAGGCGGTCGACCTGGCCGATGCCGGCGCGGGAATACGCCTGCGTCGGCTCCCCGGCGGGGTACCAGTCGCAGTGCTGCAGCACGCCGTCCTCCACGAGCACGGGCCCGAAGGAGAGGGAGAAGAGGATGTCGTTGTCGATCAGGTACTGCTCCATCTCGGCGCGGCTGCGCTCCTCGAGGCGGTGGGTGAAGTGGAAGTTGCCGGAGGAGTCGATGAAGCAGGTGTCGATGCAGTTGTACTTTTTGTACTGCCCGGTGTAGGTGCTCTCATCCATGCGCCAGAGCTGGCGGTCGTAGACCACGGTGCCGAAGTCGCGGAACATGTAGAAGTCCGCGTTCATCGCGACGACCGGGTTCACGGCGGCGGCGAGCTCCGAGGCGTAGAGCCAGACCGGGGAGCCGAGCGTGTCCCCGGCGATCTTGCGCCGGAACTGCGAGGCGTCCGCGATCTTGACCTCGCAGCAGGAGCAGACGTGGCCCTCGATGACCTCCTTCCAGAGGATCATCAGGATCGTCTCGTCATAATAGCAGCCGATGAAGGAGTCGTGGTAGAAGTCCGCGTCCGGGTCGAAAAGCACCTCCTGCCCGTCCAGCAGACCGGACTTGCGCGCCTTCTCGATGATCGGCAGGACCTTCTGCGCCTCGCCGATGGAGAAGGTGCTGAAAGCCCGCTCGTCCGGGACCGGCGCGGCGGCCGCGTCCTCGGGGATGACGTAGTGCTTCTTGATCACGGCGATGCCGCTGAGCGCGTCGGCCTTGGAGTTCTGGAGGGCGTTTTCGAGCCGCGCGCCGAGGTCGGTGGTCGAGAGGCTCGCCGCGGCGGGGGGCTGCACACCGGGGTGGAAATACCGCCCGACCTGCACGAGCAGGAAGAGGCAGAGCAGCGCGAAGAGCAGGCTCACGATCACAAAGCCCGCGCGCTTCGCGGCGCTTTCGCGTTTGCGTCTGGTCATGGTCCCACCCCCTCAGACGCCGCCCAGCAGGGCGGTGAAGAGCGCGGGCGAGGTCCGGATGCGCCAGGTGCCGCCGCTGTATTCGAGCTCGATCTCGAGCGGTACGGTGTTGTAATAGTCCTCCTCGTCGCGCAGCACCTCGTCGAGCGCGGTGGCGTAGACCTCGTCGGTGAAGCTCGCGAGGTAGGCGCCGTCCTCGTCGTAGATCTCCGGCGCGCTGCGCTCGGACACGAGCTCGGCGGCGATGTCCTCCACGCGCGCGGCGATCTGCGTCTCCACGGATTTCACGTCGAGGTAGCGCAGCAGCACCGGCTGCACGGCCGTGAGCTTGTCCACGCGGCAGTCCTCCGTGATCGTGAAGCCGTAGCTGCGCTGCAGCGCCTCATAGAGCGTGCGGCCCGTGCCGCTCGCGGGCGCGTGGCCGAGGCCGAGCTCGCTGTAATCGCACAGACAGGCGTAGGCGCTGCGATACTCCCCGGCGATGAGAGAGTTGAAGAAGTAGGCGACGACCTCCTGCGCCTCGCCGTCCGGCTGCAGGTACAGCATGCCGCCGCGCCCGGCGAACACACAGAGCGCGAAGACCGCGAGGCAGAGCAGGACGGACAGCGCGAGCCAGAAGGGATTTATCTTTTTCTTCATGGCGGGTCCTTTCCATGCAAGAATAGTAAGAACGGGAAATACAGGAAACGAAATATACAGTAAACTATATTCTATCAAAGAATCCTCTTCCTGACAAGATGCGGCCGCCGCTTTTTGGAAAGGAGCGCGCCGTGAGGATTCTTCCGGGAAAAAACGCCTCCGCCCGTCTCCCCGCGCAGGAGCGGCTGTCGGCCGCCCGCCGCTGCCGGCCGCGTCTTGTCATTGCGAACCGGTGACCGACGTCACTGGTGTGGCAATCCGTTTTCACTCCTCAACGGTGACAGCTCCATATCATGCGCTTTTTGGGCTGGCCGCCGGGAGATGCGGATTCCCACGCCGTCTGCGCTTGACACTCCCCGGGGCGGGGAATATAATTTTCCCAGAACGACCGAAGAAACGGAGAAACGCCATGGACGAAGCAAAGACCGGCACCCTCTATATCGTGGCCACGCCCATCGGCAACGCGCGGGACATGTCACCGCGCGGGCGGCAGATCCTCGAGGAGGCGGATATGATCGCCGCCGAGGACACCCGCCGCTCGATGGTGCTGCTGAACAAGCTGGAGATCCGCAACAAGCTGGTCTCGAACCATAAATTCAACGAGTACGGCAAGGCGAAGTTTTTCGTCAACGCCATGCTGCAGGGGCAGAGCGTCGCCGTCATCACGGACGCGGGAACCCCCTGCATCTCCGACCCCGGCAACGAGCTCATCAAGGCCGCCGTGGAGGCGGGGATCCGCGTGGTGGGCGTGCCGGGCTGCTGCGCGGCGGTGAACGCGCTGGCCATCTCGGGCTTCGACCTGAGCAGCTTCGCCTTCATCGGCTTCTTCCCGCGCGAGCGGGCGGACCGCCGCAGGCTGGTGGAGAAGCTGCGCCGCGGCGACACGCGCACCTTCGCGCTCTACGAGAGCCCGAAGCGCGTCATGGACCTCGTGGATTTTTTGATCGAAGAGGGCGTGCGCTGCCGCCTCTGCCTCTGCAACGACATGACCAAGCTGCATGAGATGTGCTTCCGCGGCACGCCCGCCGCGGTGAAGGAGCAGCTGCTCGCCAAGGGGAGCTGGGACAAGGGCGAGTACGCGCTCGCGCTCGAGGTCGACGAGGACTATCTCTTCCGCAAGGTCGAGCACACCGTCTCGGCCGAGGCGATGCTGGTGGACGCGATGGTGGCCCGTGGCTGCGACGCGAAGGAGGCCGTCGCCGCCGTGCTCGCGGACGAGAACAACTCCTATTCGAAGAACGAGCTGAAAGCCGCGGCCCTGCGGCTCAAAAAGCTCTTCGGACACGACGATGGCTGAGCGGAGCCTGAGTCTCGAGCTGGAGGCCGCGCTCGGGACGCTGACGAAGGCCGTGTTCAGCCAGCCGCTCGACCGGACCGCCGACGCGAAGCTGAGCGTCCGCCCGCTGACGCTGCGGGGCGAGCGCCTCTTTCAGCTCGAGCGGCAGCGCGGCGCGCAGGTCTTTCACGAGAACCTGGACGCCGGGGCCCTGCTGCGCCTCTGCCGCGCGGAGTGGGACGGGCGCTACCGCCAGGCCCTGCTCGTGACGGAGACGGAGAGCGCACAGTACAGCCTCAAAACCAACGGCCGCTATAAAAAGAACGCGGCCGGCGCCGCGCTGCCCCGTCCCGGCGGGGCGGAGAGCCACGACCGGCAGAAGGGCTATATCCTGCGCGAGGGCGAGAACATCCCCGCGCTCGTGGACCTCGGCGTCTTCACGCCGGACTTCCGGGTGGTCAAGGCGCGCTACGACAAGTACCGGCAGATCAACCGCTTCGTCGAGCTCATCGACCAGGCCTTCGCGGAGAGCGACCGCAAGGCGATCACGATCCTCGACTTCGGCTGCGGCAAGAGCTACCTGACCTTTATCCTCTACTACTACTTCGCCGTCAAGCGCGGCATGGACGTGACGATCATCGGCTACGACCTCAAGGCCGACGTGGTGGCGCGCTGCACGCAGATCGCGGAGAAGTACGGCTACACGGGGCTGCGCTTCGTGCGCGCGGACGTGAGCCGCGACGCGCTCTGCGGCGAGAGGGCGGACATGGTCGTGACCCTGCACGCCTGCGACACCGCCACCGATTACGCGCTGTATTACGCGATCGAAAAGGGCGCGGACTACATCTTCTCCGTGCCCTGCTGCCAGCACGAGGTGAACGCCGCGATCCGGAAGGGCGGGGACTATGACATCCTGCTCGGGCACGGGCTTTTGAAGGAGCGGCTCTCGGCCCTGCTGACCGACGCGATCCGCGGCAGGGTGCTCGAGGACATGGGCTACAAGGTGGACATGATCGAGTTCACGGACTTCGAGCACAGTCCGAAGAATCTGATGATCCGCGCCCGCCGGACCGGGAAGCGCGGCACGAAGGGCCGGGCCGAGGCCCGCCGCCTCGCGGAGAAATACGGCTTCACGCAGACGCTGCTGGAGCTGTGCGACAAGGAAGGAGAAGAGAGAGCATGACAAGTGCGGAAAAGAACGCGCGCCTGCGCGAGCTCCTCCGGGGCGAGGAGATCGTGACGGCGCCCGGCTGCCACGACGGGCTCACGGCGAGGCTGGTCCAGCAAAACGGCTTTCCCGTCTGCTATATGGGCGGCAACGGCACCATGGCCAGCTATCTCGGCATCCCCGATATCGGGATCGGGACGGCGACCGAGATGATCACCCGCGCGCGCTATCTGGCCTCAGTCCTCGACATCCCGCTGGTCTGCGACGCGGACACCGGCTACGGCGACGTGACCAGCGTGATCCGGACCGTCCGGGATTATGAGGCTGCGGGCGTGAGCGGCATCCACATCGAGGATCAGGTGATGCCGAAGAAGTGCGGCGCGATGGAGGGCGTCACGGTGGTCCCCGCGGAGGAGATCTGCGCGAAGATCCGGGCGGCTTGCGACGCGCGGCGCGACCCGAATTTCATGATCATCGGCCGGACCGACAGCTTCAACACGATGGGCGTCGAGGAGACGATCCGGCGCTGCAAGCTGTTCTGGGACGTCGGCGCGGACATGCTCATGCCGGAGAACCTCGTCCGGCGGGAGGACGTCGCCCGTGTCGCCCGGGAGCTCACCCGCTACCGCTCCCCGTACCGGGAGGACAGGCCGATCGTGATGTACGATGTGGCCGAATTCACCGAGGGACAGATCTTCAGCGACCGGGAGCTGCAGGAGATGGGCTATAAATTCGTGATCCATCCCCTCGGCTCGATCCTGCTCGAGGCGCGGGTGATGAACGAGTACTACGTGGCGTACCGGGAGAAGGGGACCACGCGGGACCTCTTCCTGCAGGGCCGCTTCGAGGACCGACGGGCGTACCAGGACATCCTCGGCTACACGGAGTATATGCGCCTCCGGGAAACGTACAAAGCCCGGTAAAAGCAGAAAAAGCCTTCCCCGCGCGGGGAAGGCTTTTTCTGTATTTTTTTACAGCCCGCAGTGGCCGCCGTGGGCCTCCTCGGGATCGATCTCCTTGAAGTCCTCCGGGTTGTAGGCGATGCCGTGGCGGTCGTAGTAGTCCTTCACCGCGGCGCGCACGGCCTGCTCGGCCAGGACGCTGCAGTGGATCTTGTGGGTGGGCAGGCCGTCGAGCGCCTTGACCACGGCCTGGTTCGAGAGCTTCAGCGCCTCTTCGATGGTCTTGCCCTTGATCATCTCGGTGGCCATGGAGCTCGTCGCGATCGCGCTGCCGCAGCCGAAGGTGTTGAACTTGATGTCGGTGATGACCCGGTTCTCGTCCACCTTGATATACATGCGCATGATGTCGCCGCACTTGGCGTTGCCGACCTCGCCCACGCCGTCCGCGTCGTCGATCTGGCCGACGTTGCGGGGATTGCGGAAATGATCCATTACCTTTTCACTGTAGAGTGCCATGTTTCTATCCTCCTAAAAATTTACGATTCCAAATGGGCTCCCCCTTGAGGGGAAGGCAGAGCGGAAGCCTCAGATCAGGTGCTTTCTCTCGCCCTTCTGCAGCTCGTCCCAGACCGGGGACATGGCGCGCAGGTATTCGACCACCTTCGGCACCGTCTTGCAGATATGCTCGATCTGCTCCATCGTGTTGTACTCGCCGATCGAGAGACGCAGCGAGCCGTGCGCGACCTCATGCGGCAGCCCGATGGCCAGCAGCACGTGGCTGGGATCGAGCGAGCCGGAGGTGCAGGCGCTGCCGGACGAGGCGCAGATGCCCGCGTCGTCGAGCTTGAGCAGCAGGCTCTCGCCCTCGATGCCCTCAAAGCACATGTTCACCGTGCCGGGGACGTGGTGCTCGAGGGAGCCGTTGATCTTGCTGTGGGGGATCTTCGAGAGCTCGGCGAAGAGCTTGTCGCGCATGGGGATGATCTTCGCGGTGTTGGCCTCCATGTTGTCGCAGCTCTCCTTGAGCGCGGCGGCGAGGGCCGCGATGCCCGCGACGTTCTCGGTGCCGGCGCGCTTGCCGCGCTCCTGGGCGCCGCCCTCGATGATGTTCGTGAGCACCATGCCGCGCCGCGCGTACAGCACGCCCACGCCCTTGGGCGCGTGGAACTTGTGGCCGGACATGGCGAGCATGTCGATGTTCATGGCCTTGACGTCGATGGGCATGTGGCCCGCGGCCTGCACGGCGTCGCAGTGGAAGGGGATGCCCCTGGCGCGGCAGAGCGCGCCGATCTCCGCGACAGGCTGCACGGTGCCGATCTCGTTGTTGGCGAACATGACGGTGACGAGCGCGGTGTCGGGGCGGATGGCGGCCTCCAGATCCTCGAGGCGGACGACGCCGTCCTCGTGCACGTCGAGCAGTGTGACCTCATAGCCCTCCTTCTCGAGCTTGGCGAGGGTGTGGAGCACGGCATGGTGCTCGAACTTCGTGGAGATCAGGTGCTTCTTGCCCTTGCGCGCGCCGAGGCGGGCGGCGGAGACGATGGCCTGGTTGTCGGCCTCGGAGCCGCCGGAGGTGAAGTAGATCTCCTTCGGATCGGCATTGATGTAGTGCGCGACGGTCTCGCGCGCCTCCTGCAGGGCCTCCTGCGCCCGCTGGCCGAAGGCGTAGAGGCTCGAGGGGTTGCCGTAGTTCTCGGTCAGGTAGGGGAGCATCGCGTCCAGCGCGGCTTTGGAGACGCTGGTGGTCGCGGCGTTGTCTGCGTAAACGAACATGGTGTGGATCGTTCCTTTCTGTGTATGATGAAAAAATTATAAATGAACTGTTCCTTACAGCCTTCCCCTTGATGGGAAGGCGATTTTTACTCCCGCCTTGCCGCGGATGCCGTTCCCGGGCCGGGCTTGAACGCCGCGGCCCGCCAACGGCGCGGCGCCTCTGTCATTGCGAGGCAGTGCGCACGCTGCCGTGGCAATCCGCCCGCCGGAGGCCGTTCGTCCCCGGCAAAGCAAAAACAAACGCGGCCGCGGGGAGAAACGGATATCCGCCTTGCCGCGGATACCGTTCCCGGGCCGGGCTTGAACGCCGCGGCCTGCCAACGGCGCGGCTGCGGAAATCAGCGCCCGCCTTCCTCTGTACCCGTCAGCGGCGGCCGCTGATTCCACCTTTCCCCGGTCAGCAGATCCTCCAGGGTCACGGAGTCGAGGTAGCGGTTGGTGATCTCGTCGAGCTCCTTCCACATCGGGATCGTGCGGCAGAGCGCGGCCTGATCGCAGTCCACGCCGCCGTCCCGGATGCAGGCGACGGGCGCGAGGCTGTCCTCCTGGCAGCGCAGGATCTCCCCGACGCTGTACGCGGACGGCGCGCGGCTGAGGCGGTAGCCGCCCTCCTTGCCGCGGCTGCTCTCCACGAGCTCCGCGCGTTTGAGCTGCCCCACGATCATCTCGAGGTACTTCATCGAGATGCCCTGCCGCTCGGCGATGGTCTTAAGGGAGACGAAGCCGTCCCCGGGCTGCTGCGCCAGATCCATCATCACGCGCAGCGCATAGCGCCCTCTGGTCGTCACGTTCATCGATTCAGCCTCCCTTCAGAGCGAATATACTACAACCGAAGTAGGAATTAAAGAGGAAAAAACGCTTTTTTTCGCGCTGTGCAAAATCTGCACAGCAAATCGCCTGAACGCACCCGCTGTCATCCCGCGCGGAACGAAGGATCCTGCCGCACGGGCCGTCGCCCCCGACGGCCCATGGCCGGGCTTCGGAGGAAACCGCGGGACCTCCGGAGGCACCCCCGCGTATACGGATCGGCCCCGTCTTCCTCCGCAGGGGCGGCTGTCGGCCGCCCGGAATGTCTGCGCCCGGAAAACCGCGGGCGGCTGTCGGCCGCCGGTACGCCGGCGGCGGGGCAAATTCTTCTTGACAATAGCGCTTTAATGTGATAGCATGATGAAGTCCTGAGGGGAGCCCCTCGGGAGACCACCGATCAGGGAGGAAAAAACAATGAAAAAACTGCTTACCTGGATACTCGTCCTCGCCATGACGGCCGCGCTGTTCATCGGCTGCGCCGCATCCGCCGGCGCGGAGGAGAAAACCTTTATCATGGGCATCGACCCCGAATACCCGCCCTTCAGCTATCTGGGCGACGACGGCGAGTACACCGGTTTTGACGTGGAGGTCTGCCAGGCGGTCTGCGATTATCTCGGTTGGAAGCTGGAGATCTTCGGCGTGAACTGGGACGAGAAGCTGGTCCAGCTCGACTCCATGGAGTGCGACTGCGTCTGGTCCGGCATGACGATCCTGGACAGCATGAAGGAAGCCGGCTATGTGATCTCCGAGCCCTACTATGACAACACGCAGGTGCTGGTCGTGAAGGCCGACAGCGGCTTCACGAGCTCGGCCGACCTGGCCGGGAAGATCGTCGCGGTGCAGCTCGGCACCTCCGGCGAGGCCCTGCTGGGCGGCGACCTGGCGGATCTGGCCGGCACCTTTGACAGCGTCCTGACCTGCGACAGCTTCCTGAAGTGCTTCACCGAGCTGGGCGGCAACGCCGTCGACGCGGTGTTCGTCGACCTGCCCGTCGCGGCGAGCTATGTGGCGAGCCACGAGGGTCTCGCGATCATCGACGAGGATCTGGGCGCCGAACAGTACGGCATTGCCTTCCGCGCCGGGGACGCGGAGCTCTGCGCGGCGGTCGACGAGGCCATCCAGGCCCTGGTCGAGAACGGCACCTATGCCGAGATCGCGGCCAAGGAGGAGTACGCCGAGATCGTCAACAACCTCATTTTCCTGAGCGCCGACGAGGACTGATCCGCCCGCGAAAAGCCCCATAGCGTGATTCCTGACCCGAAAGCGCGGCTTGCCGCGCTTTCGGGTAAATCTGTGTAACGAGGTTTTCCCTATGACCTTGATGACCATGATCGTCAAGATGAGCGAAGGCCTGGGCAAGACCTGCGCCATCTTTTTTCTGACGCTGCTCTTTTCTCTCCCGCTGGGCATGATCGTGGCGCTGCTGCGCATGAGCCGGCTCAAGCTGATCTCCGCGATCACCCGCTTCTGCATCACGGTGCTGCGCGGCACGCCCCTGATGCTGCAGCTGCTCGCGGTGACCTACGGCCCCTACTACCTCTTCGGGACCAACGTCGCGCGCAACAAGCTGATCCCGGTCGTGATCGCTTTCTCCATCAACTACGCGGCCTACTTTGCCGAGATCTACCGCGGCGGCATCGAGTCCATCTCCGTCGGACAGTACGAGGCGGCCGAGGTCCTGGGCTACACGAAGGCCCAGACCTTCCTGCGCATCATTCTGCCCCAGGTCGTCAAGCGCATCATGCCCAGCGTCACCAACGAGGTCGTCACGCTGGTCAAGGACACTTCGATGGCCTTCACGGTCTCGTACCAGGAGATGTTCACCATCGGCAAGCAGATCGCGAACTCCCAGACGAGCTTCATGCCCTTCGTGGTCGCCGGCGTGTTCTACTACGTGTTCAACGCCGTCGTCGACTACCTGATGGGCCGCGTGGAGAAACGTCTGGACTACTACCGCTGAGAGGAGGGGAGCGACATGGCAGATACGATCCAAAGCGCGGCGGGCGGCGGGAGCCCGAGCATCCTGAGCATCCGCGCGCTCGAAAAATCCTTCGGCTCCCTCGCGGTGCTGAAGGACATCTCCCTCTCCGTGGACCGCGGCAACGTCATCTCCATCATCGGGCCCTCCGGCTCGGGCAAGTCGACGCTGCTGCGCTGCGCCTCCTTCCTCGAGCGCGCCGACGGCGGGGACATCCTGTACGACGGGCAGTACGCGGTGAAGGACGGCGTTTACGCCCCGAAGGCGGAGCTGAACCGCTTCCGCACCCGCTTCGGCCTGGTGTTCCAGAACTTCCAGCTCTTCCCGCACTACTCGGTGATGAAGAACATCTGCGAGGCGCCGATCCTCCACGGCGAGGATAAGGAGGCAGTGCGCGAGCGGGCGCTGGAGCTGATCAAAAAGATGGGCCTCGAGGGCAAGGAGAACGCCTATCCCTTCCAGCTCTCCGGCGGGCAGCAGCAGC
>JAFXTM010000033.1 GCA_017535865.1 Oscillospiraceae bacterium
GCAGCTTGAAGTTGACCTTCTCGCGGCCCCAGCCCTGCTCCACGGCATACTGCTTCATGGCGGGAATGGCGTCCTTGACGGTCATGCCGTTGAGGAAGCCGGAGTTGACCATGACGGCAGTGTCGTCCTTGGCCACAAAAGCGCATTTCGTGATGTCGCCGCCGGCAACCACCTCGATGATGGGCAGGCCGAACTTGGTGGCGAAGTCCCAGTCGCGCTGGTCGTGGCCGGGCACGCCCATGACGATGCCGGTGCCGTAGCCCATGAGGACGTAGTCGGAGACGAACATCGGGACGGTCTTCCCGTTGGCGGGGTTATAGACCTCAATGCCCTCGAGGCGCACGCCGGTCTTGTCCTTGTTGAGCTCTCCGCGCTCGAAATCGGACTTACGGCCGGCAGCCTCCCTGTAGGCCGCGACCTCGTCCCAGTTTCGGATCTGCTCTTTCCACTTTTCCAGCAGCGGGTGCTCCGGCGAGATGACCATGTAAGTCACGCCGAAGAGCGTGTCGGCACGGGTGGTGTAGACGGTGACGGCGTCCGGAGTATTGGTCTTGAAGCTGACCTCACAGCCGG
The DNA here is from genome assembly GCA_017535865.1 of Oscillospiraceae bacterium. Taxonomy (GTDB): domain Bacteria; phylum Bacillota; class Clostridia; order Oscillospirales; family Oscillospiraceae; genus Limivicinus. Next base: position 574 of record JAFXTM010000033.1, read on the forward strand.
TGGAGCGGCCGATCCAGTTCTTCTGCTGGACCTTGACGCGCTCGATGAAATCCAGATCGTCCAGATCGTCGATCAAGCGGTCGGCGTACTTGGTGATGCGCAGCATCCACTGGCTCTTCTCCTTGCGCACGACCGGAGAGCCGCAGCGCTCGCAGACGCCCTCGACGACTTCCTCGTTGGCCAGGCCGCACTTGCAGCTCGTGCACCAGTTGATGGGCATGGTGGTCTTATAGGCCAGGCCCTTCTTGAACATCTGGAGGAAGATCCACTGGGTCCATTTATAATACTTGGGATCGGTGGTGTCCACACAGCGGTCCCAGTCGAAGCCGTAGCCGAGCATTTTGAGCTGACGCGTGAAGTTCTGGATATTCTGCTTCGTGATGATCGCGGGGTGGATGTGGTTTTTGATGGCAAAGTTCTCCGTCGGCAGGCCGAAGGCGTCGTAGCCGATGGGGAAAAGCACGTTATAACCGTCCATGCGCTTTTTGCGCGTGACGATGTCGATGGCCGTAAAGGGGCGCGGGTGGCCGACATGCAGGCCCGCGGCGCTCGGGTACGGGAACTCGATCAGACCGTAGAACTTGGGGCGCGGATCGCCGGTGACAGCGGCGTAGGGCTTGCACTCTTCCCACTTGTCCTGCCATTTTTTCTCAATGACCGCAAAATCGTATTTCATAAGTCTTTCATCCTTCCATTTTTATTGTTTCGGTATGCCCCTGTAGTCAGGGGCTCTGCAGGGATGAGAGACTTACCTCTTCCGAATCGCTCCAGAGACGCTCAAGATTGTAGAACTTGCGTGCCTCCTCGGTGAAGACGTGCACGATCACGCTGCCGAAATCCATCAGCACCCAGATGTCCGAGCGCAGGCCCTCACGGCGGATCGGCGGCTCGCCGGCTTCAGAGAGTTCCTTGTCGACCTCATCCACCAGCGCCTTGATGTGCGGGGCGGAGCTGCCGCTGCAGATCACGAAATAATCCGCCAGCACGGTCTGCTCCGCGGTTTTGAGGATCTTCACGTCCTTTGCCTTTTTGGTCTCCAACGCCGCGGCGGCGATGGCGGCCATCTGTTCGGGAGTCAATGTCATCTTTTTCCTCCTTGTTCAATCACGCTCTTCACAGTACCAGCGGTAGGCGTCCAGCGTGTCTTTGTATACCTCATGTCCCCGGCGGCGGATATCGCCCATGCTCAGCGACAGCGCAAGGCCCATCGCGGCGTCCAGGTCCTTGTAGGCGAGCTCCCGCAGTTCGTCCAGACCGGGAAAATCCCGGGTGGGCTCGATGAAATCGGCCAGATACAGGATCTTTTCGAGCGTCGTCATGTCGGGCTTTCCGGTCGTATGCCAGCGGATGGCGTTCCGGATCTCCTCCGACACATGAAAGAGCTCCCGGGCCATGGCCGCGCCCGTGCGGGCGTGGAGGATGACGGGGTTCTCCGCCTCGGCCATATCGTACACGATACCATATTTCCGGCAGAGATTCAACTGCTCTTCACCGCGATATTTTTTTGTGATGTCATGCAGGATCCCCGCCGTGGCGGCGGTATCCGGATCCTCGCCCCAGGTCTTGGCGAGCATGACCGCCTCGCTCTCGCAGCCGACGACGTGCGCGATCCGCTGCGGTTCAAGAAAGGCATAAGCCTTCTCCCGCAGCCAGCTCAGCTCCGGCAGCGCGTCGTACCAGCCCTCGCGGATGATAAGGCTGTATACCCGGTCGTCCAGAAGGCCGGCCCGCAGGCGCAGCTTCAGCCGTTCGCGGATCTCGCTCGAATTCATCTCGAGCGGCGTGTGGCTCAGCAGCGTGATGCGCGCCGCGTGCTCCGCCTCCAGCTTGCGGATCTTCTCCCGCAGCTCCCGCTCGTGGAAATCGTCGCGCGGAAGCACGACGAGCGTGCACTCCGAGAGGAGATATTCAAAACGATACCATTCGTCAAAGCAGAGCAGCATGTCGGTCCCGATGACCAGAAGCAGTTCGTCCTCCGGATAGCGCTCCCGCAGGATGCTCACCGTGTCGGCAGTATAGCTCTTTCCCTCGCGGCTCGTCTCGATGTCCGACACGACGGCGCCGGGGATATCCGCGAAGGCAAGGCGGCAAAGCTCCAGGCGCTGTGCGGCCGTCGGGCTGTTTTCATCCTGCTCTTTGTGCGGCGGGATATTGTCCGGGACAATGAGAAATATATCCGGCCGCAGCTCTTCATAAACCGTCCGGGCGGCCTCGGCATGGCCGAGATGCGGCGGATTGAAGCTTCCGCCGTAGATCGCGATCTTCATGCTTTCTTCCGATCCTTTACCAGAACGATCCGGGGATCTTTCTCGTTGCGTTTGTACAGTACGAACCGGGTCCCGATGACCTGCACGGCCTCGGCCCGGCAGGCCTCGCAGAGCGCATCGCAGGCCTCGCGGGCGCTGAGCATGGAGTTTTCCAGCACCCGGCCCTTTATGAGTTCCCGCGCCTTGAGCGCTGCGTTCACGGAGGCGATGAGGTTGTCGGTGATCCCGCTCTTGCCGACCTGCACGATGGTGTCCTCGGCGGCGGCCAGCGCGCGCAGTTGGGAGCGTTGTTTGCTTGTTAACGGCATGGCTTTCTCCTTTATCGTTTGAACAGCGCGGTGACAAAGGTCTCCGCGTCGAAGGGGATCAGATCGTCGATGCCCTCGCCGACGCCCACGTACTTCACCGGCAGCTTCAAGTCGTTCGCGATCGCAAAGACGATGCCGCCCTTGGCGGTGCCGTCGAGCTTCGTGAGCACGATGCCTGTGATGCCGGCAGTCTCGAGGAACTGCTTGGCCTGGATGAGGCCGTTCTGTCCCGTCGTCGCGTCGAGCACCATCAGCGTCTCCACGGACGCCTCCGGGAGTTCCCGGTCGACGATGCGGCGGATCTTGGACAGCTCGTTCATGAGATTGGCCTTGTTGTGCAGGCGGCCGGCGGTATCGATGATGATCACATCGCAGCCGCGGGCTTTTGCGGCGCTGATCCCGTCGAAAACTACGGCGCCGGGATCGCTGCCCTCCTCGTGGCGGACGATATCCGCTCCGGAGCGCGTCGCCCAGATACCGAGCTGTTCGGCCGCGGCCGCGCGGAAGGTATCGCCCGCGACGAGCATGACCTTCTTGCCCTCGTCCTTGAACTGCCGGGCAAGCTTGCCTATCGTGGTCGTCTTGCCGACGCCGTTCACGCCCACCATCAGCACGACCGAGGGCTTCGTGTCCAGCTTGAGCGCGGTGTCCCCGACGTCGAGCAGCTTTTTGAGCACCTGGATCAGACCCGCGCGCGCCTCGTCGCCGCGGCGATAGCGGTCCTCCCAGGTTTTTTTCTTCATGAGATAGACGACCTGCTCGGCGGTCGCGGCGCCCGTGTCGGCGAGGACCATCAGCTCTTCAAGCTCGTCGTAGAAGTCTTCGCTGTCGGGAGCGTAATCCTGGAACAGCTCTTCCAGTTCCTCAAGGTTCCCGCGCGTCTTGCTCAGACCGGAAAAAAACTTATCGAAAAATCCCATGGTTTCTTACTCCTCAATGGATTTGCGGGCACTGTCCAGATCCAGCTCCAGAACCGTGGAGACGCCCTTTTCCTGCATGGTCACGCCGTAGAGCATGTCCGCCTCCTCCATGGTGCCGCGGCGGTGCGTGATGATGAGAAACTGTGTCTTCCCAGCCATGCGCCGCATGTACTCGGCGAAGCGCGCGACATTTGCCTCATCCAGCGCCGCCTCGATCTCGTCCATAACACAGAACGGGGTGGGCCGGACCTTCAGAATGGCGAAGTAGAGCGCGATGGCTACAAAGGCCATCTCGCCGCCGGAGAGAAGACTGAGCGTTGAAAGCGCCTTGCCGGGCGGCTGCACGCGGATCTCGATCCCGCAGTCGAGCGCCTTGCTTTCGTCTTCCAGCACGAGTTCGGCCTTGCCTCCTCCGAAGAGCGTCAAAAAAGTCTCGCGGAAAGCATCATTGATTGCCCGGAACTGCTCGAGGAACACGCTCTCCATCTCGCCGGTGATCTCCCGGATGACATCCAGCAGCTCCCGCTTCGCCTTTTCGACGTCGTCACGCTGCTCGCTGAGGAATCGGTAGCGCGTGCTGACGCGCTCGTACTCCTCGATCGCGCCGAGATTCGGCGTGCCCAGCTCGCCGATCTCCCGGCGGAGCTCCCCGATGCGGCGATTCGCCTTGCTGAAGCTTTCCACAGGCTGCCGCAGCGCCTCGGCAGTCGTGTGGCTCAGTTCATAGTTGTCCCAGAGCCGGTCGAGGATCTGCTTCTCCTCCATGTCAGCGGCCAGCTTTTTTTGCTCGATGCGCGCGGTCAGGCGCTCGAGGTCCAGAATCTCGGCGTTGAGGCTCTGGGCCTCCTTTTCGGCCTTTGTCCGCTTGCCCTCGAGCTCAAGCCGGCTCTTGGCTATGGCGTCGATCTCGTCCCGGATCACCCGGATCGTCTCCCGATCTGCCTCGCGCTCGCGCTCCTTTTCGGCCAAGCGCTCCTGAAAGTCCACGATCTGGCGGTCGGCCGCGTCCACGGCGCGCTGTCTGGCGTCACTGTCACCGGTCAGGCCGTCCAGCAGCAGGCGAAACTGCTGCACGGAGGCCTCGGTCGTGCGCTTCTCTGCCTCGAAGGAGGCCGTGCGGCTGCGCAGATCGGCCTGGTCTTCCAGCGCCATGTCCAGCTGATAACGGACGGCGGCCTGGTGGGACCTCGCCCGCTCCAGTTCGTCCGCGCATTTTTTCTCGCTCTCCTCCAGCTTTCCGCGCTGCCGGCGGAGCTTCTCCAGCTCGTTGGCGCGCGAGAGGATGCCGCTCTTGGAAACGCTGCTGCCGCCTGTCATAGAGCCGCCGGCATGGATCATCTGTCCGTCAAGCGTCACGATGCGCAGGCTGTTGCGGCTGTTTTTTGACATGCGCACCGCGTCCGTCAGACTCTCGGCCACGACCGTGCGGCCGAGCAGATTGGCCACGATCTGCTCGTACTGCGCGTCGTAGGTCACCAGGTCATAGGCTACGCCCACAAAGCCCGGATCGTTTTCCGGCGCGTCCTTCATCACCGTACCCCGGATCGTGTCGAGCGGCAGGAAGGTCGCCCGGCCGGCATCCATGCGCTTGAGCATTTCGATCGCGTAGCGGCCGCTGTTCTGGCTGTCGATCACGATGTTCTGCGCGGCGGCGCCGAGAGCGGTCTCGATGGCCAGAGCGCACTCCTCGTCAGCTCGCAGGAGATTGGCCACCGGGCCGTGCACACCGCGGAGATTCCCTCGCTCCGCCTCCCGCATCACGGTCTTGACCGCGCGGGAATAGCCCTCGTAATCCTTTTCCATATCGCTGAGCATACGGATGCGGCCATCCACGCTGCGCAGCTCGACGGCGAGAGAATTGGCCTTCTCGTTGAGCTGAACGACCATGTCCTCGCGGTTTTTCAGTTTCAGGCGGCAGCCGTCCACGACATTGCCGTTCTGCTGGCTCTGCTCGGCGAGCGCGGCAAGCTCCTCCCCGATCTCAGCAAGTCGCCCTTCGGCCTCGCGGATGCTGCTGCGGATCTCCGCGGCGCGGCTCTCCTGCTCGGCGATGTCGCGCAGCAGGCGCTCTTTACTTTCGGTGCTGCTCTGGACGTTGGCCCGCAGCACCGCGGCAGCGGAATCGCGCTCCGCCGCTGCCGCCTCGGCCAGGCGCAGCCGTTCACGCGCCTGCTCGCTCTCCGTGTCCTTCTGGTGCATCCGTTCGCTGATGCTGCCCGAGGAGGCATAGAGGGCTTCCAGACCGCTTTTTGCCGCGTCGAGGCTTCTGCTCGCCTGCTCGTATTCCTCCTTGACGCCCGCCGCCTGCTCGCGCAGCTTGTCGAGCGTTGCCATCCAGACGGAGATCTCCACGACCTTCAGCTCGTCGCGCAGGCACAGATAGCGCCTTGCCACCTCCGCCTGTCTCTGGAGCGGGCCGACCTGCAGCTCCAGCTCCTCGATCTTGTCGTTGACGCGCAGAAGGTTTTCCTCGGTCTTTTCGAGCTTGCGCTCGGCCTCCTCCTTCCGGTAGCGGAAGCGGGAGATGCCAGCGGCCTCCTCAAAGACCTCGCGCCGGTCGGTGGACTTGGTCGAGATGATCTCGGCGATCCGCCCCTGGCCGATGATGGAATACCCGTCGCGGCCGAGGCCGGTGTCCATGAGCAGGGAATGGATGTCCTTGAGGCGCACCGACTCGCGGTTGATGAAGTACTCGCTCTCTCCGCTGCGGTAGTAGCGGCGGGTCAGCATGATCTCGCTGCTGTCGGAATCGAAGATGCGGCCGGAGTTGTCGATGATCAGCGAGACCTGCGCAAAGCCCAGCGGGCTGCGCTTCTCGGTGCCGCCGAAAACGACGTCCTCCATCTTGGCGCCGCGCAGCGTCTTGCTGCGCTGCTCGCCCATGACCCAGAGAATGGCGTCGGCAATGTTCGACTTGCCCGAGCCGTTGGGTCCCACGATGGCGGTGATATCCTTTTCAAACGTGAGCCGGGTCTTCTCCGGGAAGGATTTGAAGCCCTGGATCTCGAGTGCTTTCAGATACATGCTCATCCTCGCATCTTCGAAAAACTAACTAAAATATTATATACTGTCTTCGCCTATTTTTCAAGGAAAAAGCAGCAGATCTCGCCGGTTTTTACGTTGGCCGGACGGGCGGAGAGCTCCGCGAGCGCGCAACGCTCCTTCAGCCACACAAGATTGGCCCGGTGCTGTCCGATCATCTGCGACAGCTCGCGCGCGTTCACGCCGAGGATCACGCGGCTGCCGGGTTTCACATCCGCGAGCAGCGCCTCGGCTTTGTTGCGCAGTATCCGGCTGCGCACAAGCTCCCCGAGAGCGGGGTGGTAGGCCCCGCCGACGGCCGCGCCGGCGGAGAGCTCCTCGGTCGGGTTCAGGCCGAGGCGAATGACCGGGATCTCCGCCGCCTCAAAGAGCGGGAGGATGCGCGCGCACACACGCACCGCGTCCTCAACGCTGTGCTCCCGATACTCCCCCGCACGCCACAGGGCACAGAGCGCCGTGTCCCGCACGATCACGGTGGGATAGATCCGAACGCCGTCCGGATGCAGCGCGGCCAGACGCCGCGCGGTCTCCGCGTCGCTCTCATCTGAGCTGCCCGGCAGCCCCGTCATCATCTGAAGGATGAGTTCAAACCCGGCCTCCTTCACGAGTCGGGCGGCTCTCTCCACATCCGCGGCCGTGTGGCCGCGTCCGGACAGCGTCAGCACCCGGTCGTCCATCGACTGCGCGCCGAGTTCGATCGTCTCCACACCATAGCGCCGCAGACGCGCGAGCATCTCTCCGTCTACGGCGTCCGGCCGGGTAGAGAGGCGGAGCGAGCTGAGCTCCCCGCGCGCGAGATAGGGCTGCGCCGCCGCGAGGAGCTCCTCCTGCTGCGCCGCGGGAATGGCCGTGAAGCTGCCCCCATAAAAGGCCAGTTGCCGCTTTGCCCCGGAGGGCAAGGCGGCTGCCTGCTGCATGACCTGTTCGACTGTCCGGGCCGTAGCCGGCTCCCGTTCTCCGGTGATGTGGCGCTGATTGCAGAACACGCAGCCGTGCGGACAACCCAAGTGCGGCACAAAGACCGGCAGGATGCTTGCGCGGGCGCTCATCGCTGCAGCGCCTCGAGCGCGCGGCGGGCTGCCATCTGTTCGGCTTCTTTCTTGCTGCGTCCGCAGCCCTCACCCGCCGCTTCGCCGTCGATCGTGACGCGGAAGGAGAAGGTCTTGTTGTGATCCGGTCCGCTTTCCCCGATCAGTTCATAGGCGATACGGCGGTTTGGCTGCCGCTGCACGAGCTCCTGCAGCTCGGTCTTGTAGTCCTTCGAGCGGTGCGTCTCACTGATCTCCGCATCCCGGAGGACCTTTTCGAGCACGAAGCGGCGCGCCTCCTCCATCCCGCTGTCGAGATAGAGCGCGGCGATAATCGCCTCTACCATGTCGGCGAGGACCGAGGCGCGCTGCCGCCCGCCGGTGTTCTCCTCGCCTCTGCCGAGGCGCATGAACGGCGCGATGCCGAGCTCGAGTGCGACCTTATGGAGCGCCTGCTCGCACACCAGCTCGGCGCGCAGCCGGGTCATGCTCCCCTCCGGCAGCGGCGGTTCGTGGCGGTACAGAAATTCCGCCGTCACCAGGCCGAGGATCGAGTCGCCCAGAAACTCCAGACGCTCGTAGCAGGGCAGGCTGTCGCCGTGCCGTTCGTTGGCGTAGGAGCTGTGCGTCAGCGCCGTGAGAAGCAGCCCGCGGTCGCGGAAGCGATATCCGATTCTCTCTTCCAGCTTATCCATTCTCTTCGCTCTTGAGCTTCATGTACTCGATATTGGCCGTTATGTCCGCGACCGTGCCGGACTCCACAAAGGTCTTCGCCTGGCGGATGGCGGCGAAGATGCTCGCCGCGTTGGACGAACCGTGCGCCTTGATGACCGGCTTGGAGATACCGATCAGCGCCGTGCCGCCGACCTCGTTGACATCCATGGATTTTGCCATCTTTTTCAGGTCCTTCTTCAGTACCGCCGCGGCCAGCTTGTTCGCAGTGCCCGCATAAAACACGCCCTTGAGAGATTTCATCATATACTTGATGACGCCCTCCGTCGCCTTCAGCAGGACATTGCCGGTAAAGCCGTCGCTCACCACGACGTCTACGCCTCCGTCAAAGACGCCGGTCCCCTCGACGTTGCCGATAAAGCGGATGCGCCCCTCGGCGTCCGCCGCCTTCAGCAGCCCGAAGGTCTCATGCCGCAGCGCGTCGCCCTTCGTGTCCTCGGTGCCGACGTTCAGAAGGCCTACACGCGGCTGGGGGCAGCCCATCACTTTTTTCGCATAAAAGCTGCCCATATAGGCAAACTGCAGCAGGTATTCCGGCGTACACTCGGCGTTCGCACCGCAGTCGATGAGCATGACGCCGTGTTCCCCCGCGGGCAGGACCGGCGCCAGCGCGGCGCGGCGGATGCCGCGGATGCGTTTGACGATCAGCGTCGCCCCGGTGAGCAGCGCGCCCGTGCTGCCGGCAGAGACCAGGGCGTCCGCCTCACCGTCGCGCAGCCGGTTGAGGCCAACGGTCATGGAGGCGTCCTTTTTGCGGCGGGTCGCCGTGCTCGGGTCGTCCTCCATCGTGATGATCTCGCGTGCGTCGATCACGGGGATGTCCGCGCAGCCCTCGGCGCGCAGGCAGTCCTCGACGTCCTCCTTCCGGCCGACCAGCACGATCTCAACACCCAGCTCCCGCTGCGCGCGGACCGCGCCCTTGACGATCTCGCCGGGCGCATGATCGCCGCCCATGGCGTCCACGATAATCTTCACAGCTTCAATACCTCCCTGCTTTCTCTCAGTCCGTCCAGGATCTCCAGCGAGCGGCGGGAGATCTCCGCGTTCTTATTCCGCTTGCCGCGGACCCGGTGGTCCAGCGGCGTGATGATGCCGAAATTGATATTCATTGGCTGGAAGTCGCCCACACTGCCGCCGGAGACATAAAGCCCCAGCGCGCCGATCGCCGTCTCCTGCGGGAAGTCCGCCGCCGCCAGGCCGAGCATACGCGCGGCCGTCTCGATCCCGACAAGCAGGCCCGAGGCCGCCGACTCCACATAGCCCTCCACCCCGGTCATCTGCCCGGCAAAAGAGATTCGCGGTTCTGTTTTCAGGCGATAATAGCGGTCCAGCAGCCGCGGAGAATCCAGATAGGTGTTGCGATGCATGACGCCGTAGCGCACGAACTCCGCGTTTTTGAGCGCCGGGATCATGGAGAAGACGCGCTTCTGCTCGCCCCAGGTCAGGTGCGTCTGAAAGCCCACGAGGTTGTAGAGCGTGCCGTCGGCGTTGTCGCGCCGCAGCTGCACGACGGCATAGTTCTCCCTGCCGGTGCGCGGGTCGCGCAGACCGATAGGCTTGAGCGGCCCATAGCGCAGCGTGTCCACCCCGCGGCGCGCCATGACCTCGACCGGCATGCAGCCCTCAAAGACCCCGCCGTCGTCAAAGCCGTGCACCGCCGCCTCCTGCGCCGCGGCCAGCTCCCGCACGAAGGCGAGATACTCGTCTCGGTCCATCGGGCAGTTTACATAATCTGCTGTCCCCTTGTCGTAGCGGGAGGCGAAAAAGGCGCTCGACATATCCACGCTCGCGAGCGTGACGATGGGGGCAACCGCGTCATAAAAATGCAGGGCGCTCTCCGGACACAGCGCGGAGATCTTTTCCGCGATCGCGTCGCTCGAGAGCGGCCCGGTCGCGACGACGCATTCCCCCTCCGGGATCTCCGTCGCCTCGGCGTGCACGATCTCCACGTTCGGACAGGTCTCCAGCTTTTCGGTGATATACCGGGAGAAGCCCACCCGGTCCACCGCTAACGCGCCGCCCGCCGCGACGCGGTTCCGGTCGGCGCTCTCGAGAACGAGCGAGCCGAGGACGCGCATCTCCGCCTTCAAAAGCCCCACGGCGTTCGTGAGCTCGTCGCTGCGCAGCGAATTTGAACAGACCAGCTCGGCAAAATAGTCGGAGCTGTGGGCGGGCGTCTTCTTGCCGGGCTTCATCTCCACAAGGCGGACAGGTACGCCGCGGCGGGCAAGCTGCCAGGCGCATTCGCTTCCGGCGAGCCCCGCGCCCAGAACGGTCACGGTCTCCATGCCTTATTCCTTCCCGGCGCTCTTTTTTGCCGGGCTCTTTTTCGCCGGGCTCTTTTTGGCGCTGCTCTTCTTGCCCGCTGTCTTCGCTGCGCTCTTCCCCGTCGTCTTTTTTGCGGAGGCTTCCTTCTCCGCCGGGGTTTTCTTCTTGTAGCCGCGCTTGTCTTCGGGGACGAAGGCGGGGCACTCCTCGTTGATGCAGAAGGATTTCAGCGGCCCGCGGCCCGCCTTCTTGAAGAGGGTCTTTCCGCAGTTCGGGCAGAAGTCCTTGGTCGGCACGTCCCAGGTGATGAAGCCGCAGTCGGTCCCCCGCTCGCAGGCGTAGAAGACATAGCCTTTCTTGGAGGTACGCTTGAGGATGCGGCCGCCGCACTTGGGGCATTTGCCCGGCATCTCGACCACGATGGGCTTGGTAAAGGTGCACTCGGGGAAACCGGGGCAGGCCAGGAAGTGGCCGAAACGGCCTTTCTTGACGACGAGCTGCCGACCGCAGACCTCACAGTATTCATCGGAGAGCACGTCGGGCACCTTGATGCGTACGCCGTCCAGCTCTTTCTCGGCCTTCTCGAATTCCTTTTCAAAACCGGTATAGAACTCCTGCAGCACGCTGCGCCAGTCGGCTTTGCCGTTTTCGATCTCGTCGAGTTCGGACTCCATGTGGTTGGTAAATTTCAGATCGACGATGTCGGCAAAGCGCTCCTTCATGAGTGCGGTCACGACCTCGCCGAGCGGCGTCGGGTGCAGATACTTGCCCTCCTTGATGACATAGTCGTGCGCCGTGATGGTTGAGATCGTTGGCGCATAGGTGGAGGGACGGCCGATGCCCTTCTCTTCCATCGCGCGGATCAGCGTCGCCTCGGTGTAGCGGGAAGGCGGCTGGGTGAACTGCTGTTCCGGCTTCATCTTCTCGAGCTTCAGGATTTCCCCCTCGCTCAGTGAGGGAAGCGGGTTTTTCAGTTCCTCGCTCTCCTCGTCCTTCGCCTCCTCGTAGACGGCGGTGTAGCCGGGGAATTTGAGTTCGGAGTAGTTGGCGCGGAAGGTGTAGCCCGCGCTCAGCACGTCCACGGAGACGTTGTCGTAAACGGCGTTGGCCATCTGGCTGGCGGTAAAGCGGCCCCAGATCAGGCGGTAAAGCCTGTACTGCTCCTGCGTCAGATCCTTGCGCACGCGCTCTGGCGTGAGGTTCACGTCCGTGGGCCGGATGGCCTCGTGCGCGTCCTGCGCGCCGGCCTTGGTCTTGAAGCGGCGCGGCTGGCCGGGATAGTAGCTCTCGCCGTAATGGCTGACGATGAAGTCCCGCGCGGAGGCGAGCGCCTCCTCGGACAGACGCAGCGAATCGGTACGCATATAGGTGATGAGGCCGACGCTCCCGAGCCCGCTGATCTCGACACCCTCGTAGAGCTGTTGGGCGATCGACATCGTGCGGCGCGGGGTCATGCTCAGGCGGCGGGAGGCCTCCTGCTGCAGGGTCGAGGTGATAAAGGGCGGCGCCGGCGTACGCTGCTTCTCACCGCGCTTGACCTTGGAGACCACAAAGGGTTCGTGCTCGGTCTCGGCGATGACCGCCTTGACCTCCTCCTCACTGTGCAGCTCCTGCTTTTTCTCGCCAACACCAAAGAAGCGGGCGGTGAAACGCCCCTCCTCGTTACAGGAAAGCAGCGCGTCGAGCAGCCAGACTCCTCGCTCCTGAAGTCGCGGATCTCCTCCTCACGGTCGACGACCATGCGCGTGGCAACGGACTGCACACGTCCGGCAGAGAGTCCGGTCCTGACCTTGCGCCAGAGCAGCGGAGAAAGCTTGTAGCCGACGATGCGGTCCAGAATGCGGCGCGCCTGCTGCGCGTCCACCAGATCCTGATTGATCTTGCGCGGGCGGCGGATGCTCTCGGTCACCACCTTGCGGGTGATCTCGTTGAAGGTGACGCGCTTGGCCTTCTCTTCGGGCAGTTCCAGCAGTTCCTTGAGATGCCAGGAGATCGCCTCGCCCTCGCGGTCCGGGTCGGTCGCGAGATAGACGGTCCCGGCATTCCCGGCCGCTTTCTTCAGTTCGTTTATGAGGTCTGTCTTGTCACGTACGGGGATATACTGCGGCTCGAAGCCGTGCTCGATATCCACGCCCATTTTGCTCTTGGGCAGGTCGCGGAGATGCCCCATCGAGGCCGTCACCTTATAGTCGCCGCCCAGATATTTTTCAATGGTCTTCGCCTTTGCCGGCGACTCCACTATGACAAGATCCTTTGCCTTTGCCATGCTGTCTTCCTCACTTCTTCAAGATATTCAGAGAGAATCTCTGTCCAGGGTCCCGCCGCACAAAGCCCTTGACCTGAAGGCGGGTGAGCTGAGCCAGGACCACCGCCGTGGGCAGTCCTGTCGCCTCAATGATATCGTCGATATGCCCGGCGTCCCGGTCGATCGCCGCAATGATCCGCAGCTGCTCCTCGCTCAGGCCTTCAAGCTGTTTCTTAAGGTCGACCGACGTCTTTCCTTCCGCCTTGTCAAGTGGCTTCGCCGCAGGCGCCGGCGCCGCGCATTCCCCGCTGTGTTTCGCCGCGGGCTCCGGCGCGTGATGCAGCGTCCGGGGATAGAGCGGCTGGAACTCGCACAGGACCTCCCAGCCGCTGGTGACGAGCTTGGCCCCCTCCTGGATCATACGCAGCGTACCGGCGCTGCCCTGCGCATCCGCGTTTCCGGGCACGGCGAAGATCTCTTTGCCCTGCTCGGCCGACTCCGCCACGAAGAGCTGCGTCCCGCTCTTTTCCGGCGCTTCCACGACCAGCACGCCCAGACTCAGGCCCGAGGCGATCCGGTTGCGGTCCCGGAAGAAATGGCTGCTCGGCTGCGTAAAGGGCGGATACTCGCTCACGAGCGTGCCCTGTCCGGCAATCTCGGCCGCAAGCCGCCGTGTCTCACGCTCATGCGGGACGCCGAGCACGCCGATCACCTTGCCGCCTGCGCACAGGGCTTCGCGCGCCGCCTCCTGCTCGATCTCACTTGTGAGCAGGGAGACGACGGTCCCACCGCAGCGGGCCAGCTCTCCGCCGAGCTGGGCAGCCATGCGCCGCCCGTATGGGCTGCAGCGGCGCGTCCCGATCACGGCGATCGGCACGTCCCCCTCCCGGGAGGGGAGGGAACCTTTTCCATAGAGTACCACCGGCGGAGAGAAAATATGCTTGAGACGCGGCGGGTACGCCGCATCCTGCAGGCTCAGCATCCAGACGCCCTGGCGCTCGCATTCCTCGCGAATCTCCTCCGCGAGGGACAGGTCACGCCCTTCGAGCGCAGCCGCCTCGGTCCGGCTCAGACCGGGGAGCTCCGCAAAGCTCCCCTCCGGCGCATGAAAGGCCGCCTCCGCGTCGCCGAAGCGCTCCAGCAGTGCCGCCTTTGCCCGCGGGCTCAATCCGGCAGAGGAGAGCCACAGCCAGTATGTCAGTGCCGCCATGTCCTTCTCCCCCTCACCGCGTCATCTCCCACATCAGCACCGACGCCGCGACCGCCGCGTTCAGCGACTCGCTCTCGGGACGCATGGGAATGATGACCGTCTCTTTACAGCGCGCCAGCAGCGCCGGGCTCAATCCGTTTCCCTCGCTGCCGACCGCGATCGCCGCGCCGTCGAGCGAAAGGCTCCGGATATCCCGGGCCCTCTCAGAGAGGGCGGCGCCATAGAGCGGCAGGCCCTGTACCTCCAAAAGCACGCTGAGTTCATCCAGGTCCATTGTAAGCACGCGCTGACGGAAAACCGCGCCCATCGTGGCGCGCACCGTCTTCGGCTGATAAAGGTCCGCGCAGGTGCCGACCAGGATCACGGCGTCGATGCCGAAGGCGTTTGCCGTGCGCAAAACGGTTCCGACGTTTCCCGGGTCCTGGACGTTTTCGAGCACGATGGCCCGGTGGAGCTTCGGGAGTACAGACTGCTCCGGGATCGCCGCGCAGAAAAGCGGACCGGGGCTGTTCGCCATAGGCGAAGCGTAGTCAAAGAGCTCCGCCGGGGCGCAATACTGTGCCTCACAGCAGAGGCCATCCACCGCCTCGCTTTGCTCTTTCCAGAGCACGGAACGCACTTCCGCCCCGAACCGCAGCGCCTCGCGCAGGGTCTTGAGCCCGTCGCAGAGGTATTCCCCCTGCGCGCGGCGGTAAGCCCCATCCGTCGCCAGCGCGCGCACATGGCGGATATAGGCGTTTTTACGGGAAGTCAGCGTCTCCATACGGTCTCCTGAAATCTCTATATACAATAGTGTTCTATACTATACACAGATTTTTTTCGATTTGCAAGTCCCCCGCGGAAAAAGAGAAAGAACCGCATATAAGCGGTTCTTTCTCCCGGGAAAGCCCGATCGGTTCAGCCCTGGCCGTAATAGGCGTTAGCGCCGTGCTTGCGCAGGTAGTGCTTGTCCAGCAGAGCCTGCTGCATGTCGCGGTGAACGGGGTTCAGCATCATGGCATGCCAGTCCATGAAGGCAACTTCTTCGAGAACAACGGCGTTGTGCACGGCGTTGTGCGGATCGGTGCCCCAGACGAAGGGGCCGTGGCTCATGACCACCACGGCGGGCACGTCGTCCGCGTTCAGGCTGCGCTCACGGAAGGTCTCGATGATGACCTTGCCGGTCTCAGCCTCATAGGCGCCCTTGATCTCCGTCTCAGTCAAGGGACGGGTACAGGGGATGTCGCCGTAGAAATAGTCGGCATGGGTGGTACCCATGGCGGGGATATCGCAGCCTGCCTGCGCAAAGGTCGTGGCCCAGCGGGAATGCGTGTGCACCACGCCGCCGATGTTGGGAAAGGCCTTGTAGAGCGCGACATGGGTGGGGGTGTCGCTCGAGGGCTTCCACTTTCCCTCGACGACCTTGCCGTCCAGATCGACGACGACCATATCCTCCGGCGCCATCCCGTCGTAGCTCACGCCGGAGGGCTTGATGACAACGAGGCCGCTCTCCCGGTCGATGCCGGACACGTTGCCCCAGGTAAAGGTGATCAGCTTGTATTCCGGAAGCAGCAGATTGGCCTCCAGCACTTCCTGTTTCAGTTTCTCGAGCATTTTTTTATCCTCCGTCTGTTTTTTTGTTCTCCCTGCTCTCAGCATAAACGATTTTTTTGACCGCGTCAATCGCTTTTCCGTCTCATGGCTTGATTCTTTTTCCGCGGGATGGTATGATCTCATCAAAATCAACAGAAACGGAGCGATCAACATGGCTGTTCAATCGATCTATCTCGCCGGCGGCTGCTTCTGGGGGACCCAGAAGTTTTTCGATCAGTTCGACGGCGTAGTCGGGACGCAGGTGGGCTATGCCAACGGCGCCACGGCGGAGCCCAGTTACCGGGAGGTATGCGCGGGCAGCGGCCACGCCGAGACCGTGCGCATTGATTTTGACGAGGAGCAGATCTCGCTGGAGCAGCTGCTCGACTATTATTTCATTGTGATCGATCCGACGGCCTATCACCGGCAGGGTCCGGACACCGGCATTCAGTACCGCACCGGCATTTACTACACGGATCCCGCTTTGCTGCCGCGGCTTGAAAAGCGCTATGCCGCGGAGCAGGAGAAATACCGCCGCGAGCTCGAGACGGAGCTCCTGCCGCTGGAAAACTTCTATCCCGCCGAGGAGTACCATCAGAAATATCTGGAAAAGAATCCGGGCGGTTACTGCCACATCCCGGAGAAATACATGCATCTCAACGATTGATGCGCTGACAGCTGACCGCGCCCTCTGTCACAAATGACAGAGGGCGCGGTTTCTTGTTTCAGAGGAGTTCTTCCGTCCGGCTCTCGCCGAAGACCTCGATCCCGGCAGCCCGGAGTTTTTCCGCCGTGAGGCCGTCACCCGGGACGAGCGTCCCCGTGAAGCTGCCGTCGTAGATCAGCCCGCTCCCGCAGGAGGGGCTGCGTTCCTTGAGCAGAGCGCGTGTGCTGCCTGCAGCTCTTGCCGCGTCCAGCGCTTTCTCAGCTCCGCAGGCAAAGAACAAGGTCACGTCCTCCCCCGCCCGGTTCACGACGCGATCGCCGCGCCGTTCGCTCGGAATGCGGGGCGTCGGCATGCCGCCGTCCCGCTCCGGGCAGACGGGCAGCAGATCATAACGCGCACGCAGCGCGGTGAGCACGTCCTCCGACAGGGCGTTGCTGCCCCCGTCATAGCGGCAGCTGACGCCGAGCAGGCAGGCGCTGATCAGCAGCTTCTCCATATTCACCTCCGCATCGAGAGGCCGAGGAACGCCCCGCAGAGGCCGCCCACGATGTGCGTGAGCTGCGAGACGTTGTCGCTGTGGGTGAAGCCGTTCACGATCTCCCCGCCGATGTAGAGGATCAGAACGAGGACGAGCGTGAGCGGGATGCAGCCCTCGCGCATGCCGGAAAGCGAGGACATGACGATCATCATGAATACGATGCCGGAAGCGCCAAGCAGCGCGCTCGACGGAAAGAAGAGCCACTGCACGAGCCCCGATACCAGCGCGGTCAGGCAGATCGCCCAGAGGATGCTGCGCCCGCCGTACTTTTCCTCGAGCGGAGGTCCCACCACGAGGATCATCATCATGTTGCTTATGTAGTGGCTGTAGCTGCTGTGGCCGAGGACGTGCAGCAAAAAGCGCGGCCAGGTCCAGAGCTCGCTGAGCGGCGAACGGTAGACGCTGAAAAACTGCCGCGTGCTGTCCCCGCTCGTCAGGAAGCCGAGCAGCAGCGCTCCCAGCGACAGCAGCGCAAAGCTCAGAACGACCGGGGAATTATACTGCAGACGGGCGAAGCGCTTTCTCATCCCTGCGCTCCGCTCTCCGCGAGCGCACGGTCATAACAGGCTTTCGTACGCTCATCGAAGCAGACCATGCGCACGCGCTCCAACTCCGGATGCTTTTTGAGTTCCTCGGCGATGGCGGCGATGGCGATGCGGGACGCCTTCTCCAGCGGGAAGCGATAGATCCCGGTGGAGATGGAGGGGAAGTCCACGGTCCGGCAGCCGTTCTCCGCGGCGAGCTCCAGACAGGAGACGTAACAGGAGCGCAGCAGTTCCTCCTCGCCATAGCCGCCGCCGTGCCAGACCGGGCCGGGCGTGTGGATGACGTGTTTTGCCGGGAGCAGGTATCCCCCTGTGATCTTTGCCTTGCCGGTCTCACAGCCGTGGAGCGTGCGGCATTCGGCCAGCAGCTCCGGTCCGGCGGCGCGGTGGATTGCCCCGTCGACGCCGCCGCCCCCGAGCAGAGAGCAGTTTGCGGCGTTCACAATGGCGTCGACCGCCTGCTTCGTGATATCGCCCTGTATGATCTCAATCCTGTTCATCGTTACCCTCCAGTGTGACGCTGACGTGGTCTTCGCCGGCCGAAAGGCAGATGCGATCCGTATTCTCGCCGCGCTGTTCGATGATCCGCTGCGCGATCACGTCCTCGATTTCCTTCTGGATCAGACGGCGCAGGTTCCGCGCGCCGTAGGTGACGGAATAGCCCTTCTTCACAAGGTAGTCGAGCAGGCTCTCGTCCCAGACGAGCTCCCGGTCCTTGTCTGCCAGAACATCCCGCAGCTCGGCAAGCATGAGCGCCGCGATGGCGCGGAAGTTCGCTTCCGAGAGCTGGTTGAAGCAGACGACCTCGTCGACGCGGTTGATAAACTCCGGCCGCAGGAACTCGCTCAGCGCCTTCATGGCGCGCTCGCGGCTCATGTCGCTGAGCGTGCCGCCGAAGCCGACGCTGCCGGTCTTGCTGTTGCTGCCGGCATTCGTGGTCATGATGAGGATCGTGTTCTCAAAATTCACGACGCGGCCCTGCGCGTCGGTGATGCGCCCGTCGTCCAGGATCTGGAGCAGGATGTTCATCACGTCGGGGTGAGCCTTTTCGATCTCATCAAAGAGCACGACGCTGTACGGCTTGCGGCGGATCTTCTCCGTCAGCTGCCCGGCCTCGTCGTAGCCGACGTAACCGGGGGGCGAGCCGATGATGCGCGAGACGGAAAACTTCTCCATAAACTCGGACATGTCGAGGCGGATCAGCGACTCGGGGCTGTCGAACATATCGGCCGCCAGGCGCTTGACGAGCTCGGTCTTGCCCACGCCGGTGCCGCCGACGAAGATGAAGCTCACGGGCTTGCGCTTGACCTTGAGACCCACGCGGCTGCGCTTGATCGCGGCGCACACGGCCTCGACCGCCTCGTCCTGGCCGATGATGTGCTCCTTGAGCCGCTCGTCGAGCCGCGCAAGGCGCTCCAGCTCGTCCTCCTTGATGCTGGAGGCCGGGATCTTGGTCCAGAGCTCAATGATACGCGCCAGATTGTCTATCGTCAGTTTGGGGCGTCCATGAGCGCTCAGGGCCGCGAGCTCGTTTTCGAGCTGCATCTCCTTGCTCCGCAGCTCCGCGATGCGAGCGTAGCGCTGGTCGAGCTTCTCGGGGTCGCTCTCGCTGTTGTCGCTCATGAGCGCCTCGCGCTCAAAGCGCAGATTCTCCAGATCGCGCTCGGCCACCATCCGGCGGTTGATCGTCTCGTCCCGCAGGTTCACGTCCGAGCAGGCTTCGTCGATGAGGTCGATCGCCTTGTCCGGCAGGAAGCGGTCTGTGATGTATCGCTCGGAGAGCAGCACCGCCTGACGGCACATCTCTTCGGGGATCGAAACGCCGTGATAGTCCTCATAGTAATGGGCGATGCCCCGGAGGATCGCGATGCTGTCCTCGATCGAGGGCTCGGAAACGGTGACGGGCTGGAAGCGCCGCTCGAGC
The DNA here is from genome assembly GCA_017535865.1 of Oscillospiraceae bacterium. GTDB lineage: Bacteria > Bacillota > Clostridia > Oscillospirales > Oscillospiraceae > Limivicinus. The sequence goes on from JAFXTM010000033.1 coordinate 19,840, forward strand.
GCGGAGTCCTTTTCGATATGCTTGCGGTACTCGGTAAAGGTCGTGGCGCCGATGACCTGGATCTCGCCCCGGGAAAGGGCGGGTTTGAGGATGTTGGCGGCGTTCATGCTGCCCTCCGCGTCGCCCGCGCCGACGATGTTGTGCACCTCGTCGATCACAAGGATGATATTCCCCTGCTTGCGGATCTCCTCGATGAGCCCCTTCATGCGGCTCTCAAACTGGCCGCGGAACTGTGTTCCCGCGACCAGCGCGGTAAGATCGAGCAGAAAGACCTGCTTGTTCTGCAGCTTTGTCGGGAC
>JAFXTM010000034.1 GCA_017535865.1 Oscillospiraceae bacterium
AAGGGCAAGATCACGATAATCGGGTGTCCAAAACTCGACGCCATCGACTACGCCGAGAAGCTCACGGCCATCATCCGCGACAACGATATCAAGAGCGTGACCATCGTGCGTATGGACGTGCCCTGCTGCGGCGGGCTGCAGCGCGCCGCGGAGACAGCCCTCAAGGGCAGCGGCAAATTCATCCCCTGGCAGGTGGTGACGATCTCCCGGGACGGAGGGATATTGGAGTAAAAGACGGCATTCACGGCCGTTCCTGCTCGTTATTCTGTTTCCGAAAGACAAGCAATAACCGCGTGATAACCGACAGACCGGTGCGGTGCTGGTTATCGCGAGGCTTTCAAACTCGGCGGCGCAATCCGCGGCCTTGACAAGACCGACCTCGACCGATTATAGTATCCTCGATCATACGACAGAAGGAGGTATCCACAATGGAAAAGTTTATCCCGTATGAGAAGCTCTCGAAAAAGAAAAAGCGGGAGCTGGACACAGGCAGGCGGACGGTCTGGGCCATCAGCCCGGTGACCCGCAAGAGCGAAAACCCGAAAGCCTATAACAGAAGGAAAGCACAGAAACGGATGGACGATCCCGATTCTGTGCTTTCTTTTTCTTGGGATCGGACTTCCGAAAGTGTGATATAATCGAATAAAATTATGCTTCTTACGGGGCGCGGCGCAGATGAACGGCGTGAAAAAGTTCAGATACTGGATGGGACCACACTGAAAATCATCGCCATGGGAAGCAAGGGGGGGAAGACAATGCCAAGACCTAAGAAAGACGGAACGCATATCAGTCTCTTCCTTGATTAGGAGATGGGCGGGAGAATAAGAGCATATGCACATTATAATGGCCAGATGTTGACTACAGCAATGGAAGGGGTACACGGACACCGTCATTCACAGGCGGAACTGGAACAGAGCTTGAAATCATAACGACCTCCGGATTGTCGGAAGCGAACCGCTTGGGATCGTTCTGTATCTATGCGGCAACAGGAAAAGCGCCGGGGTGTCCCGGCGCTTTTCCCGTTTGATATGACAGATCACGGCAGCTCCACGTCGCTGCCGGTGTAAAGAGTTCTCAGATGAAAGGCCGCGTTTTCGTCCTTGAGGTCGTTGTAGGCGATGGTCACGCCGTACCGCACGGAAACGTCGAGCCCCTTGTCACCGAAGCCGTACACATAGTGATAATGCGGGTGCGCGTCCTCGATGGGCTTCGGCGTGCGCCGCGTGACCCAGGTCTCGTTCTGCATCCAGTACGCCTTCTCGGCGATCTTTTTGATCGTGCTGCCGGAGGGCATGGCGCTCGTCTTCTTACTTGCGCCGCTGCCCTTGACGCAGATATCCTCCCACTCGCCGCCGCGGAGCTTACCGATATACTGCTCCGTGACCTTGCCCTTCTTCATAATCGCGTACCAATAGACGCCGTCCTTGCCGCCAAGGATATGATCGATGTCGCTCCGATATGCCTGATAAAACTCAAAGCCGCCGTTTTCTTCAACGAGCTTGATGAACCGATCTTCAAACATGCTGTTCCTCCTTCGTGCATGAGCGCCCTCCCGCGGGACGGCTCCCGACAGGGTTGGTACGGAGAGAAAGGCCGCTGCTGCCGCCTCCGCGGCGTTTCCCCCGAGGCAAGGGAGCCTCCTTTTGAAGGATAGCATGGACTTCCTCGGCCGGTCAAGTCTTTTGCCTTCTCCGGCTGCGGATCCCGCGGCCCCGTTCAAGCGTCTGGACGCGGGGGTATTTTTCAGGTATAATAAAGCAAACGATTTTGCGAGAGGAGAAAACCATGAAAGCCATCATACTCAACGCCAGTCCCCGCAAGAACTGGAACACGGCGCAGCTTCTGAAGGCGGCCCGGCAGGGCGCGGAGGAGGCCGGAGCCGAGACCGAATACATCGACCTCTACGATTTGAACTTCACCGGCTGCCGGAGCTGTCTGCTCTGCAAACGCAAGGACGGCGAACGCTGCAAATGCTTCTGGAAGGACGACCTCAGCCCGCTGCTGGATCGCGTCTTTGCCGCCGACGTGCTGCTGATCGGCTCGCCCATCTACCTCGGCGACACGACCAGCCAGTTTCACGCCTTCGTCGAGCGGCTGCACTTCTGCACGCTGTCCTATGACGATTACAGCAACTACTTCACCGGCAAGGTCAACGTGGGCGTGATCTTTACCATGAACGCGCCGCAGGCCTACTATCAGCTGCAGTACCGCAAAAAGCTGAGCGAACAGGCGAACGCCTTCCGCAGCCTGAACGGCAAGGTTCAGACCCTGTGCAGCTTTGACACGCTGCAGGTCAAGGACTACAGCAAGTTCAACATGGCGGGCTTCAACGCCGAGCATAAGAAGGCCCACCACGAAAAGCAGTTCCCGCTGGATCTGGAAAAAGCCCGTCAGATGGGCGCGGAGCTGGTAAGGCTGGCAGACGCCGAATAAACGAGGATCCCCCGCAGCGGCAAACCATTCGCCGCTGCGGGGGATATCCGGTTCAGAATTTGTCCGCCAGCGCGGCGGCCTGCGCGATCCCGTCGGTCTTGTCGATATCGCCGACAGAGAACACACCGGGCACAAGGACCTCGCCCTTGACCGTCCACTTGTTCAGGGCGGCGGTGCGCTCAAAGGGAAT
>JAFXTM010000035.1 GCA_017535865.1 Oscillospiraceae bacterium
AGCCCACCGTGCCGCGGCTGCGGCAGCGCAGCAGCGCGCCGCTGTTCTCGCCCGCGACGCCGCCGATGTCGCTCAGGTCCACGAAGTCCTCCTGTGAGAAGGAGGCGAGGTCGAAGTGCGGCTCCCCGCTCGGCGTGAGCGCGGACGCGTTGACCGCGCCGTAGTTGTCGCAGTCCTCGAGGCGGCCCTCGTTGAGTCCCGCGACGCCGCCGTCGCGGTGCTCGCCCTCGACACTGCCGGAGGCCCCGGAGCTGCGGATGCGGCCGGAGTCGGCGTTGCGGCCGACCAGCCCGCCGACGGCGTTCAGGCCCTTGACCGTCCCCCGGAAGCTGCAGCCGAGGAGCGTGCCCTCGTTGACGCCGGCGAGCCCGCCGACGTACTCCGCCGTGCCGCCGGTCGCGACGCTGCCCTCGACGTGGAGGTTCGAGACCGACGCGGTCGACGCAACGGTGCGGAAAAGGCCCTGCCGCGAGCCCTCGCCGGACAGGGCGAGGCCGCGGACCGTGTGGCCCCCGCCCTCGAAGCTGCCCGCGAACCAGGCCGCGGGCTCGTAGTCCAGCCCGCTCAGGTCGACGTCCGCCGTCAGGACGAAGCGCCGCCCGAGCGAATAGCTCTCACGGGCGCAGGCGCGCGCAAAGGCGGCGAAGTCCTCCGCCGTTTTGATCTCGACGGCCGCGCCGTCCTCGGCCAGGGCAGGAAGCGGCAGGCCCAGCAGCAGAAGCGCCGCGAGCAGGAGCGAAACGAGTCGTCTCATACCGGCGCCTCCTCCGTCTCCTCCGTAAGATCCAGCGAGAAGCGCGTCTTCTCCACGGCGCCGTCCAGCAGCACCAGCAGCTGCGGCAGCACGGTCAGCACCAGGATCACCGAGGTGATGGCGCCGCGCCCCACGGCGAGGCCGATATGGCTCACGTACGCATCGCTCACGCGCGTGCCGATCAGCAGGCCGGCGATCGTCAGGATGGAGCCGGAGGTCAGCACCGTCGCGAAGCTCTGGTTCACCGCGGCGGCCATGGCCTCCTTCTTCCCGAGCCCCGCCTTGAGGACCTGGTAGCGGTTCATCAGCACGATGGCGTAGTCGATCGTCGCGCCCATCTGGATCGCGCAGACGATCATGTTCGTGACGAAGATGGGGACGTGGTGCTGCAGATAGGGGAACGTGAAATTGATCCAGATGCTGCCCTGGATCACGAAGACCAGGATCAGAGAGCCGACGAAGGTCCGGAAGGTGAAGAGCAGGATCGTGAAGACGAAGGCGATGGTCAGCAGGCTGATGAGCCGCGAGTCGCTCGTGTAGGAGGCGGCGAGGTCCCGCGCGGAGCTCACATCCCCCACGAGGAGCACGTTCTCCGCCCCGTAGTACCGCCCGGCGATCGCGCGCAGCTTCTCCACGAGCGCGATGCTCTCCTCGCTCTCGTTGACCACGTCCGCCGTGAAGATCATGCGGTTGTAGTGCTCGCCGCGCAGCTGCGCGAGCGCGAAGCGGAGCGTGGAGCGCAGCTCCCTGAGCTCCGCGGCCTGCTGCGCGTCGGGCGTGAAGACCCCCTTGTCGATCATCTCGAAGAGGAACTGCGCCATGTCCACCAGCGGGACGGCGTAGCTCTCGCGCGCGCCGAAAAAGACCTGATACTGCTCATGCTCCAGCCCGTAGGCCTGATAGAGCAGATCCGCCTTCTCGCGCGGGATCTCCATCATTTCCGCGAACTCCCGGCTCGTAAAGAGATCGGTCAGCATGCGCCCCTCCCGGACCTCGATGCCCGCGAGGCCGAGCGCGTCCTTGACCTCGTCCAGCTCCCGCGCCTCGCGCAGGATCGCCTTCTCCGCCTCGAGATCCTCGTGCGGCACGATCAGCACCAGGCTCGCCGCGTTCGAGAAGGTATCCTCGATCTTGTGCATGGCCGCGCGGCTCTCGGAGTACACGAGATCCGTGACCGTCTTGTCCGAGAAGGCGTAGGTCACGTGCGAGGAGCAGAAGACCGCGGCCGGGATGAGCAGCAGGAAGATCCAGACGAAGACGTAGCCCGAGCGCATCAGGAAGCGGCCCCAGGACGTGATGTCCGGGATCAGCGAGCGGTGGACCGTGCGGCGGATCGCCCGCGGGAAGAAGAGGATCAGCGCCGGCATCAGCAGGAAGACCGTCAGCAGGCTGCACAGGATGCCCTTCGAGAGCACCATGCCGAGGTCGTAGCCGAGGCGGAACTGCATCAGCATCAGCGCCACGAGGCCCGAGATCGTCGTGAGGCTCGAGGAGCTGATCTCCACGATGGATTTCGCGAGCGCCTCGATCAGCGCGGCGCGGGCCGTCGGGAAGCGCAGGCACTCGTCCTGGTAGCGGTGGGAGAAGATGATCGCGTAGTCGATGGCGAGCGCGAGCTGCAGGATCACGGCGATGGAGTTGGTGATGGAGGAGATCTCCCCCAGCCAGTAGTTCGTCCCCATGTTCAGCAGCGCCGCGAACAGAAACACGATCTGGAACACGACGACCTCGAAGTAGCTGCGGGAGGTGAAGAGCAGGATCCCGACGATGACCGCCGCCGCGAGGGCGATCACGCCGCCCATCTCCTGCGCGAGCTGCGCGGAGTAGTTCTTGACGTCCATGAAGTAGGTGTAGCTGTCGTAGGGATCGAGCAGTTCCCGGACCGCCTGCTTGGCCGCCTGCACGCCGCCGTCGTCCTCCGGGCCGTCGAAGGCCACGTTGAAGAGCGCCGAGGAGCGGGTGTAGTGCGAGGGCGTGTCGTCGAAGCTCACCGAGAAGACGTGGTCGATCTCCCCGATCGCCTCCGCCAGGCCCTCCGCCAGCTCGTAGGTGACGTTGGAGACCATGATGTCCTCGGTCGCGCAGCTGACGAACTCCTCCTCCATGATCGTGAGGCCCCGCCGCGTCTCGGTGCTGGCCGGGAGGAAGAAGGTCAGCTCGGTATTGACCCGCACCCGGCCCATCGAGAGCGCGCAGAAAACGCCCGCCGCCAGAAACAGCAGCAGGAACACGAAGCGCAGCCGCACGATGCCCGCGGCGACGGCGCGCATGATATCCGGTTTTTTGCTTCTCTCGGACACGATGATCTTCCTTGACAGTTGTTGAAATTTAGCTTATAGTTCAAGTATAGTCACACGGCGAAGACTGTCAATCGTCAATCCGGCGTGCTTTGCCGAACCTTAAACACAACGGGGAAAAGTGTTGAAACGGAGGGCGTCTATGAACAAGTCCGGCGAGGAGAACCGCAGCGTGCGCAACACCCGGCGGCGGCTGCGCGAGGGGCTGCTGCGTCTGCTGGAGGAAAAACCGCTGCACGAGATCTCCGTCAAGGAGCTGACCGAGCTCGCGGACGTGAACCGCGGCACCTTTTATTTTCACTATCAGGACATCTACGACCTGCTCGGAAAGATGGAGGACGATTTCTTCGCGCAGTTCGACCGCACGCTGAGCGAGCACCCCGTGCGCGGCAGCGAGGACGGCTATCCCTACCTGCACGCGATCTTCTCCTTCCTCGACGAGAATCGGGATTTCTGCCGCATCATGCTCGGCCCGCACGGCGACATGAAGTTTGTGGACCGCGTCAAGCAGCGCGTGGACGCGCAGTGCTCCTTCATCTGGCAGCTGCTCGCCCCGGAGACCGCGCCCGAGCGCTACGCGATGTACAACGCCTTCATCATCAACGGCTGCATCGGGCTAATCCAGGAGTGGCTGTCCGGCCGCAGCGGTCTGACCGAGGAGAACGTCACGGAGCTCGCGGCTATGGTCATCCTCGCGAGCGTCGGCCCCTGCATCCACTGAGGGGCGTCTCGGTTTTCAACAGACTTTCAACAGCTTATAAACATACTTTTCAACATGTCCGCACGTCCGTCCGTAAGGAAAAAAAGGCTGCGTATTGCGGGCGTTCCTCTGCTTTGCACGGCATGACGGGCGCTTCCGATCGTACGGGAGAGGCGCCGGTTTTCGACAGGTTTTTCCACGATTCGCCCCCGCGCAGGGAAGGGTGGGGATGGATGATCTTTCTCATTCTCATTCTCATTCTCTTACTCTTTCTTATTCTCTTTCTCTTTCTTGCTCTTGCTCTTGCTTACGGTTTGCTTGCGGTTTGCTTGCATGCTCTTGCTTGCGGTTTGCTTCCCGTTTGCTTGCGGTTTGCTTCCCGTTTGCTTACGGTTTGCTTCCCGTTTGCTTGCGGTTTGCTTCCCGTTTGCTTACGGTTTGCTTCCCGTTTGCTTACGGTTTGCTTCCCGTTTACTTGCGGTTTGCTTCCCGTTTGCTTGCGCCGCTCCACCCGCAGTCCGACGCGTTTTTTCTCTCCGATAAGTTCACTTAAAGTATACCACGCCCCCGCAAGTTTGTCAAGTTATATTTGCCTTCACACGAAAACGGAGGGAGCGCGGTGTTCCGCGCTCCCTCCGTACGCTTTTTCCTTCCGCCTCAGCAGCAGAACAAGCGGTAGCCGCACATCGGGCCGAGGCACATGTTGGCAAGGCACATCGTCATGCACATCCGGCTCGGGTCCAGGCCGCTGCGGTAGGTCCGGGTGTAGTCGGCGTAGTAGTCCCCGCCGGTCTGGAGCTGCTGCACCAGGCGGTGGTATTCCTCGTTGTCGGGGTCGATCTCCGCGGCGCGCTTGGCCTGCTCGAGCGCGGCGATCTTGTTGCCCTGGTACATGTTGGCCACGGCGCAGAGGTAATACCAGCGGCCGTCCCGCTCCGCCGCCGGCACGCCGGACAGCGCGTTGAGCGCCTCGCGGTACATGCCGTTGCGGATGTAGCTGCGCGCGGCGGTGTACTCGTTGCGCTCCTGCTGCTGCTGACGCGCCCGCTGCTCCGCCCCGGTGTAGGCGCCGTAGGGGCCCCAGCCCCAGACGAAGGGATCGCCGTAGTCCTGATAGGCGTAGGCGCCCGCGCCGCCGCCCTGGTAGCCGCCCTGATAGCCGTACTGCTGCTGTTGGGCCGTACCGTTCTTGATCGCGTCGTAGGCGGCGTTGATCTCGTTCATCTTCTCCGCGGCGGCTGGATTGTCCGGGTTGCGGTCGGGATGGTATTTTTTTGTGAGCTCCCGGTAGGCCTTCTTGATCTCCTCGTCGGAGGCGTCGGGCGAAACGCCGAGAACCTTATACGGGTCCTGTACCATCGCGTTCTTCCTTTTTGAAGCGTTTGTTGAACTGCGTCCAGAGACCGGCGCAGAGGATGTTTTTCAGCAGCGCCGCGTCCTGCACGAGCGGCAGCTTGTCGAACCAGTAGAGGCATTCCCCGAGGAGCATGCGCAGGATGTCCCCGAAGCGCTGTTCATTGTCCGGCAGGCCGTAGTAACGCCGGAAGGGATTGTAGCGGTTGCGGATCGTGTCCGCGTCGAGATCCATGCAGGCGTCCATGACGTAGAGGAAACGCCCCAGCGCCCGCCCCATGTTGTACAGCGGCTCGCGCCAGCGGTCCTCCCGCCAGGCCAGCAGCTCCCCCATCAGCTCGCCGAAGCTCTCCGCCGCGGCGTCCGCGTCCTCGACGCGCTCCTTTTCGAGCCGGCCGAGCGTCTCCAGGCCGCGCTCGACGGCCGCGTACTGCCGGGGCCAGCGCGCCGCAGCGCGCTCGCAGGAGGCCTTGAAGAGCCGGCTCTCCGCCAGCGCGGCGAGCCTGCCGTCGTCCTCCCAGTCGTCAAGGCACTTGAGATAGGCGAGGATGACGTTCAGGTCCGCGGTGTAGTCCGCGGCCTCGCTCCGCCACCAGGCGCGCGGGGAGATGGGGTGCGGGAGGCAGGTCCCCTCCCCCGCCGTCTCCTCCGGCTCGTAGAGCGAGGAGAGCAGCAGCGTGAGGAAGGTCATGTCGTAGGTCAGGGCGAGGCGCGCCGCCTCCCCGTGCCGCTCCTTCAGACAGCGGCAGAGCCCGCAGTAGCAGCCGCGGTAACGCGCAAGCTCCTCCTCGGTCAGAAGGCCCGGGTCCGCGACGAGATAGCCGAACATCTCAGCTCTTGCCCATGAAGGTGTTGCCGCATTTGTGGCAGACGATGCGGATCTTCCCGCGCCCGCGCGGTACGCGCATCACGGCCTTGCAGGAGGGGCAGGTGAAGAACTTGAAGTCCTTGCGCTGGTTCCAGCGCTCGCGCAGGAGACGCAGCTTCGCGCTGAGCTTTTCCCGCTTGCGCAGATAGCGCTCGTTCTCGCTGCGGCGGCGGTAAAGGTCGCGGGAGAGCATGCGGTAATAGCTCAGGATCAGCGCCGCCAGCGCCAGCAGATACAGCAGGTTCCCGACGCCCGCGCGGCCCAGCAGGCTCGCAAGCAGCAGCAGGACGACGCCGACCACCAGCAGGAAGCGGTTGAGCTGGTCGTTGCCGTTGCGCCCGATCATCATTCTTGCAATGCGTTCTCTCATAGTCTCACCCGGATCACGAATCGAGATTTCGCGGGAAGCCGCGCTTCCCGCCCGTCATGTTATTGTAACACAATCCGAGCGGAATACATCAAAAAATTGTGAACAAGCGCGGCGAGGCGCCCTCTTCTCCGCTTCAGCGCCGGACGGCCAGCGAGAGCTCCACGATCCGCTCGCACAGATGCGGATAGTCCAGGCCCTCGATCTTCGCGGCCTTCGGGATGAGGGAGTTCGGCGTCATGCCGGGCAGGGTGTTGACCTCCAGCCACCAGGCGCGGCCCTCGCCGTCCAGGATGAAGTCGGAGCGGGAGTAGACCGCGAGGCCCAGCGCCTCGTGCGCGCGGACCGCGGCCTCGCAGAGCAGCGCGCGCTCCGCCTCCGTGATCGGGGCGGGACAGAGCTCCTGCGCGCCCTCCTCGCCGCTCTGGTACTTCGCCACATAGTTGAAGCTGCCGCCCGGGGGCGGGACGATCTGGATGGGGCTGAGCGCCTTTCCGTCGAGCACCGGGACCGTGAGCTCGCGCCCGACGATCTTCTCCTCGACGATGACGGGGCTGTCGAAACGCAGCAGATCGCGCAGCGCCTCGCCGAGCTGCTCGCGCGTATCGGGCAGGGCCACGCCGATGGAGGAGCCCCCGTCCACGACCTTGACGGCGCAGGGCACGGGCAGGCTCTCCGTGAGGGCGGGGATGTCCGCCTCCGTATAGCGCAGCTCCCGCCAGGCGGGGGTCGGCACCCCGGCGCCGCCGACGATGCGCTTGCCGACGCGCTTGTCCATGGCCATGCCGCTCGGCAGCGGGCCGGAGCCGGTGTAGGGCACGCCGAGCAGCTCCAGCATGGCCTGGATCTTGCCGTCCTCCCCGTCCGCGCCGTGCAGGCCGAGGAAGACGCAGTCGGCCAGGGCGCAGATCTCCAGCACGCCCTTGCCGAGGCGGCTCGGGCTCTTGTATTTTCGCGAGGCGATCACGGCCGCGATGTCCGGCGCCTCGTGTTCGATGGCGACCTGTCCGCAGAGGCCGTCCGGCTCGTCGAAGGCCTCGGCCGGCGTGCCGGCATAGTTTTCCAGGCCGAGAAAGGTATCCACAAAAACGGCGCGGTGGCCGAGGCTCCGCAGGGCCCTGCACACCGACGTGGCCGAGACCAGCGCCACATGGCGCTCCGTGCTCAGCCCGCCGCCCAGAACGACGATCTTCATAGGCTGTTCTCCTTTTGCGTTTTTCAACTGCCTTTTAAGATAACACGTTCCCCGCCCCAGCACAAGCTAAAATTGGAATTTGCGGGAAGGCGGGACGCGGACGGGACCGACCGCCCGCGCGGGAAAAGAGATCGCCGCGCCCGTGACGTCGGTCAGGGGCGCGGCGAGCCGTTCTTTATTTTCCGCTCAGCGCAGGTTCATCGGGGTGATGGCGAGGTAGTCCTCCAGCGGCGCGTCGCGCAGGCAGAGCTCGATGATCTGGCGGCCGATCGGGTCGAGATCGTCGGTCAGGAACTGCTTGACCTGCTCCTTCATGAAGTCGGTCAGGATCTTCACGCCGGCGTCGTAGCCCTCGTAGCCCAGCTTGGACTGCAGCTCCGGCCGCAGGAAGGTGCGGCGGACGTACTGTCCGTCGATCTTCATCTCGTCCAGGGAGTAGCCGAAGATCGGGTTGCGGGCCGGGACCAGGTGCTTCATGCGCACGACGCCGCTGCGGCGGGCCAGGTACTCGCGGGCGAGCCACTCGCCCATGAAGCCGATCTGATAGGCGCCGATGTGCTGGTTGGGGATGAGGATGTTCAGGGTGTTGGGGGCGTTGAGCATCTGGTGGAGGAGGAGGTTGGCGGAGGTCACCTTCCTGCCCGTGGAGAAGGGCCAGTAGGAGCCCACGCCCTCGGCCTTCATGCCGCTGCCGGCGGTGTCGGCGATGGAGGGGTTCTTGAAGCCGCGCGGGGAGACCAGCCGCCACAGCCAGGCGATCGAGGTCGGCACGAACTGCACCAGGCCCATGACGCCGTAGTTGGGATGCTCGGCCGTGGAGGGCGGCATGCGCACGCCGAAGGAACGGACGTTGACCTCCTGCGGCTCGTTGCCGGGGACGATGTTCTCGATCATGTCGCGCGGGATGATGACGCGCGGGTTGGAGCAGGGCTTGCCGGTGGACTCCTGCTTGTGCTCCCAGATCAGGCAGGTCGCGCCGGGCACGCCCTCCATGTTGAAGAACTCCAGCGGTTCCTCGGGATGGATGCTGATGCGCTCGTACATGGGGACGTTGCCGTAGTAGTTGTCTCCGTCCATGCGCAGGAACCAGCCGTCCTCGGCGTCGGCGATGACAAGATGGCCGGAGTCGTCCTGGAACTTGGCGTTGGCCATGACCATGTCGTCCGCGATGGGCTTGATCTTGCAGGTCTCGCCGAGGTTGAGGTAGTATTTCTCACCCGTGATCGTGTGGGTGCCGAGCAGGATCTGCCCGTTCTCCTCCTTGTGGACCTCCTCGAGCATCTCGCTCTTGCCGCCGCCGGACGCGCCCTCGTGCATGAAGACGACCTCGTTCTCATAGGGGCTCTCAAGCACCGCCGCGGAGGCGTGGTTCGTGACCCAGCCCTCGTGCTCGCCGATGTCCAGCAGCATCGAGAACACGCCCTTCTTGGCGGAGGGGCCGGGATAGAGGTTGTAGGCGAAGACCTCGTGCAGCGAGTCGCTGCGCTGGTGCACGACCACCTGGCGGCCGTTGAAGTGGGTCAGGCGGAAGGGCGGCGCGACATAGATGATGCCGCGCGGGGTGTAGTCCTTCGGCACGTCGTGGATGCTCACGAAGCCCTGCATGTTCGCAAGCGACAGCGCGAAGAAGGCCGCGTTGGTCGGGCAGACCATCAGCGCGTCGTAGCCGTAGTACTTGCCGCCGGCGCGGAAGGGCAGCAGGATGATGCCCTGGGTCTCGATCCACTCCATGGTCTCCCTGCGGAGCTGGGAGAACTCATAGCCGTACACGTCCTTGAAGCGGGGCTTGTCGGTGGGCAGATCGTCGCCGATGCGCATGCAGTCGGGGTCGCGGCGGCGCATATAGTCCTCCATGAAGTTGACGGAGGGGCCGTTCTTGCAGCGGACGACCTCAGCCTCCTTGACCACGCCCTTGCCGGGGATGGTGTAGGTCACATCATAGATGGAGCTGTGGGTCGGGCCGTAGCAGAGCTCCAGCAGCTGATCCTTGGTCTCGGGATAGCAGCGCCAGCGGCACTTGGAGACGGCCTCCTTCAGGTCCTCCGGCAGGATGAAACGATTAAAGAAAGAATCGATGAACATGGAATAACCACCTTTCTGTGTTTATATACATAAAGCCGATTTTGCTCCTGTTAGCATTTTAACACGAAACTGTCAAGGATTCAACAAAGAAAATGACGGTTTTTCCCGCCGCGCCCGCGTCTTCCCCCGGCCGAAAACCGTTATTTTGCACAAGCGGCGCTTGCCAAACCGGGCGGGCAGGCGTACACTGTCGGAGAGAGGACGTGATCCGATGCGCAACTTTCGTCTGACCCTCTGCTATGAGGGGACGCGCTATAAGGGCTGGCAGCGGCAGGGCAACACCCCCGACACGCTGCAGACAAAGCTGGAGGAGCTGCTCGGCCGGGTGCTGGAGCAGAAGATCGAGCTCGCCGGGAGCGGCCGCACCGACGCGGGCGTGCACGCGCGGCGGCAGGTCTGTTCGTTCCGGGCCGCGACGGACCGGAGCTGCGGGGAGCTGCTGGCCGCGCTGCGGGAGCATCTGCCCGAGGACGTCGGCGCGCTCGCGCTCGAGGAGGCGGCGCCCCGCTTCCACGCGCGGCTGAGCTGCACGGGCAAGCGCTACGTCTACCGCGTCTGGAATTCCGACGCGCCCTGCGTCTTTGAGCGGCGCCTGGTGTACCCCTTCCCCGCCGCGCTGGACGTCCCGGCCATGGAGCGGGCCGCCGCGCTGCTCGTCGGGACGCACGACTTCACGGCCTTCTGCGCGAACAGGCACATGAAAAAATCCGCCGTGCGCACGCTGCGCGCGGTGGACGTCGAGCGCGTCGGGGACGAGCTGCGCCTCGGCTTCGAGGGCGACGGCTTTCTCTACAATATGGTGCGCATCCTCGTCGGGACCCTGCTCGAGGTCGGGACGGGCGCGCGCCGCCCGGAGGACATGCCGGCGATCCTCGCCTCGCGGGACCGCGCCCGCGCGGGCTTCACCGCCCCGGCGAAGGGGCTCACGCTGTGGGACGTGGAATACGCGTAGGGGCGGAAGGCCGCCAGTGTACGCATTGGCGCGCCATGGCAGGAAAGCGAAAACGGATCGCCGCGGAAATGCGGCGATCCGTTCTTTTTGCGGGCGGCAGCTCGCCGCCCTTACGATGTTTTCTTTCCCCGCCGGGGGCGCCGCGCTCACTTGGGAACGCGGATCTTTTCCCACTTTTTGACCTTGCACTGGTCGGATGCGTTGCTTCCCACGGCGACCACCGTCCCGTCCGCACGCAGGCCACCCGTATGAGAGCTGCCCGCCGCGATCGCCACGATGCTTTTCCATTTGGAGACCTTGCACTGGCCGGATATCTCACTTCCCACGGCGACCGCCGTCCCGTCCGCGCGCAGGCCCACCGTATGATAACTGCCCGCCGCGACCGCCATGAGG
>JAFXTM010000036.1 GCA_017535865.1 Oscillospiraceae bacterium
AGCCAGCGAAAGCGGAGGCCGGAAAGACGGCGATCCCCGAGGCGGTCGAGGACTACCTGCGGCTCGTCGAGGCAGACACCCCGCGGTGCTGCCCCGAGCAGCACGCGCTGGCCGCTTATGTGCGCCGGGTCTTCCGGGACGAGGCTCTGATCGTCGAGGAGGAGAGGCTCGGGAGGTATCTCTCGCTCGAGAAGTATTTCCCGTTCCGGCTCTTTCCCTGGGAGCGCTTCCTGGTCGCTCTCTGGCTCTGCGTCTACAAGGCGCCCGGCGTGCCGCGCTGGAAGACGCTCTTCTGCCTGGTCGGCCGCGGCGCCGGCAAGGACGGCTTCATCGCGTTCCTGTCCTTCTGCCTGCTGTCTCCGTACAATCCCGTGCCTGGCTACGACGTCGACATCTGCGCGAACGACGAAGAGCAGGCCACGCGGCCCGTGAAGGACGTGCTCGATGTGCTGGAGACGCCCAGGATCGAGGGAAAGCTCAAAAAGCACTACTACCACACGAAGGAGCTCGTCCAGGGCAGGCGCAACCGCGGCGTGCTGAAGGGCCGCACCAACAACCCGAAGCACCGCGACGGCATGCGCAGCGGCCTGATCATCTTCAACGAGATCCACGCCTATCAGAACTACGACAACATCAAGGTCTTCCGGACCGGGCTCGGTAAGCGCCAGGAACCGCGCGAGGGCGGCTTCACGTCGAACGGCGAGGTGTCCGACGGTCCTCTCGACGATTTCCTCGAGCGCGGGCGGCGGATCCTCCTCCAGGGCGAGGATGACGGCGGCTTCCTGCCGTTTGTCTGCTGCCTCTCCGAGGAGGCGCAGGTCCACGATCCGGAGAACTGGACCATGGCCAATCCCTCGCTGCCCTATCTGCCGACACTGCGGCAGGAGACGGCGGACGAGTATGCGGACTGGTGCGAACGGCCGGAAGAGCACGGCGACTTCCTGACGAAGCGCATGAACCTGCGTCGCGGCTTCAAGGAGATCAAGGTCACCGACTACGAAAAGGTCCGGGCGACGAACCAGGCGCTTCCGGATCTGCGCGGCTGGAGCTGCACGGTCGGGATCGACTTCGCTGAACTGTCGGACTTCGCTTCCGTGTGCGCCCATTTCCGGAAGGGCAGCCGGCGCTACGACATCTGCAAGACCTTCGTGTGCCTGCAGTCGAAGACCCTGCACCGCGTGCGGGCGCCGGTCCGCGACTGGGCGGACCTGCCGCTGCCGGGAATCGAGGGCGAGACCCTGGTCACGCTCGTCGACGACGTCAGCATCGCGCCGCGGCTGATCGCGCAGTATGTCCAGCAGATCGGGCGGATCTTCAACATCCGGCAGATCGCGATGGATAACTTCCGCTGGGGCGCGCTCGGCGAGGAGCTGCGGAAGATCGGCTTCGATGCGCAGGACCGGCAGCGCGTGCTGCTGGTTCGGCCGTCCGGGATCATGCAGACCGAGCCGGTCATCCAGGAATGCTTCGACCGCGGCTATTTCGCCTGGGGAGACAATCCCTGTCTGCGCTGGGCGGTCAACAACACGAAGCGGATCCGGCGCGGGAAGACCGACGGAACGGACACCGGGAACTTCTACTACGGCAAAATCGAGGCCAAGAGCCGGAAGACGGACCCGTTCATGGCGCTCGTGGCCGGCATGGTCGCCGAGAGGGCACTCGGAAGCGGCGAGACCGCCGCGCCTCCGCCGATCGGCGCGATCTCGCTGTGAAGCGGCGGAAGGGCCCGCAGCGGACGCGGAGCGAGGGAGAGAAGAAACGGCGCACGGTGAGCGGCGACCATCGCACGGAGGTGCGAAAGAATCGCACGGTGAGCCGGGAGCCTCCGCCGAAGGCGGGCGCGCCGGGGAAGGAGCGGAGGACGGACGCGGTGAACCGGAATCGGGACAGGGCGCGCGGGCGCCGGGACGTCGAAAGATGGAGCGTTTGCCTCACGCGCTTCCTGGTCTGGCAGCTGTCGGGCGAGTGGCTCGCGTGTGCGGAGTGCCCGATCCGCAGGGACTGCCGCGAGACGTTCAGGGATGAGAATGTCGGACAGTGAGTCACGGTCCGAAGGAGCCGCGGGGACGCGGAGAATGATCGGGAGGGATGCGCTTGGCACTCGGATTTTTTAAACTGTTCGCGCCGAAGGACGGCAGAGTGGAGATCCGCGCGGTGACGGAACTCGGCTGCAGGGAACTGCTCGACGCGGCGCTGGAATTCCAGATCCGCGAGCTGGCCTGGTGGAGCTGCGTCAACTGGATCGCGGACGCCATCGGCCGCTGCGAGGTCCGGACCTACCGCGAGGGCGAGGAGATCCGGGAGCGCGAGTATTATCTCTGGAACTTCGAGCCGAACGTGAACCAGAACAGCACCGCCTTCTGGCACAAGGCCGTCGCGAAGCTTTATGAATCCAACGAGCTGCTGCTGATCCCGAGCAGACGGAGAGACGGCTACGATGCCTTTGTGGTCGCCGACGAATGGCAGCCGCCCGAGGAATCGCCGAGCCGCATGCGGGAGTACCGCGGCGTCGTGGCCGGGCCTGTCCACTACGACAAGACCTTCCGCGAGGACGACGTGCTGCACCTGCGGCTCAACCACGTCGACGTGCGGCCTGTCATCGCTGCCATGTACGCCAGCTGGTACGAGATGATCAAAGCGGCGCAGCAGCACTACACCTGGTCGAACGGTCAGCACTGGAAGGTCCACGTCGATCAGCTTGCCTCCGGCGCGGACGGCTGGGCCGCCGGCTTCCAGCAGATGATCAGCGAGCAGGTGCGGCCCTTCCTGCAGTCGGGAGGCGGCGTGCTGCCGGAATTCGACGGTTACAAGTATGAAAAAATCGACAGCGGCGCCGGCGGCGACACGCGCGACGTCAAGGCGCTCGTCGATGACGTCTTCACCTTCACCGCGCGGGCGCTCGGGATCCCGGACGTGCTCGTCAAGGGCGAGGTCGAGGCCACGGGCGACGCCATGCGGCGGGCCCTCAGCTTCTGCATCGATCCGATCTGCGACCAATTCAGCGAGGAGGCGACCCGCAAGCGCTACGGCTACGACGGCTGGAAGGCCGGCAGCTGCCTGCGCATGGACTCCTCGACGATCCAGCACTTCGATCTCTTCGGCCAGGCCGCGAACATCGAGAAGCTGCTCGGCAGCGGCTGGAGCCTCAACGATATCCGGCGGGCGGCCGGGGAGAGCCCGATCAACGAGCCCTGGGCGGACGAGCACCTGATCACCAAGAACATCGGACAGCTCGACGCTGCCGAGGCTCAGAAAGGAGGAAGCGAAAGCGACAATGGATAAGACGAAACTGAGAGGCGCGGCCGGCCGGAAGGGCCCGGACGCGGGCGCGCGGCCCTTCTGGGAGATCCGGCAGAGCGCGGAGCGCAGCGACGAGATCGTGCTCTACATCTACGGAGACGTCGAGGGAGACTGGGAGAGCTGGTGGGGCGAAACGGAGGAGAGCGAGACCAGCGCGGAGCATTTCCGCAAGGAGCTCGCGAAGTATCCGGACTGCGGCCAGATCACGGTCTACATCAACAGCTACGGCGGCTCGGTCTTCGAGGGGACCGCGATCTACAACCAGCTGCGCCGGCACCCGGCGCACAAGACCGTCTTTATCGACGGCT
>JAFXTM010000037.1 GCA_017535865.1 Oscillospiraceae bacterium
CCTGGTCGCCTGCGATATCTACCGCCCCGCCGCCATCCAGCAGCTCGAGACGGTGGGCAAACAGCTGGATATCCCTGTCTTCCAGATGGGGCAGGTCAACCCCGTCGACATCGCCAAAGCCGCGATCGAGCATGCGAAAAAGCACGGCAACGACCTGGTCTTCCTCGATACAGCCGGCCGCCTGCACATCGACGAGGCGCTGATGCAGGAGCTGAAAAACATCCGGGACGCGGTGGAGCCGGCGGAGATCCTGCTGGTGGTGGACGCCATGACCGGCCAGGACGCGGTGAACGCGGCCACGGCCTTCGACGAGGCGCTGGGTGTCACGGGCGTGATGCTCTCCAAGCTCGACGGCGACGCCCGCGGCGGCGCGGCCCTCTCGATCCGCGCGGCCACCGGCAAGCCCATCAAGTTCATCGGCACCGGCGAGAAGCTCGACATGATCGAGGCTTTCCATCCCGACCGCATGGCGAGCCGCATCCTCGGCATGGGTGACGTGCTGACGCTGATCGAAAAGGCCGAGCAGAGCTTTGACGAGAAAAAGGCGCTCGAGACGGCGGAAAAGCTGCGCGCCAACCGCTTCACGCTCGGCGACTATCTCGATCAGATGGCCCAGCTCAAGAACATGGGCGACCTCGAGAGCCTGGCCGCGATGATCCCGGGCATGGATTCCAAAGCCCTCAAGGGCGCGAAGGTGGACGAAAAGGGCATGGCCCGGCAGGAGGCGATCATCCTCTCCATGACGAAGGCCGAGCGGGAGAATCCCGCGATCCTCAACTCCAGCCGCAAGAAGCGCATCGCCGCGGGCTCCGGCACCTCGGTGGTGGAGGTGAACCGTCTGCTCAAGCAGTTCGACGCCATGCAGCAGATGGTCAAGCAGTTCTCCGGAAAAAACATGCGCAAGCTCCAGAAGAAGATGGGCCGCATGGGCGGCGGAGGCTTCCCGGGCGTGCCCGGCGGCTTCCCCGGCTTTTAAAGGTTTACAGCACCGCATGTGTTTGTAATAAAATCGATTTTTATTTGGAGGTGAAAATAGAATGGTTAAGATCAGACTTCGCAGAATGGGCGCCAAGAAGGCCCCCTACTACCGCATCGTCGTGGCGGATTCCCGCAGCCCGCGTGACGGCCGCTTCATCGAGGAGCTCGGCACCTACGATCCCATGGCGGACAGCGAGAAGCTGAAGGTCGACCAGGAGCGCGTGGCGTATTGGATCGCCAACGGCGCGCAGCCCACGGATACGGTCCGCGGCCTGCTGAAGAAGACTGAGGCCTGATAAGGAGTTTCTACCGGCATGAAAGAACTTTTGACCTACATCGTACAGAGCCTTGTGGACAATCCCGATCAAGTCTCTGTGACCGAGCGCAAGGCCGACGGCGAGACCGTGTTTGAGGTCCGCGTTGCCGACGGCGATATGGGCAAGGTCATTGGCCGGCAGGGCAGGATCGTCAAACAGATCCGTATCCTCATGCGGGCCGTCGCCCAGCGTAAGGGCAAGAAGATCTCCGTGGAGATCATGGATTGACGCGAAAAAGACAGAGCGCAATGCTCTGTCTTTTTCATATCCGCAGGCACGCTGCCGACGGAACCCTTTTTGATTATTTCTTTGAAAAACAAGAATAATAACTGCGGGCGGCCTGCACTCTCATTCCGGCAGCCCGATCCGGGAGCGGATATAGGGCTCGACCTCGGCGATGTCCATATCCAGCGCGACGGCCAGCTCCCCGTGCAGCATCTCCTTCGCGCGCTTCATCGTGGCCTCGGCCCGGCTGCTCTTGGTCTTGCGCTCGGCCATGCGGGTGCTCAGCCCCTTCACGATCGACACCAGCGCTTCGCAGCTGTGGGCGCGGAACAATTCCTTATAAAATGCGTCTACATGATTGAAGCGGCTGTCAGAGCAGATCGCCGGCTCGATGCCGGGAATCGCGTCTATCAGCGCCTCGGCCTCCCGCCGGTCCATGACCGGGCGCATATAAGCCTCTGAATCCACCGGGGCGAAGAAGGTGCCGCTTCCGACCAGCGGGGAGAGATGATAGTACAGCCTGGTCTTCGGCACGCCGGACATGTCAAGCGGCGCGACTTTGTCCACCGTGCAGACGCCGTGCTCTCCGTACACGATCTTCTGTCCGACTTCAAACAAGCTATACTCCCCCCCATCATATTCTATCTGTATCCATCTTACCATATCCCGCCGTGGATTTCCAGCGTTTTTTGTTGGAAAAAAGGTGAAAAATCTTGAAATAATCGGGACTGCGCTTTGTGTTTGTTTACTGAATGTTTGCAAATCTCATCTTGAAATCCTCTTTCGCCCGGTGTATATTGACCCCCGGAAAGCAGGCGTGCCGGGCCCCGGCGATCCGGCAGACATTTTGTAAAAAATATAAGTTTACTGTCAAGGAGGTACTGCCATGTATATCACGATCGAAGATATCGACGCCGTGCGCGAGCGCAGCGGAGCCAGCTACGAGGAAGCACGGGAAGCCCTGGAGGTCTCCGGCGGCAGCGTGGTGGACGCGCTGGTCTATCTGGAGCAGAAAAAGAAGAGCCGGAACGATGATTTGCTCGAGAAGGTCAAGGCCATCGTAAAAGAGGGCAACGTCAACAAGATTCGGGTGAAAAAGGACGAAAAGGTCCTGCTGAGCGTACCGGTGAACGTCGGTATCGCGGGCGGGCTGGTCACGCTGGCCGCCGCGCCCTGGTGGGGCATTCTCGCCGCCGGCGCCGCCGCCTACGGCTTTGACGTGAAGTTCGAGATCGTCAAAGAGGACGGCAGCGTCACCGACGTGTTCTGAGTCGGCAAAAAACGGAAAACCTGCGGGAAACGGCAGTCATGCCGTTTCCCGCATTCTGTTTGCGCGGAGATCGGATTGGACAAAGTCGGATGCGCATGGTATGATTCTGACAGAGAGAATCGGGCGAGAGGAGGCTGGCGCATGCAGGAACAGAGAAGCTGTGGGGCGGAGAACACGGCTCCCGCACGGCCGGGACCGGGCGCGCGGCTGGCGCGGATCCCTCTGCCGCGCTTTGCCGCACTGGTCGCCGCCCTGTTTCTGCTGAGCGCGCTGGCGTGCGCCGGTGCTTTCCTCCTCCGGGGGAGAGGGCAGGCTGCGGCGGACGAGGAGACGGCGCTGATCGCCGCGGCGGCCCCTGAAGAGAGCCCTGCGGCTCCGGAGGCGGAGACCGCGCCGGAGGAAAGAACGCCCGAAACGGCTCGTCTCCTTTCCGTCTCCACGAGCCTCGGCGAAGAGCAAAGCCTTCTCCTGCTGGACGGCGACTACCGGACAGATGTGAGCCTGCGCGATATGGCGATCACGGTTCGTGCCGAGGAGGAGATCGCCGCCCTCTATCTGATCTGGGGGGACTATCCGGAGACCTGGGAGCTCGAAGTGGAGGGAGTACGGTACGACGAGGGGAAGAACGGCTTCCTGCACGAGCTCGTTCTGCTCGAGAGCCCCGCGGACAGCCTCACGATCCGCACGCCCGCCGCCGGGACGCGGCTCTGCGATCTCTATGCCTACGCCGCCGGGACCCTCCCGGATGAGGTCCAGCAGTGGTCCTGCCCGGAGGAAAAGGCCGAGCTCCTGATCTTTTCGACGCACGCGGACGACGAGCTCGTCTTTTTTGGCGGGCTGATCCCCTACTATGCCCAGGTCTGCGGGAAAAAGGTGCAGCTCGTGTACATGACCACGAACTACTACGACGAGGATGACTACCGGCTGCGCCCGCACGAGGCCCTCAACGGCCTGTGGACGGCCGGCGCGCGGGTTTACCCCATGACGAACATGCAGCCGGATCACCTCTGCTGGAGCGTCGAGGAGGCGGAGAAGCTGTACGATAAGGAGCAGTTTCTGGCCTTTCAGGTAGAGCAGATCCGGAGATTCAAGCCGGAGGTGATCGTCGCACAGGACCACAACGGCGAATACGGCCACGGTGTCCACCAGCTTGCGGTCCGGACGCTGGAGCGGGCAGTCGAGGCGGCTGCGGACAGCGCGCAGTTTCCCGAGAGCGCCGCGGAATACGGCGTGTGGGACACGCCCAAGACCTACCTGCATCTATACGGCCCAAAGGAGGAGCGGACAGTCCTCAACTACGAGACTCCCGCTGCGGTCCTGGGCTGGCGTTCCCCCTTTGAGATCGCGCTTTTGGCCTATGAAAAGCATGAGACGCAGCAGAAATGGGACTTTGAGGTCTACGGCTATGAGAGCGAGTACGATTCCCATAGCTTCGGCCTGTACCGCAGTCTGGTCGGGCCGGACGAGGAGCGCCGGGACCTCTTCGAGCATCTCCCCTGACGCCGTTTGACAGAGGCGGAAGGGGCACGTATAATACAGAAAAACGCAGGGTTGGGGAGAAGGGCATGACGGACGCAGAGATCATACGCGAGGCCGCGGCGCGGCTGACGGACTGGTATCGCCGGAACCGGCGGGACCTGCCCTGGCGCTGCGCGCCTACGCCCTATCATGTCTGGATCTCGGAGATCATGCTGCAGCAGACCCGGATCGAGGCGGTGCTTGGCTATTATGCGCGTTTCCTGGAGGCGCTGCCGGAACTGTCCGATCTCGCGGCCGTGGAGGAGGACAGGCTCCTGAAGCTCTGGGAGGGCCTGGGCTATTACAGTCGCGCCCGGAATCTGAAAAAGGCGGCCGGGCAGGTCATGGAGCGCTATGGCGGCGTGCTGCCGCGTTCCGCGGCGGAACTGAAAACGCTCCCCGGCATCGGGGACTACACCGCCGGAGCCATCGCCTCCATCGCCTACGGCGAGCCGGAGCCCGCCGTGGACGGGAACGTCCTGCGGGTCGTGATGCGCCTGCTGGCCTGCCCGGACGATGTACTGCTCCCGGCGACACGAAGACGCGTCACGGAACTGCTGCGCGCGGCCTATCCCCGCGGGGAGGAGGCGGCGCTGCTCACCGAGGGGATCATGGAGCTCGGCGAGACGCTCTGCGCCCCGAACGCCGAGGCGCGCTGCGACCTCTGTCCGCTCAGCGGGCTCTGCCGCGCCTGCCGGAACGGCTCGGCGCGGGAGTATCCGGTCCGCTCTCCGGCAAAGGAGCGGCGCCGGGAGACGCGCACGGTGCTGCTGCTGCGCTGCGGCGAGGCCTTCGCGATCCGTCGCCGGCCGGAGACCGGGCTGCTGGCCGGGCTTTGGGAGTACCCGAACTTTGAGGGAGACCTGGGCCCCGACGAGCTCTCCGAGCGTCTCGGCGTGCCGCTGCGCTGCACACCCTGCGGGAACGCGAAACACGTCTTTACACACGTGGAGTGGCAGATGCACGGTTACCTCGCGGACTGCGAGACAAGGCCGGTGGGCTTTGACTGGCATACGGCGCGCGAGATCGAGGAGAGCTTCCCGATCCCGACGGCCTTCCGCCAGTATCGGAAGATCATGCTAAAGCAAGCATGAAAAAAGGGACGGCAGCGAAAGCTGCCGTCCCTGCCGTTTTCTGTTGCGTGAGGATCACTTGTCCTCGTCCTCACCCTCGTCATCGTATTCGTCGTCATATTCGTCGTCGTATTCGTCGTCATATTCGTCGTAGTCGTCGCTCCCGCGGTAACGGTTGCGGATGGAATGGATTACCAGCGAGACGATCCCCGCCAGGATCCCGAGCAGGATGAGCCCGATCACACCGCGCAGCAGCCAGGGGTTGAGCGAGGAACCGGAGCGCGTGGGCGCGGGGGTTGGCTCCTCAGTCGGCTCCGGCTCGACCTTCGGCGTGGGGATGGGCGTCGGTTCCGGGGTCGGTTCCGGCGTCGGCTCCGGGGTGGGCTCCACAGTCGGCTCCGGCGTAGCCGGCGTCTCGGTCAGCTGCTCTGTGCCGGCTTCCGGTGGGGCCTCGGTCCTCTCTGCGGGTGGCGCCGTCTCGGTGACCGCGGCGGCCGCGGCGGTCTGGGTGCCGCGATGCACAAAGATGGGGGCCGGGGCGCTCCAGACGCGGCTGATATGGCCGACGCTCCAGAGCATACAGATAGCCCGCCAGCCGTCCATTTCAGCCGGGATGTTGCTCAGCACCAGTTCTTCCGTTTCGTTTCCGCTGAACTGCAGCGTCGGAAAGAGCTCGGCGATATTCTTCAGATTGTACCAGTCGTTGCCATCCGGACGCTGCAGGCACCACTCGTAGTCGGCTACATACTCGCCGGAGACGGTGAATGTGGCAGAGCCGCCGGCATTGACCTCCACCGACACGGGGCTCTTCAGAACATTGGGAGCCCAGGCGTCCGGCACGTATTCATGGCTGCGGACGGTCAGAGAGGCGGCGGCGTTGGACACGACGGTAGCGGCGGAACCGTTGATACGGGCTTCCACGCTGTTGCCGAAGGAATAGTTTCCGGTCGCCTCAAGCGTGACTTCCAGGTAGACCAGATCCGTTCCGAACTTCCCTTCGACCGGCGTGCCATTTGTCGTGTACCAGGCAGAGCTCGCAACACGGCAGCCGTCCGTCGTTGTTCCGACGATGATGAGATCGAGATCCATCAGCGCGATCGGCGTGTAATTGGTCTGGATGCGGACGGCGTTGACGGGCCAGCCGCTCGCCGCCTCGCCCTGGATCGGGGCAAAGACAAGGAAGGACAGACAGAGGAGCATAAAGAGACTGATCAGACGCTTGACAGTGATTCGCATGGATAAGTCCCCCTCACTTTTGACAGATTTCTTCTTTGCATTATACCCGTATTCACGGCTGCGGTCAAGGGAGAAGCGCGGCTTTTTACAATAAATGGGGAATTTGGATTGTTTTTTATACTAAATCTGGTATACTGTGAGCACAGAAAAAAGGAAGAGAGCGAGGAAAGCATGGTGAGACCTTACCGGGCGGGATGTTGTGATATTGCGGTGATCGGGGCCGGACACGCCGGGATCGAGGCGGCGCTGGCCGCGGCACGCCTGGGGATGGATACGCTCTGCTTCACGGTCAATCTGGACAGCGTTGGCAATATGCCCTGCAATCCGGCCATCGGCGGCACAGGCAAGGGCCACCTCGTCCGCGAGCTCGACGCACCGGGCGGCGAGATGGCGAAGGCCGCGGACCGCGCCTGTATCCAGTACCGGATGCTCAACCGCGGCAAGGGCCCGGCAGTCCATTCCCTGCGCGCGCAGGCAGACCGCCGCCGTTACCAGGAGGTCATGAAGGAGACGCTGGAGCGGCAGGAGCACCTGCGCGTCAAGCAGGCGGAGGTCGTGGACATCGGCGTGGAGGACGGGCGGGTCGTGAGCGTCACGACGCACACCGGAGCGGTCTATGCCTGCCGCGCGGTGATCATCGCCTCGGGCACCTATCTGGACAGCCGCACCATTGTGGGCGAGGTCGTTCGCGCCTCCGGCCCGGACGGCCTGGCCTCGGCGCCGGCGCTCTCCGTGTGCCTGCGCGGGCTGGGGCTGTCGCTGCGCCGCTTCAAGACCGGCACGCCGCCGCGCGTCAACGCCCGGAGCGTGGACTTCTCCAAGATGGAACTGCAGCCGGGCGACGAGGAGCCGGAGGCTTTCTCCTTCTCGACCGGGACACCGCCGGAAACCGTGCCGTCTGCTACCTGACCTATACCAACGAACAGACGCACGCGATCATCCGCGAAAACCTCGACCGCAGCCCGCTCTACGGCGGGGCGATCGAGGGCGTCGGGCCGCGCTACTGCCCGAGCATCGAGACAAAGATCGTGAGCTTTCCGGACAAACAACGCCACCAGCTCTTCATCGAGCCGATGGGCCTGCACACGCAGGAGCTCTATATCCAGGGCTTCTCCTCCTCCCTGCCCGAGGAGGTGCAGGTCCGCATGCTGCACACGGTCCCGGGGCTCGAACACGCGGAGATGACGCGCTGCGCCTACGCCATTGAGTACGACTGCCTGGACCCGACCGAGCTGCGCCCCACGCTCGAGTGCAAAACGGTCGCCGGCCTCTACGGGGCCGGGCAGTTCAACGGCTCTTCCGGCTATGAGGAGGCGGCGGTGCAGGGCTTCGTGGCAGGTGTGAACGCAGCGCTCAAGCTCAAGGGCGAAGAACCGCTGATCCTGCGCCGCAGCGACTGTTATATCGGCACGCTCATCGACGATCTGGTCACCAAGGGCACGAACGAGCCCTACCGCATGATGACGTCCCGCAGCGAATACCGTCTGCTGCACCGCCAGGACAACGCCGACGAGCGCCTGAGCGCGATCGGGCGGCGCATCGGCCTTGTAAGTGAGGAGCGCCTCCGGGCTGTGCAGGAGAAATACGCGGCGGTAGAGCGGGAGCTTGCGCGGCTCGAGCGCTGTCACATCGCGCCCACGGAAGCGCTCAACGCGCTGCTCGCGGAACGCGGGACGGCACCGGTCGCGAGCGGGGTCTCCCTCGCGGACCTGATCCGCCGCCCGCAGCTGAGCTATGCGGATACGGCGCCCTTTGATCCCGAACGGCCGGAGCTGCCGCGCCCCGTGGCCCGTCAGGTGGAGATCCGCCTGCAGTACGAGGGCTATATCAAGCGCCAGCTGCGGCAGGTCGAAGACTTTACGCGCCTGGAGGACCGCGCGCTGCCCCCGGAGCTCGACTACGACCGGGTGACGGGGCTGCGCCTCGAGGCGCGGGAGAAGCTGAAAAAGATCCGCCCCGAGAGCTTCGGCCAGGCGAGCCGCATCTCCGGCGTCTCTCCGGCGGATATCGCCGTGCTGATGATCTGGCTGGAGACAAAGTAATACGGCACAGGAAGGATCCGGCCTGACGCTTCCGTCAGGCCGGATCCTTCCTGTGCTTATTTCATGTGCTTGCCCTGGTAGTTGTTTGCGGAGCGGCGGGGATGAAAGAAGGAACGCTCCGTCTCTTCGTCCGGATCTTCGCCGTCCGCGCCGGCGCTGCTGCCGCGGCGGCGCTCCGACACGATCTGGTCGAAGGTGGCGGAAATGTCGAGTTTTTCGGGATCGGTGTATTCCCACGCGTCCTTGCGGACCTTGACCTCGCTCTCCTTTTCCGGTTCGTCGTCGTATTCCTCGTCGTCCCCGGGCTCCTCGTCATATTCCTCATCGTCGAGCTCGTCTTCCTCCGAGCGGCGGCGCAGCGAGGGCAGGCGCAGCGGCAGATCAAAGTCCAGCAGCAGCGCGCAGAGGCGCTTGTCGTCGTGCTGCTCGAGCAGACGGAAGATCAGCTGCGTGATCGCGTAAGCGATGAACGCGGCGATCAGACCGATGAGCGCGGCAAAGAGCACGTCGGAGGGGAAGTGGGCCATCAGATAATTGCGGGAGACGGCCATCAGGAGCACCCAGATCACGGAGGGCAGGATCCATTTGCGCCCGCGCGTCAGGCAGAGCCCGGTCAGCCCGGCGACCGCGGCGGTCACGTGGCCGGAGGGGAAGGAAAAGCCGTCCTCAGCGGGGGCACCGAGCGCCTCCCACCACTGGCGATAGGCGGTAAAGCTCTCAAAGGGGCGCGGCCGTGCGACCCAGTCCTTGAGGATGAAATTGGTCAGGATCGCCCCGCAGGCGATGGCGCCGAACATACAGACGCCGGTACGGCGGGTACGGGAGAAGAGCATCAGCACGAGGCTGATCACGATCAGGATCAGGCCCTTTTCGCCGAGAAAGGTGATCCCCTTCATCAGGGGGGTCAGCACGCTGCCGAGAGAATCGGCCATGCTGTGCATCAGCCGGAGAAGAAAGCGGTCATAGCCGCCGAAGGCGCTGTTCAGCCAGCCGGCAAACGCGGTAAGTTCCATGTCGAATACCTCTTTTCTTACTTGTTTACTGCGTCCCCGAAATAAAGCTTGAATGATCGGGGCGCAGATTTGCCGTGTGTCACGGCCGCCCCGTTAAGGGACAGGTGAAACGGCAATCAAATTGTTATGGATGCGCCACGGAGATGCTATGCCTTGATCCGGGATCAAGCGGCACATCAATAACCAAAGTATGCCATACGCTCCTCGTCCGAGACCTTCAGGTATCGGCAGAGCGTGTCGGTGCACAGCGAAGCCCAGCTCTTGTCCCGGATGAAGGAGCGCAGCTCCTCCACGCGGCGGACCCAGCGGTCGGGCTCGAGCCCCCAGCGCGTCCAGTCACGCGGCACCTCCGGGGCGAGCAGAGCCTCATACTCGTCGATCCGGGAGAGGACGTGCTCGTCGGAGAGCACGCCGCCCACGAGCTCGGCCCAGCGGCGCAGGACCATATCGCGGAATTCCGTGTTGCGGCAGAGGTTCTGCAGGAGCGGCGGGACCTGGGGGCCGGGGTGCCCGTAACCAAGAAGCAGCACGCTGAAGGGATCGGGATTGCGGAAGGCCCAGTCGAGATCATAGAAGGCCAGATCCCAGAGATAATCGCCCTGTGACGTGCGCAGGAAGCGGATGTTCCCCTCCGTGTCGGTGTTGGAGCAGTAGCTCTCCAGCAAAAACCAGTCGCAGAGGCTGCGGATGTCCACGTTCTCACAGATCTGACGGTAGTTCTCCTTGCTGCTCAGGTCGTTGTACCAGGAAAACTCGATCACGTTTTTATAGAGATCCGCCCGTGTGGGCAGCATGCCGCGCAGGCTCTCCACACTTTCCACGTCCACGCCGCAGTGCGAAGCATAGAAGTGGCGGTTGATCTCCTCCTTGAGGCAGTAGATGCCCCAGTACTCCCCGTTGAGATAGAGGACGCAGTACTTGCTCGCCTGGGCGAGAACGGCGTCGCTCGCCTCGAGGCAGAGATCCTGCATGAGCTCGTTGCGGAAGATGCTGAACAGGTAGTCCTGCCCGGCGCGGATGGCCAGAGAGTGGAAGGACGTGATGCCGTTGGAGAAGACGTCGGCCTCCAGATCGCCGCCGTCGCAGGTCCGGAAGCGCACGCCCATGCTCTTCTTCGGAAGACTCAGGCTTGTCCAGCCCTTCATGGAGACGGCACAGGCGTGATGGAAACTGTGCTCTCCGTCGAAGAGCGTGAGACTGCCGCCGTATTCTTTGTGCTTTTCGCCCCAGTCATAGGTGGTTTTGAAGTGCTTCCGGTCGTTTACCACGAGGCTCAGAACGGGCAGGACGTGGCCCTCGTTGAGGATGTAGCTGCGGTCGTAGACCCGGCTGGGGAGCGCGTCCGGCTCGACGTTGACGGCGCGCAGCAGGCCGGTCTTCCCGATCGTCACAGGGTCGGCATAGACCGGGGAATCCGCCGTAGGCGTGCTGCCGTCGAGCGTGTAATGGATCTCGCCGCTGCCGCGGAGCGTGACCGTGACGCTCTCTACGCCCTCGAAAACGCCGTCCGCCTCGGGGCTCTCCGGCATCGCGGACACCCGGCGTACGCCGCCGGTGTTCGCCGCGCGGGGGCTTGGCGCGCCGTAATAGAGGAAGCCGGGACGGCTATCCTCGCGGCCGAGGGAACAGTTTTCCGGGATGCTGCACAGCGCGGCGAAGTCGAGCAGAGTCCCGTCCGTGCGGCTGAGATAGAGCTGCTCGCTCTCGGCGTTGAGGGAGAAGCCGGTGTTCGCCTCGCGGACGCCGGACGTCTCCTCCGAATCCTTGTTGCAGATCACGACCCGCAGCTCCCCGGGTTTGAGCGAGCCGGAGGGGAAGGTCCATTGATCGAGACGATCCAAATCGTCGGAGAGACAAAAGCCGGTCAGGTCCACGGTCTCGTCGGAGACGTTCCGGATCTCCACCCAGTCAAAACAGGGGGCGCCGGAGTGCAGAGGAACGCCGGTATTGGAGACGACGACCTCGTTGATGACGAGCGGTCCCTCGGGGACCCGCTCGGCGCAGAAAAGCTCATAGCCTTCGCTGCCGTTGGGATAGCCGGGGCTGATCCAAGGGCTCTCGCGGAAGCTCCCGTCCTCCTGCCGCTGCAGGGAATGGTCGGCCGTGTCGCTCGTAAGGATGACGCGCTCCTGCACGACGTCGTCCGGCGCGCGCAGCCAGAGCGTCTCTCCCCGGGAGAGGGAGAAGTCCGCCCCGTCCAGCGGAAGCAGCAGCAGCGCGCCCGGCTCAAGCTCGCCCGTGAGCGCGAGGCCCGCGCGGCCGGGCCGGTCCGAAAGCGTCCAGCCCTCCAGCGAGAGGGGTTTGCCGGAGATGTTCTCGAGCTCGACCCAGTCGGGGAAGCCGTTCCGGTAAAAGCTCGCGCGGTTTTTCACCCCGATCTCGCTGATCTGCAGCAGTCCGCTGTAATCGACGGGCGGCGGCGTCGGCGCCGGGGTCGCGGTCGGCTCCGGCGTGGGAGAAGCCGTCGGCTCCGGCGCGGCGGGCAGCGCGCAGCCGCAGAGCAGGGCCAAAAGCAGCAGATAGGCAAGGGCGATAGAAAGACGTTTCATTCTCATAGAAAGTTCCGTTTCGCTTCGTTTGGTAGATAACAAATCTATTATAGCAGGCTGCCGTCAGACTTGCAACCGGTGGGCGCGGGGAAAAATCTGTCTTTTCGGTTGACGAGCGGACAAGAAAAGGGTAAAATAAATCAGTTAAGATGTGTACAGCATAAGGAGGCGGCCATGGCGGCGTTTACGATCCGCAGCGCGGAGCATCTGTCCCACGCCTATATCCTCTCCTCGCCGGACCGGGCCGCGTGCCTGGAGCTGGCGGAGCAGATCGCGGCGGCGGCCGTCTGCGAACGGGGGACGGACGCGCCCTGCGGCAAGTGCCGGGGCTGCCGGAAGGCCCGGGACGGTGTGCACCCGGACATCATCCATATCCGGCGCGAGGAGGGGCGGCAGTTCGTCTCGGTCGACCAGATCCGCGCCATGACGGCGGACGCGTATGTGCTGCCGAACGAGGCGGCGCGGAAAGTGTATATCCTGGACGAGGCGGACCGGATGAAGACCCCGGAGGCGCAGAACGCCGCGCTCAAGACGCTGGAGGAGCCGCCCGCGGGCGTGATCTTCCTGCTGTGCGCGGAGAACGCCGGCGTGCTGCTGCCGACGGTGCGCTCCCGCTGCGTGGAGCTCAGCACCAACAGCGAGCGCGCCGGGGAGACGGACGCGGGAAAAAAGCTCGCGATCGAGTATCTAGATCTCACGGCGAAGGGCGACAGGGCCGGGCTCTGCGCCTGGTGCCTGAAAAACGACCGCATGGAAAAGACAGACACGGCGGCCTTCCTGGAGAGCGTGCAGACGCTGCTCGCGGAGCTCCTCACCGGACGGCGGGAGGAGCCGCGGCTGGAGCGCGTACGGCTCTGGGCTCTGCAGGCGCTGATCGAGCGCTGCAATACGTATCTGCAGGGAAACGTCGGCAGCCGGCAGTTATTTGGCCTGCTCGCGGTGGACAGCATCGCGGAGGGCGGAAACAGAGGATAGAGCATTGCTTGAAGTAGTCAGTATCAAATTCAAAAACCGGGGGAAATGCTATTATTTCGCCCCGCGTTCCCTGGACATCCGGACAGGGGACAAGGTGATCGTCGAGACCGCGAAGGGGCTCGAGATCGCCGACTGTGTCCACGGCAACCACACGGTGGAGGAGGACGCGGTCGTCCAGCCGCTGCGCCCGGTGGCGCGCATCGCGACGCAGGACGATCTGCGCGTGGAGCAGCTGAACAAAAAGCGCGAGAAGGAGGCCTTCGAGATCGGCCGCGAGAAGATCGCCGAGCACGGGCTGGAGATGAAGCTCGTGGATGTGGAGTGCAACTTCGAGGGCAATAAGACCACCTTCTTTTTCACCGCCGACGGGCGCGTGGATTTCCGCGAGCTCGTGAAGGACCTGGCCGGGATCTTCCGCAACCGCATCGAACTGCGGCAGATCGGCGTGCGCGACGAGACCAAAATGCTCGGCGGCATCGGCATCTGCGGCCGGCCCTATTGCTGCAGCCAGTTTCTGGACGAGTTCCAGCCCGTCTCCACCAAAATGGCAAAGGTGCAGTCCCTCTCGCTCAACCCGACCAAGATCTCCGGCAGCTGCGGGCGGCTGATGTGCTGCCTGCGCTATGAACAGGAGGCCTATGAGGACCTCGTGAAAAAGGTCCCCAAGCAGGGCGCGTTCGTGGAGACCATAGACGGCTACGGCACAGCGGTGCAGGTCAATCTCCTTCGCCAGACTGTCAAGGTCCGCCTGGACGGGGACAGCGAGGACACGCTGAAGGTCTACAAGGCCAACGAGCTCGCGGCGGTCCCCGGCGGCCGCCCGAAGGAGGGCGAGCCGCTGCCCTCGGTGCTGCACTATGTGCCCGAGCCGGAGGAGACACCCGAGGAACCGGAGGAGGAGACCTGGTCCGCGCCGCTGCTGGTCGTGCCCGAGCCGGTATATCCCGCGGAGACCGAGGAAAAGAGCGAAGAGAAAAAGCCGCGCCGCTGCCACCGCGGCGGAAGAGGCCGCGGCAAGGGCGAGGAGGCCCAGACCGTCCAGCAGCCGGAGAAGAAGCTCGAGAAGCCCCACGAGGAGAAAAAGGGCGAAAAGCTCGCCCGGGGGGAGAGACACGGCCGGAAGCCGAACGCCGACAAGCAGGCTACGGTCAAGCCCGTGCGGGTGGAGCCGAAAGCGGGCGAGGAGGGGCGGAGCGCCGAGAAGAGCGGGGAAAAGCCACACCGCTCCAATCGCCGCCGCCACTACCGCAAGCCAAAGCCCAAGACCGGCGGAGAGAACGGATAAACAACGGAGCCCGGATCGAAAGATCCGGGCTCTTTGATGTGTTTGTTTACTCCAGCTCGAAGGCGCCGGTGTAGAGCTGGTAGTAGGTACCGCGCTCGGCAATGAGCTTCTCGTGGCTGCCGCGCTCGATGATGCGGCCGTGGTCGAGGACCATGATGACGTCCGCGTCCATGACGGTCGAGAGCCGGTGCGCGATCACGAAGACCGTGCGGCCCTCCATGAGCTTGTCCATGCCGCGCTGTACGATGGCCTCGGTGCGGGTGTCGATGGAGGAGGTCGCCTCGTCGAGGATCAGACAGGGGGGATCGGCCACGGCCGCGCGGGCGATGGCCAGCAGCTGCCGCTGCCCCTGGGAGAGGTTTGCGCCGTTGTTCGTGAGCTCGGTGTCGTAGCCCTGCGGCAGACGGGTGATGAAATCGTCCGCGCCGGCGAGCTTCGCCGCCGTGACGCACTCCTCGTCCGTTGCGTCGAGCCGCCCGTAGCGGATATTGTCCATGACGCTGCCGGTGAAAAGGTTCGTCTCCTGCAGCACGAGGCCGAGCGAGCGGCGCAGGTCCTTCTTTTTGATCTTGTTGACGTTGATGCCGTCGTAGCGGATCTTGCCGTCGGCGATGTCGTAGAAGCGATTGATAAGGTTCGTGATGGTGGTCTTGCCCGCGCCTGTGGCCCCGACGAAGGCGACCTTCTGCCCGGGCTCGGCGTAGACCGAGATGTCGTAAAGCACCTGCTTGCCCTCGACGTAGGCGAAGTCTACGTCCACCATGCGCACGTCGCCGCGCAGCGGCGTGTAGGTCACGCTGCCGTCGGCCGTGTGCGGGTGCCGCCAGGCCCACCTGCCCGTGCGCTCCTCCGTCTCCTCAAGGCTGCCGTCTGCCGCCTCGCGGACATTCACGAGCGTCACGTAGCCGTCGTCGGACTCGGCGGGCTCGTTCACGAGGCTCAGCACGCGCTGCGCGCCCGCGCCGGCCATGACGATGGAGTTGATCTGCTGGCTGAGCTGGTTGACGTTCCCGGTGAACTGACGGGACATGTTCAGGAAGGGGACGAGGATCGTGATATCCAGCACCTTCCCGGAGAGGGAGAGGTTCGGCACCTTCAGCAGCAGAAACACGCCGCCGACCAGAGCCAGGGTCACATAGAGGATGTTGCCGATGTTGCCGATGATCGGACCGAGCACGCTCGCGTAGGCATTGGCGCGCAGGCTGTCCTCGTAGAGCGCGCCGTTGACGCGGTCAAAGTCGCGCAGGGCCTGCTCCTCGTGGCAGAAGACCTTGATGACCTTCTGGCCCTCCATCATCTCCTGTGCGAAGCCCTCCATCGCGGCGGTGGATTTCTGCTGCCGCAGGAAGTACTTGGCCGAGCCGCCGCCTACGGTCTTCGTGACGTAGAACATCGCCACGACACCGAGCAGCAGCACGAGCGTGAGCCACACGCTGAACCAGAGCATGATGGCAAAGACGATCAGCACCGTGGAGCCCGCGCGGATCAGCGAGGGCAGCGACTGGCTCACGAGCTGGCGCAGGGTGTCGATGTCGTTGGTGTAGAAGCTCATGATGTCGCCGGTCTGATGGCTGTCAAAGTAACGGATCGGCAGATCCTGCATGCCGTTGAAGAGCTCCCGGCGGAGCTTGTCCAGAAAGCCCTGCGTCATGACGGCCATGATCTGCGTCTCAAAAAGCTGAGAGAGCAGCGAGAGCGCGTAAAGGGCGATCAGGATATAGACATAGCGCAGCACGGCGGGCCGGGCCGCGGCCCAGTCGCCGCTCTCATACCACAGCTCCACCACGGCCAGGATACGCTGGACAAAGAGGGAGGGGATGGCGGAGACGACGGCGGTAAAGAGGATACAGAAGACCGCGAGCGGGGCCAGCACGGGGTAATAGCCAAAAAACTTCTTCAGCGTCCACGCGATGCCGCCGAAGTTCTCACGGAGTATTTCGCCGCGGGATTTATTCATCGCGCTCACCGCCTTTCGTCTGCTGCTCGTATACCTCGCGGTAGATCGGACTGCTCTTCAGGAGCTCCTCGTGCGTTCCCGCGGCGGCGATGCGGCCGTTTTCCATGACGAGGATGCAGTCCGCGTCCTGCACGGATGCCACGCGCTGGGCGATGATGATCTTGGTGGTTTCGGGGATGTAGGAGCGGAAGCCCGCGCGGATCAGCGCGTCGGTGCGGGTGTCCACGGCGGAGGTGGAGTCGTCGAGGATCAGGATCTTCGGCTTCTTCAGCAGGGCGCGCGCGATGCACAGGCGCTGGCGCTGCCCGCCGGAGACGTTGGAGCCGCCCTGTTCGATCCAGCGGTCATAGCCGTCCGGGTGGGCCAGGATGAACTCCTCCGCCTGCGCGAGCCGGCATGCCTCGGCGATCTCCTCGTCCGTGGCCTCGGGGTTGCCCCAGCGGAGGTTGTCGCGCACGGTGCCGGAAAAGAGCTGGTTCTTCTGAAGCACGACGGAGACGGCGTTGCGCAGCGTCTCCAGGTCGTAGTCGCGCACGTCCACGCCGCCGACCTTCACACTGCCCGCGCTCACGTCGTAGAGGCGGGGGATGAGCTGGATGAGCGTCGTCTTGCCGGAGCCCGTGCCGCCGAGGACGCCGACGGTCATGCCGGAGCTGATGCGCAGATCCACGTCATAGAGCGCGTCGTTCTGTGCCTCGCGGGAGTAGCGGAAGGCCACGTCCGTGAACTCGACGGAGCCGTCCTTCACCTCTCGCACCGGGTTTTCGGGGTTGCGCAGGCTGGGCTCCTCCCGGAGGACCTCGGCG
Organism: Oscillospiraceae bacterium; assembly: GCA_017535865.1. Classification (GTDB taxonomy): domain Bacteria; phylum Bacillota; class Clostridia; order Oscillospirales; family Oscillospiraceae; genus Limivicinus. Next base: position 17,245 of record JAFXTM010000037.1, read on the forward strand.
AGACGCTTCATGGACTCGTAGGACAGGGTCATCATGACGTAGATCATCGAGATCATCATCAGGGACATGAGGATCTGCATGCCGTAGTTGAGCATGGCGGAGATCTGCCCCACGTCGATGACCGAGCCCTGTCCGGAGACGATGAGCTTCGAGCCGACCAGCAGGATGAAGACCATGTTGAAGTACATGCACAGGCTCATCAGCGGGCTGTTGAGCGCGACGAGCCGTTCGGCGTGCGTGAAGTCCTTCCGGATGTTGTCGGAGGCCGCGGCGAACTTCTCCTTCTCGTAGTTCTCGCGGGCGAAGCCCTTCACGACGCGCATGCCGCGCACGTTCTCCTCCACGGACTCGTTGAGCTTGTCATACTTGCGGAAGACCGCGCGGAAGGCGGGCATGGCCTTGCGCGCGATGAGCAGCAGCCCCGCGATCAGCACGGGGATGACCACCACGAAGGTCATGGCGAGCGTGCCGCCCATGCGCCAGGCCATGACAATGGCGAAGACGAACATCAGCGGCGCGCGCACCGCGATGCGGATGGCCATCATAAAGGCCATTTGCACGTTCGTGATGTCGGTGGTGAGCCGGGTCACGAGCGAGGCGGTGGAGAAGCGGTCGATGTTCTCAAAGGAGAAGCGCTGGATGCGCTCGAAGGCGTCGTGCCGGACGTTCTTCGCAAAGCCCGCCGAGGCGCGCGCCCCGAAAAAGCCCGCGCCGCCGCCGCAGGCGAGGCTCAGCAGCGCCATCGCCACGAGGATCAGACCCAGCCGCAGCACCTCGCTCATCGGGACGGCAGCTTTGATGTCGTTGACCAGCTCAGCGGTGAAGAAGGGGATCAGCACCTCGATCGCGACCTCGAGGACGATGAGGAGCAGGGTCAGGATCGTGGGCGTTTTGTATTCCCGTATGCACTTGAGGAAGGTTTTGATCACGTCTGTTTTCACTTCCCGTTTATGTCAGTCTAATGCTCTATTTTATCACACACAGCGCCCCAGTCAAGGCGGAAGATGTGAACAAATGCGGGAAAAGGCCCGCTGCATCGGAAATGCAGCGGGCCTCCTGCTTCCGGAAGGCTCTCACACCAGACCGTTGAGGTATTCCACCGTGTAGCAGACGTACAGCGCGGCCGCGACGCGGAGCGCGTCCTCGTCAATGTCGTAGCGGGCGCTGTGCTGCGCGAGCAGCGTGTCGGGCAGCGCCGGGTTGCCGGTGCCGATGTAGGCGTAGGCGCCGGGGACGCGCAGGATGTACTCCGCAAAGTCGTCCCCGCCCAGCGAGGGCTGACGGGAACGAATCAGCTTGTCCTCCCCGAAGAGGGAGACGGCGACCCGCTGCGCTTCGGCCGTGGCAGCGGGGTCGTTGATCAGGGGCGAGGTGTTGTCGTTCCACGCGATCTCCGCCGTACCGCCGAAGAGCGCGGCCGTCTGCTTAACCAGCGCGTCCAGCTGCGCCTTCGTCTGCCGGCGCAGCTCCGGCGAAAAGACGCGTATCGTCCCCTCCAGCTCCGCCTCCTGGGCGATCACGTTGTAGGCGGTGCCGGCGCTGAGCTTGCCGATGCCGATGAGGACGTTCTCCATCGGGCTCGTACGGCGGGTGACGAGCGCCTGGGCCGCCACGACGATCTGGCTTGCGATATAGAGGGCGTCGACGCCGCGCTCGGGCGTGGAGACGTGCGCGCCCAGCCCGTGGACGCGGATGCGGAAAAAGTCCACGCTTGCGTTGTTGGCCCCGGGCATCAGCACCACGGAGCCGACCGGGACGTTGGACGCCACATGAACGCCGAAGCTGCGCGTCGCACCGTCGATATCGCCGTCGGCAAGGAGAACGCGCGCGCCGTAGCCGACCTCCTCGCCCGGCTGCCAGGTGAGGATGACCCGGCCGGAAAAGCGCTCACGGTTCGCGTTCAGGATGCGGGCCGCGCCGATCAGCGCGGCGGTGTGCGCGTCGTGCCCGCAGGCGTGCATCCGCCCGGGATACAGGCTCTTATAGGGCACTTCGTTCTCCTGCTGGATGGGCAGCGCGTCGATGTCCGCGCGCAGCGCGATACAGCGGGGCTCGCCCTCGGAGGGGAGCGTCCCCTCGATCTCGGCGCGTACGCCCGTGACGGCGCAGCGGCGGTGACTCACGCCGATCGCGTCGAGCTCCTGCTCGATGCGCTGCGCGGTCCCCTCCTCCTCGCGCGCGAGCTCGGGATGGCGGTGAAAATGGCGGCGCAGCGCCACGACGTAGGCGTGGTCGGCGAGCACCTGGTCATACAGTTCCCTTTCCAGTTCGGTCATGGGATCCTCCTTTCGGAAAAGCAGGCGCCGGTTTTCCCGGCGCCTGCGCGCAAGCTTTCTTCAGCCGCGGCTTACTTCGCGCCGGCGGCCTCCTTGAGGGCGTCGACGGAGTCGAACTGCTTGGAGTAGAGAGTCAGGGGGGCCATTAGGGTGTCGCCGATGGTCTCGATCTCATAACCGGCCGCGTCGATCTCCTTGGCAAGATAGGCCTTGTGCTGGAAGGAGTTGAGGTCGATGTCGCCGCTGTTGAGGGCCTCGTTGGGCAGGTTGTAGGCGTCAAATTCGACGAGCTCGATATAGATGCCGGCCTCCTGCTGGTCGAGGACATACTGGCAGGCGTTCCAGTGGTCGTTGGACGCGCCGCAGACGCCGACCTTCACGACGGTTTTGCCGGCCTTGTCAGACTTGTAGCCGTCGATCAGAGCCACAAGCTCCTCGTTGGAGTACTCCGTGTTCGCATACTCAAAGGCGGGGATGAAAGCCTCGCTGTACTTGGCGATCAGGTACTGGCCGACGATGTCGGTCTGGAAGGCGGCCACGACGGTCTGATAGACCTCGTTGTCCTTGTCCTCGCTGCGGGCGACGATGACGTTCACGAAGGGGTTGCCGTCCTCGGTGGTGGCGCCGGCCTGGGACTCAATGGCCAGACCGTCGCGGGAGGGAACCAGACCGGTCGGAATGGCGTAGGTGCCGTTGATGGTGGAGGCGCCGAAGTCGTCCAGCGTGGCGGGCAGGGTATTGGCCTGCGTGGGGACGATCTCGATGTTGTAGTGATAAGCGGTGATATCCTTAAGCTCCGGGACCCAGCCGGCGGCGGGATCGACGTCGATCAGGCCGACGGACTCGAGCAGCTTGATGGCGCGGCCGCCGTTGGTGGCGTCGTCGGGGATGCCGATGAGGATGTCGTGGGCGGCGGAGGCGGAGGTGCTCAGCACGGGGGAGATGGCCAGCACGGCGAAGAGCAGGATGCTGACAAGGGCGATGAGTTTCTTGGACATGATGATTTCTCCTTTACAGATGTTTTTTATTCGACTTCGATATTGTGCCGGAACAGGGCCCGATTGGTGGTGCGTCGTGCCAGCGCGTTCCCGATGCCCTGGAGCAGAGAGACGAAGACCAGCAGCACGACGACGCAGACGTTGACGATATCCTGATGGTGGAGGTTCTGCCCGTAGTTGATGGCGAAGCTCCCGATGCCGCCGGCCCCGACCGCGCCGGCCATGGTGGTCAGGCCGATCAGGCTGATGGCGGTGATGGTGACGGCCCGGATCAGATCGGGTACGGACTCGTGCAGATAGACACGGAAGACGATGCCGAGCTTCCCGCTGCCCATGGCCGCCGCGGCCTCGATCTTGCCGGGGCTGACGTTCGCCAGCGCGGCCTCAACCTGCCGGGTGAAGAAAGGCGTCGCGCCGAAGACCAGGGGGACGATCGCACCCTTGACGCCGATCGCCGTGCCGACGATCCAGCGCGTCAGCGGGATCAGGAAGATCAGCAGGATCACAAAGGGGATCGAGCGGAACACGTTGGTCACGATGTTCACGAAGTTGTAGACCGCGGCGTTCCCGGCGATGCCGCCCTTCTTCGTCACGGTCAGCAGCACCCCGAAGACGCCGCCGAGCACGAGCGTGAAGCCGCCCGCGATCAGGAACATCTGTCCGGTAGCCAGACAGCTCGACCAGAATTTCCCGCTGTAATCCACCACGTTCGGCATGATACTCGCCAGCCATTCAGCCATGCTCGATCACCTCCACGATCACGTTGTTTTCACATAGATGTTGGATGGCGGCCCGGCGCTTTTCCATATCGCCGCCGACCAGTACGATCAGGCCGCCGAGGGGACTGCCCTGCAGGAGCTCGAGGCTTCCCAGCAGGATATTCATGTTCACGCCGTAGAGGCGGGACACTTCGGAGATCAGGGCCTCGCCCACGCAGTCCTTGTTGTAGGTGCAGCGGATCAGCGTCCCGCCGCCCGAGAGCACCTCGGACTGCTCCTCGATGAGCTTGTTGATGCGCCCGAGACCGGAGGAGCTGTCGACAAACTTGCGGGTGATGGCCGCCTGCGGCGCGGAGAAGACCTCGTACACGCCGCCCTGCTCGACCACGCGGCCGCTCTCCATGACGGCCACCTTGCTGCAGATGGACTTGACCACCGCCATTTCGTGCGTGATCAGCACGATCGTGAGGCCGAGCCTACGGTTGAGCTCCTTCAGCAGCCGGAGGATGGACTCCGTGGCGTCCGGGTCCAGCGCGGAGGTCGCCTCGTCCGAGAGCAGGATGCGGGGGTTGTTGGCCAGCGCGCGGGCGATGGCCACGCGCTGCTTCTGCCCGCCCGAGAGCTCGGAGGGATAGGCGTTGGCCTTCTCGCGCAGGTCCACCAGATCCAGCAGCTCCAGCACGCGCGCGCGGATGGCCGCCTTGCTCAGACCGCTGTGCCTGAGGGGGTAGGAGATGTTCTCAAAGACGCTGCTGCGGTCGAGGAGGTTGAAATGCTGGAAGATCATACCCATGCTGCCCCGCAGCTGCCTGAGCTGCTTCTCGCTGAGCGCCGTCTCCGCTTCGCTCCCCTCCTGCCGACAGAAGGCGCGGCCGCTCTCGAAGCGGACCGTGCCGAAGCCCTTGACGCGGAGCGTGCCGGCGTCCGGCCGCTCGAGGAGGTTGATGCAGCGGACCAGCGTGCTCTTGCCGGCGCCGGAATAGCCGACGATGCCGTAAACGTCGCCCTCCCGGATCTCGAGGCTCACGTCCTCCACCGCACGGATCACGCCCTCGGGCCCGGCAAAGCTCTTGTACAGCGACTGCAGTTCGATCATCTGATTACTCCCGTTCACTTTATGAAATACATCCCCAAAGGGGCGGCCAGAAAAAAGAAAACCGCCCTTACACACGTAAGGACGGACAATATCCGCGGTACCACCTTGCTTCGCAGCCGTATCACACGACTGCCTCCATAGCGCGCCAACACGCGCATCCTCTGTAACGGGAGTACCCGTCGGACGCTTGGTTTCCTTCGCGCCCGCTGCTCCGAGACCATGTTCGCCCGCCTTGCTCCTATCCCTTTTCAGCTGCCGGGATTCTCTGTAAAGACCTCCGGTGGGTTACTCTTCTCTTCCTCGCCATTGTGGGGTGATGTGAAGTTGATGGTCGTACTATACCACCCGGCGCCGCCGACTGTCAAGCCGCCATTTCCCACAAACATAATGGGAAAGGAACAGGAAAAACGGCACGGTTTTCACAAAATGACGACCCGTGCAGGGCAGGGCGTTTTCTCCCGGAAAGAGCTGAAAAAAAGGAAAAAGGCATGAAAAGTGCACGGTTTTCAAAAAACCGTGCACTTTTATGGGCGAGCTTACTGAAGCTTCTCGAGATACTCCACGATGCGGCCGACCGTGTAGAGCTCGGCGGCGGCCTCATCGGAGATGGCGATGCCGAATTCGTCCTCGAGCTCCATGATGAGCTCCACGACGTCCAGCGAATCGGCGCCGATGTCGTCGATCAGATTGGTCTCCATCGTGATGGTGGCGGGATCCAGCTCAAACTGGCTGGCCAGCGCGGCTTTGACTTTCTCAAAAATCATGACAAATCTCCTTACCGTTTCGTTTGTTTTGCGGATCTGCGGCCTGTTTCCCGAACTTTAGGCCCACTCGCGGGACTGCGGCTTGTTGCTGGGGGTCTCGGGCTTGACGTAGGAGACGACCACGCGGCGGTTCGGCTCGACGCCGGTGGAGCTGGTGGTGACGCCCTCGTAATTCTGCAGCGCGGTATGGATCACGTGGCGCTCGTAGGAGTTCATCGGCTCCAGCGCCATGCTGCGCTTGTACTTGATTGCCTTCTCCGCCATCTTCTCGGCGAGGCGCGCCAGGGATTCCTCCCGCTTGCTGCGGTAGTTCTCGGCGTCCACGCTGATGTGCATGTGCTTGTCGCTGCCGCGATTGACCACATAGTTGGTCAGATGCTGGATCGCGTCGAGCGTCTCGCCGCGGCGGCCGATGATGGCGCCCATGCCGTCGCCGGAGAGGTTGACGTTGATGCCGCCGTTGTCGCGGCGGGAGATCTCGATCCCGGCCTCCACGCCCATGCGGGCCAGCAGCCCGGTCAGAAAGGCGCGGATCGCGGCGTATTCGGGATCCTCGTCCGCAGCGGCGGGCTCGGGCTCGGCCTTGGGAGCGGCGGCAGCCGGGGCGGATTTTTTCTCTGCCTTGGGGGCGGGGGCCGGCGCCTTCTCCGCTTTCGGGGCGGGGGCCGGCTTCTTTTCGGCTCTGGGGGTCTCGACGACGGGCTCGTCCTTGCCCTCGTAGCTCACGCGGACCACGGCCGGAACGGAGCCGATGCCCAGAAAACCGGACTTGGGACGGGTGACGATCTCATAGGTGTAGCTGACGCCGTCCACGTCCAGTCCCAGCTCATCCAGGGCGGCTCTGAGAGCCTCGTCCACGGTGCGGCCGGATTTTTCCATAGTTTTTATCATAGTTTACTCCTGTTCCGTTTCGGTCGCCGCAGCCTCTTCAAGCTCGGTCACGGCCTCGGCGGTCTCGACCGCAGTCTCGACGAGCTCTTCCGCGACGCTCTCATCGATGGAAGCGGCGCCTTCGGATTCCTGCGCGGCGGCCTCGGTGGCCTCGGCGGCGGACTCCGGATTGGTGAAGCGGTCGGGCACATAGGCGCGGCCGCGGGCATAACGGCGGTTGCCCACCTGCGAGGCGGGGATCTCGTTCTCCTTCACGCCCAGACGCTCCCGGCGCGCGGCGCGGTCGGCGCGCTCCAGAGCGGCCCGGCGCTCTTCCTGCTTCTGCTTTTCGCTGGCCTGCAGCTTTTTCTTGCTGGTGTTGACGTTGACCTCGGTCTTGCCCTCGGCCTTGAGGCGCTCGGTCTCGAGCCGCTTCTCCTCCAGCTCCTTCTCCCGCTCGCTGCGGAGTGCTGCGCGCTCCGCCTCTTCGATGTCGAGCTGCTTGCGGTACTTCTTGGTGAGCAGGTAGTCGCGCGCCATGCCGAAGACGGAGTTGGCGATCCAGTAGATGCCCATGGCGGCGGGCATGATGAAGCAGATCCAGATCGACATGAGCGGCATGACCATGTTCATGCTCTTCGACATCGCCTGCGCCTGGTCGTTGCCGGCCGCGGCGGGAGGATTGATCATGGTGCTGACTTTCATCGAGGCCCAGGAGAGCGCGGCGGAGACGAAGGGGATCAGGAACAGGCCGATCGCGGCCCAGGTCCAGTTCCCGTTCATGAAGAAATTCCACTGCGGCTGGTCGCCCAGGTTCAGTCCGATGAACGAAAAGTCCACGTTCAGCAGGTTGGGGTCGAGCTTGTCGGCTAGACCGGTCTGGACCAGATCCCAGTTCTCATGCAGGATCTTGGTCAGCTCGATCTCCGAGTAGGCGCTGGCGCGCCCGCTGGCGACAGTGTAGAGACCTTTCTCCACAAAGAACTCCTGCAGCGTGTTCACAAACTCCGAAGCCACAAACATCATGCGGCTGAGCGGCTGGCGGATAACGCTGTACAGCGCGATCAGGATGGGGAAGGGGATGAGGGACCAGAGGCAGCCGGACATCGGGTTGACGCCCTCCTCGCGGTAGAGCTTCTGCATCTCCTCGTTGAGCTTCTGCGGATTGCCCTCATGCCGGCGCTGCAGTTCGCTGATCTTCGGCTGCAGGCGGGTCTGGCGCATCATGCTCTTCTTGCTCTTGGCCATGAAGGGGGTGAGCACCAGGTTCACGACCAGGGCGAAGAGGATGATGGCCCAGCCGTAGCTGCCGGTCAGATTGTAGAGCCAGACCATCAGCTTGGCAAAGGGCCAGGTGATCATTTCCCAGAATGACATAGCTTACTCCTTCAAAAGATGGAATAGGGAGCGTGCCTTGCCTAAGGCACGGGATCGTAGACGCCGCGCTTCCCGTGATAAAAGGGATGGCAGCAGCATATGCGGCGCAGGGCCAGCCAGCCGCCCTTGAGGGCGCCGTACTTTTCAATGGCCTGCAGCGCATATTCCGAGCAGGTGGGACGAAAACGACAGCAGGGGGCGCGATGCGGGGAGATCTGCCGCCGGTAAAAGCGGATCATGGCGATAAGGATCTTTTTCACAGCGTCAGCTCCAGACTCTCACAGGCACGCAGAAAGGCTGCCTCGAGCACGCGATAGGGCGCGCCCACGGCGCGGGCGCGGGCGACGACCACCAGGTCGTAGCCCTGCCGGAGCCGGGGGGCGTTGAGCCGATAGATCTCGCGCAGACGGCGCCGCACCCGGTTGCGGACCACGGCGTGTCCGAGCTTGGCGGACACGGTGTAGCCCAGACGGTTCTCCCCCAGCTTGTTGCGCCGGGCGTAGAGGACCAGACAGGGTGTGACGGCGCTCTTCCCTTTGGCGTAGAGCCGCCGAAAGTCGCTGTTCTTTTTTAAAGTCCCACGCACTTTCATGAATCCGCTCTGCTCCAGACGCGTTTCGTTACATACACCGAAAGGGCGGATCGCTCCGCCCTGATTGCTTATTTCGTTTTCGACCTGCTCACGGGCGGATCAGTAGCTGAGCTTGGCTCTGCCCTTCGCTCTGCGGCGGGAAAGGACCTTGCGGCCGTTCGCGGTGGCCATTCTCTTGCGGAAGCCGTGCTCCTTCTTGCGCTGAAGCTTCTTGGGCTGGTAGGTACGCAGCATGTCTTGCACTCCTTTCAGGTCAAAAATACTCAACATTCCGCGGAAAACGCGGAAAGTAGTTGATAAAAGAAACTACCCGGCGGCACAGGCCGCCGAGTAGTCAGTATACCGTATGGAAACGGGCTTTGTCAATCTTTTTTTACTTTTGCAGGTCCTCGCCGCGGATGTATTTGCCGAGCGGCTTCCAGAGCAGCGCGCCGACGAGCAGGCAGACCAGCATGTCGATGAGCATGTAGCTGCCGTTATAGAGCAGGGAATAGAACCACGGGCTGTGCATGGTCATGCCGAAGAAGGTCTCGGGCATATACTCGCCCCAGACGGTCGCGCCCACAACGTAGTGGATCAGCAGGCGGGCCAGGCAGCCCACGACGATGCCGACGAAAAAGCCGTTCTTTTGCTTGTGAAACAGACCTGCCAGACCGAGCGCGGTATAGGCCACGATGTAGTCGCCCAGAATGGACTGCCAGCCCCAGGCGTAGGCCCCGTCGAGCAGGAGCTGCAGCACGGAGTAGACGAAGCTCGCGAGAATGCCGGGGCCGAAGCCCCACCGGGCGCAGTAGAGGAAGATGGGCAGCATGGCCACGGTAATGGAGCCGCCCTGAGGCAGGCGAAAGAGCTTCAGATAGCTGAGGATCTGCGCGAGGGCCACAAAGACGGCGCCCTCGGTCAGCGCGCGGAGAGTGAGATTCTTTTTCATGTGAGTTTACCTCCCTTTTGTTTTGCGGGAAGCGGCGAAGACAAAACCGCAGGTCCAAAAAATGAACCTGCGGTAAAGGCCTTCACGGTTTCCTACGCCGGCATTATCCGGATCAGGTTCCAGGGTTTCAGAGCTCGCTTACTCTGTCTCAGCCGGGAAGACCCAGCGCCCCTTGTTCTGTTGACAAAAACAGTGTAGTCCCGCACGGGGAGATTGTCAAGCCTTTTTGAACAGCTCCGCCTTGTCGATAATGAACTGCCGCAGCCAGTCGCCGGCCTCCTCGTTCTCGAGCGCGAAGTCGATGATCGACTCGAGGTAGCCCTTGAGGTTGCCCGTATCGTAGCGGCGGCCCTCAAAGTCCACGCCGACCATCGGCTCGTGCCGCACGAGCTCCTTCATGCCGTCGGTGAGCTGGATCTCGTTGTTGCGGCCGGGAGGGGTATCCGCGAGGATGTCGAAGATTGCCGGGGTCAGCACGTAGCGGCCGAGGATCGCAAACTGGGAGAGCTTCTCCTCGAGCGTGGGCTTCTCGTTCATGTCGCTGATGCGCCAGACGCGCTCGCCGCGCGGCTCCTCGAGCTTGACGGAGGAATACTTGACGATCAGCTCGTCCGGGACCTCGTGGATCGCCACGGCGCTGCAGGAGTTGGCCTCAGCCGCCTCCACGAGCTGCTTGAGCACGGGCTTTTTCCCGAGCATGATGTCGTCGCCGAGCAGGATGGCGAAGGGCTCGTTGCCGACGAAGCTCTTGGCGCGCCAGATGGCGTGGCCCAGGCCCTTGGTCTCCTTCTGGCGCAGAAAGAGCACGTCGGCCATGTCGGCCACACGGTGGACGACGGCGGCGTCCTTCTCCTTCCCGTCGGCGAGCAGACGCTCCTCCAGGTCGGGGGCGTAGTCAAAGTAGTCTTCGATGGCGGTCTTGCCGCGGTTGGTGATGATCAGGATCTGCTCGACGCCGGCGGACACGGCCTCCTCCACGATGTACTGGATGACGGGCTTGTCCACCAGGGGCAGCATCTCCTTCGGGATGCTCTTGGTGTTGGGGAGCAGCCGGGTCCCGAGACCCGCGGCGGGGATGACGGCTTTACGGACACGCATGGGACAGGCTCCTTTCCGCGCGGACGCAGTGAACTCCGCGGCTTTCAGGTGTTGAACCGCTCGATATACTTCCGGAAAAACGCCTGCTTCGGCAGCCAGCGCATGAGCGGCAAGCCGAGCACGAAGAGCACGACGAGCTCGCCGAAGCCGACGGAAGCGGCGTTGAGAATATAGGAGAGGACGGCGCTGCCCGGAGCCATCCGGATCTCATAGGCCCAGGTAAGGACGGCGCCGACGATGACGGCGTTGAAGAGCACAGGCATCAGGCAGCCGAGAATGCTGCTGGTCAGGCTGCGGCTCCTGCGGCCCAAAGCGGCGGTGCACAGGCCCGCCAGCAGTGTGGCCAGGGAACCGAATACCACGTCAAAAACGCTGACGCCCAGAGGGCTGAGCAAATTTGCGACGATGCAGCCGATGAACAGGCCCTGAGACGCGCAGGGGAAAAACCAGGGCAGGATGCACAGCACTTCGGAAACACGGAATTGGATGCTGGAGAAACTGATGGGCGCGAGGAGCAGCGTGAGCACGGCATAGGCGGCGCCGACGATGCCGGCCAGCGCAAGCTTGCGGGTGGTGTTGCGGGATGCGTTCATGTGAGGTACCTCCATTTTTTGTTGGATCGCATGGAGGCATACGGACAAAACGCGCGGCGCGCATCCATTTTTTATCCGACCCTCCACAGGATCGCGGCAGGGTGTGGAAACCTGCCGGTATTGCATTTTATGGCTCCGGGGAGACGGCGCGGTCGTGCGCCTCGCGGGAGCGGAGCGAATACTCGCAGCCGCAGTAGCGCTGCTGATAGAGGCCGTACTGCCGGGCCAACTGGGTGGAGCGCTGCTCGCGCCCCTCCTTCTTGAAATCGGAGGGCAGCCAGGCCACGCCGTAGGCGGCGCCGAGCTCCTCCCCGAGGGCGTTGATGCGCACCGCGTCCTTGTAGCGCGAGAGGGAGAGCGTCGTGCAGAAGTAGTCGAAGCCGCCGCGTTTGGCGAGCTTCGCCGTCTCCTCCAGACGCAGGCGGAAGCAGACGGTACAGCGTTCCCCGCCCTCGGGCTCATCCTCGAGCCCCGGGACGGCGGCGTAATACTCCCCGCTCCGCCAGGGTTCGGCGAGGATGGCGACCGTGTCTGCCAGACCCATCTTCTCGACGAGCTCACGCTGCGTCCGCAGGCGCTTTTCAAACTCCGCCTCCGGGTAGAGGTTGGGGTTGAACCAGAGAAGCGTCACATCGAAGTATCGGGTCAGGTATTCCAGCACCGCGCTGGAGCAGGGACCGCAGCAGCTGTGCAGCAAAACGCGGGGTCGGCGCCCGTCAAGCGAGGCGAGGATCCCGTCCAGCTCCTTTTGATAATTCCGTTTCATAAGAACACTATACCATAAAATACTTAAAAAATCCACTGCTTTTTCCGGGGACCTTTCTTTGCGCTTGACGCATGGCGGCGGGCGGGGTATGATGAAAACAAATAAAGCACCGCGAAAGGGGAACCCGCTATGGATAACCGGACCAGCAAACAGAATTACTATCTCGACATCGCCGACTCCGTGCTTGAGCGCTCGACCTGTCTGCGCCGCAAATACGGCGCGATCATCGTGCGCAACGACGAGATCATCTCCACCGGTTACAACGGCGCGCCGCGCGGCCGCCGCAACTGCTCCGATCTCGGCTACTGCACGCGCGAGAACCTGCACATCCCCTCCGGCGAGCGCTACGAGCTCTGCCGCAGCGTCCATGCCGAGGCCAACGCCATCATCTCCGCCCCGCGGCGGGACATGATCGGCGCGACGATCTACCTTGTCGGGCGCGATGCAAAGACCAACGCGCTGCTCCCGGACGCGATGTCCTGCTCCATGTGCAAGAGGCAGATCATCAACGCCGGCATCGACAAGATCGTGATCCGCATCACGGAGACGGAGTACCGCACGATCCCGGTCAGCGACTGGATCGAGAACGACGACTCGATCTTCGCGCCCGTCGTGATCGGCTGAGCAGGTACATATTTTTTTATATGCATACTGGGAAGATTATGAAAACGATGAAAAGAACGATCGCTTTTCTTCTGGTACTTATCCTGTGCTTCTCTCTGAGCGCGGTCTCGTTCGGCGCCGGGCATACGGTCCCCGCCGCAGGCTCTTTTGCAGACAGGGATGGCTTTTGCGTGTCAGCCGGAGAGTATTTCTCGGCGCTGGTGGATCTGCTGTCGGCAAGCGATTCGCCCTTTGATATCGGATCGGACGTGATGCTGCTGAACGGCAGTACGACGCCGGAGATCAAAAGTCTCCTGGTCGAATCTGCGTCCGCGCCTCTGCAGGTGTCGGCGCTCCGGAAGGATCCGGAAGGCTTCTCCGATGGGAATGAGCCGTTTGAAATGCTCATGATCATCGGTGTGCTGGATGAAGACGAGAACATGGAGGCTTTTTCTTATTCCGCGGCGGCGGCCGCATATCTGATGAACAGGGAGATAAGCGACTACTCTGCGGCGCTGGATTTCCTCGAGGAGCTGGTGGAGCAGGAGGGCACCTGGGTCCGGATCGACCCGCTTGAGTATCAATTCTCCCAGATCTCGGGTGATTACTATGCCTTTGTTGTTCGGGAGATCGCAGCCTATCAGGAGAATTACACGCCGCCCTCCGGCGGACAGACCACGGTCGGGACGGCGGACGGACTGACGGTGAAGGAGTATATGGCTGCGCTGCCCGACGTCATCAGACAGCTGAATACGGACGTCGATCCCAATCTAAAGGTCGCGGTCAGCAAAGAGAAGACCGGATATTACAAGGTCAATCTGCCGCAGTTGTCCGACACGCCGGCCACGTTCGGTTTTCTGAAGGACGGAAAGGCGGCGGCAGACGGCGATCGCTTCGATGCGGTGCAAGTCCTGATAGAGAGCGGCGATGAATATAACAGGGCGCAGTTTCTTGTTCTGATCACCGCCATGATCTATCTGTCCCGGGACGATATCGTCAGCTTTGACCAGGTAAATGAGCTTGCCATGAGAGTGACCGACGCGTATGCCGACGGGATATCTCCCTATGTTGAGGGCGGGAAAGAATACACGATTGCGGGCACCTCGTCTCTCCTGTTTTTCGCGATCACGGACGCGGAGCCGGGAAGCGGTCCGGAACCGGGCCAAAGCGGGCAGTCCGGCGAGAAACCGGGTCAGACCGCGTCGGACTATGTCATCCAGAGCGCGTCAGACTTCGTCAAACTGAAGGTTACCAAGGGCGTCCCGATCCGCGAGGTCGTCGAAATCACGGATTACTGGTTTTCGGATGAACTCACATCCGGGGCCGCGGCGGTCTATCGTGTGACCGCCCAGCAGCTGGACAACGGTTACACCCGCCTGTGCGTAGAGTTCACAGGTCCGAAAAAATACAGCATTTCGGCGTTCGATCCGCCGAACGGCAAAAAGTTTATGATCTGGAAGGAGAAGCTCACGACCGGGAACAGGAGCCTCCTGGTGGTCGACCTGAAAGACGCCAAGCTCAAAAACGTTTCGCATATAACGTTAAAGTTCTTCAACAAGAATGCCAGCAGTCGCTTCTGGGTGTCGCTTTCCTCGGCGGAGATCAAAAAAGCCTGGGCGGCGGGCAGGCTGATCGATCAGGCGGTGTCGGACTTCGTCAAATTGAAGGTGACCAAGGGGATCCCGGTTCGTCCGGCCGTCGAGATCAAGGACTACGATCTTGTAACGGACCTCACATCCGGGACCGCGGCGGTCTACCGGGTGACCGCGCAGAAGCTGGACAACGGCTATACCCGCCTGACGGTGGAGTTCTCAGGACCAAAAAAGTTTGACATATCGGTATTCGATCCGCCGAACGGCAAAAAATTCATGATATTGGAAGAAAAGCTCACGACGGGGAAGAGAAGCCTTCTGGTGGTCGATCTGAAAGACACCAAGCTCGACGCCGTTTCGTATGTAACGCTGAAATTCTTTGAGAATAAAAGAGAAAGCAATTGCTTCTGGGTCGGTTTTAACACGAGCCAGATAAAGAAAGCCTGGTCCTGAGGTACAGGACCCACTCCGCATGCGCGGGCTCCCGGTGGAGAAAACCGGAAGCCCGCGCGCTTTTCTGGGAATAATTGACTGGACAGACCATACTGCTTCTGATAAAATCAAATCCAGAAGTAGTTTGTGTGCAAAGAGATAATCGGCGCGCAAGCTATGCCCCCCTAATCTTTTTATCAGGAGGAAAAACGCCATGAGAAACATCACCCGCCGGGATTTTCTGAAGGGCAGCGTCGCTGCGGCCGCCGCTCTCGGCCTGGCCGGCATCGTTCCCGCCTTCGCGGATGACGCCGCGGAAAAGGAAGTCCTCGTCCCCTCTGCCACCGTCGACTGCGACGCCGTCGTCGTCGGCTGCGGCGCCGCCGGCATCCATGCCGCGCTGGTGCTGGCCGCCGCCGGCAAGAAGACCTACCTGCTCGAAAAGGGCGGCAGCTGCGGCGTGTCCAACGGCTGCATGGCCGGCGGCCCCGCGCTGGCCGAGACCCGCGTGCAGGAGGCGGAAGGCGCCGTCGTCTCCGCCGAGCAGCTCTACAGCTTCGAGTATGAGTTCAGCCGCGGCACCGTGAACGGCTCCCTGCTGCGCAAGTGCACCGATCAGGGCGAGCGCGTCGTCTCCAACTTCATGGACAACGGCATCAACATGGGCCTGCGCATCGACGCATACGGCGTCGGCTTCCGCGCCCGCCACAACTTCCAGAACACCGAGGGCACCCAGGTCTCCGGCGCCCCGCGCTTCCAGCCCCTGGTCGAGAAGTTCGAGGCCGACGGCGGCGTGTTCGAGGCCAACCGCGAGGCCGTGCAGCTCGTCAAGGACGGCGACGCCGTCACCGGCGTGCTCGCGAAAAACACCGAGGACGGCAGCGTGATCCAGTACAACGCCAAGGCCGTGCTGATCGCGACCGGCGGCTATGCCGGCAACGCCGAGCGCCTGAAGCAGATCTACGGCGACATCGAGATCTGGCCCCTCTGCAACGCGCTCTCCACCGGCCAGGGCTTCGACATGGTCATGGAGGCCGGCGGCATCGCCGACCGCAACTGGGCGCTCTGCTGCAACGAGTTCGGCGGCGCCAACCACAAGATCCCCGACCGTCCGGGCCCGTCCATGGCTTTTGCCAACCAGGCGCAGAAGTTCGCCATCTACGGCGGTCTGATCGTCAACACCCTGGGCGACCGCTTCATGAACGAGCAGTATCTGTCCGACCGCCCGCTCGCGCTCGGCGGCGAGATGAGCCTGCGCGAGGGCCGTTACTTCGCGGTCGTCGATCAGGAGATGTACGAGACCTGCCGCGACCAGAGCGTGTACGCGTACTTCGGCAGCCCCGCCGACTGGTATGTCGCCATGCAGCCCGGCGCGCAGCAGGCAGCCGCCCTCGGCAAGCTGGACGATGAAATGGCCGCGGCCATCGAGCAGGGCTGGGCCGTCAAGGGCAGCCTCGCCGAATGCGCGGAATTCTTCGGCCTGAAGAACCTCGAGGCCACCGTCGAGGCCTACAACGCCCTCTGCGAGGCCGGCGCCGACAGCCAGTTCTACAAGAGCGGCTATCTGCTCAAGGCCCTCAGCGGCGACACCTTCTACGTCGTCGAGTACGAGCCGTCCATCTGGTCCACCTTCGGCGGCGTCAAGACCGACGACTACTGCCGCGCCCTGGCCAAGGACCAGAGCGTCATCCCGGGCCTGTACGTCGCGGGCGTCGACAACGGCTCCCTCTATTGCAGCCCCTACTACGAGAACGAGGGCGCGTCGCTCGGCATCGCCTACACCAGCGGCATCGTGGCGGCCGACTGCATGCTCGAGTACCTGAACGCGTAAATCTTTTCTTCAAGACAAAGAAACGAGCTTCCCGAACGGGAAGCTCGTTTCTTTGCTGTCGGCAGAGCCCTATGCGGTCTCGCCCTCCGCGATGCGGTGCTTCTCGGCATAACCGGTCAGGAAGAGCGTGAGCGCTCCGTCGCCGGTGACGTTGCAGGCGGTGCCGAAGCTGTCCTGCAGGGCAAAGATGGCGAGCATCAGGGCCGTGCCCGCGTCGTCGAAGAGCAGCACGCCCGTGATCAGCCCCAGCGAGGCCATGACCGTACCGCCCGGGACGCCGGGGGCGCCGATGGCAAAGATGCCGAGCAGCAGGCAGAAGAGGACCATCGTCCCAAGGCTCGGGAGATGCCCGTAGAGCATCTGCGAGATGGTCATGCAGAAGAAAACCTCCGTCAGGACCGAGCCGCAGAGATGGATGTTCGCGAAGAGGGGAATGCCGAAGTCCACCAGGTCACGGCGCAGCGCCTTGCTCTTGCGCGCGCAGTCGAGCGCGACGGCGAGCGTGGCAGCGCTGGACATGGTACCGACGGCGGTCATATAGGCCGGGCCATAGTGCCGCACGACCTCCCAGGGGTTCTTCCCGGAGTAGGCGCCGGCGATCAGATACAGCACCGCGAGCCAGATATAGTGGCCCAGCATGACGATCAGAATGACCTCCACGAAGGCCGGGAGCTGGCGGGTGATCATGCCCTGGTAGCTCAGGTTGCAGAAGGTCGCGCAGATGTAGAAGGGCAGCACGGGGATGATGACGCGCTCCACGATCTTCAGTACGATGTTCTGGAACTCCTCCAGAAGCTGACAGGTCAGAGCGGATCTGGTCCACACGGCGGCGAGGCCGAGCATCAGGCTCAGAGCCAGGGCGCTCATGACGGACATGATCTGCGGGATGTTGAGCTGAAAGACCACGGGCGGCAGCTCCCGCAGCCCCTCGATGTCGGTGGCGATGGCGAGATGCGGGATCAGCGCGTAGCCCGCGCCGGTACTCATAAAGGCGGCGCAGATGGAACTGAGATAGGCCAGGACGACGGCCAGGCGGAGCATCCGGGAAGCGTTGCCGCCCATGCGGGTGATGGAGGGAGCGATAAAGCCGATGACGATCAACGGCACACAGAATGTGATGAGCTGACCCAGCACATATTGCAGGGAGACGACGACCTTCATGGGACCCTCGCCGAAGAGCTGACCGAGACCGATGCCGATCAGGAGCGCGAGGATCAGGCGGAAGGGCAGGGACGAGAACAGTCTTTTCATTTTTTTTCTCCTTTGTCCGCAGTTCTGCGCGCCGTCCCGACAGGACGGCGCGCAGAAGGCGGCCTTTTGTTTTGGCGTCCGGACAATCAGGCGCCGGGCTTGCCGAGCATGCGGAACATGTTCTTCTTGTAGGCCTCGACGCCCGGCTGGTCGAAGGGATTGACCCGGGACATATAGCCGGAGATCGCGCAGGCGAGCTCAAAGAAGCAGACCAGAGAGGTGAAGCCCTCCTCGTCGCGCTTGTCCACATGGATGACAAGATTGGGCACGCCGCCGGAGACATGGGCGTCGCGCACCGCGTCGGCGGCGATCATCGCGATGTCGGCGATGTCGCGCCCGGCGAGGTAGTTGAGCCCGTCGGCGTTGGCCTCATCCGTCGGGAAGGGGAAGGCACTGAGGCTGTGGTCAAAGCGGACGATGGTCTCCATCAGGCTGCGGCGGCCCTGCTGGATGTACTGGCCCATGGAGTGCAGGTCGGCGGTGAACTCCACGCTCGCGGGGAAGATGCCTTTGAGGTCCTTGCCCTCGCTCTCGCCGTAGAGCTGCTTCCACCACTCCGCCATGAAGCGGAAAGAGGGCTCGTAGCAGCCGAGGATCTCGGTGTCAAAGCCCTTGCCGTAGAGATTCTGACGCGCGGCGGCATACTGCCAGGCGGGGTTGGCCGGGCTGCGCTCATCAAGGGCCTTGAACTCGGCGATCGCGCAGTCGATGATCTTCTCCACGTCGATGCCGGCCACGGCCATCGGCAGCAGGCCGACCGCGGAGAGCACGCTGAAGCGGCCGCCCACGTCGTCGGGGACGACGAAGCTCTCCCAGCCGTGGTCGTTGGCCAGGGATTTCAGTACGCCGCGTTTGGCGTCGGTGGTGGCGAAGATGTGCTCGTCGGCCTTGTCGCCGTACTTCTTCGCGAGCAGTTCGCGGAAGATGCGGAAAGCGGCGGCGGGCTCGAGCGTGGTGCCGGATTTGGAGATGACGTTGACGTCAAAATCGTCGTCGCCAAGCTGGCCGATGCAGTCGCACAGCGCGTCGGCGGAGAGGCCGTTGCCCATGAAAAAGACCTTCGGGTCGTCCTTGCCGGGGACGGGGCGCAGCATCTCGATCGCGCCGCGCGCGCCGAGATAGGAGCCGCCGATGCCGATGACCACGAGGGCCTTCGAGCGGCCGCGGATGAGCTTTGCCGCCGCGAGGATGCGGTCAAGCTCAGTGGCCTTCACGCGCTGGGGCAGCTCGAGCCAGCCGGTGAAGTCGGAGCCGAGGCCGGTCTTGCTCGCGAGCGTCTCATGGGCGAGCGCGGCGAGCGCGTAGTCGGGACCGGCGCCGGTGAAGAATTTTTCCGCGCCGGAGAGATCCACTTTAACCATATAGATATCCTCCTTCGGTATGAGTCAGATCGTTTGATCGCCTGCTTCCATTATACCGATTTTCCGGAAGATTGCAAGGGCGGGATCAAAATCCGACGAGGCTGCGCGCGAGCTTTGTGAAGATCCCGGTAAAGCCGAGACGCGGCACGTCCGCGCCTGTGAGGATCGGAACCTCCGCCAGCGCCTTCTCGCCCTGCGCGACGTACAGCGTCCCGACGCGCTCGCCGGCGCGGACGGGGGCGCTGAGACGGGCGGGCAGCTCCAGCCGGAACTGCGGCGCGCCGCCGCCTTTCGGCACGACGGCAAAGGATTCCCCATCCAGCACGAGCGGAACGGCGGCTGTCCGCCCCATTTCCACCGGCAGCGCGTCCGGCCCCGTCCCGGGGCGGAGCGGGCAGAGCGCAAAGTTGGCGAAGGCGTAATTGAGGAGGGTCGCGGCGTCGGTATTGCGCGAGTCGATGCTCTCGCCGTGCAGCACCACAGCGATGTACTCCACGCCGTCCCGCTCCGCCGTCGCCGACAGGCAGTACATGGCCTCGCTGGTGTAGCCGGTCTTGAGACCGGTGCAGCCGGGATAGCGGGCGACGAGCTTGTTGGTGTTCGTGAGCTCGAAAGCGCCGCCGCGGATGCTGTCCATCCAGATGCAGCTGTATTGCTTGATCAGCTCATGGCGGATGAGCGCACGCGACATGAGGGCGATATCCCGCGCCGTGGAATAGTGCTCCGCGTCCTCAAACAGCCCGGTGCAGTTCGTGAAATGCGTGTTCGCCATCCCGAGCTCCTCCGCACGGCGGTTCATGCGCTCGACAAAGACCGCCTCCGTCCCGTTCACGTGCTCGGCCATGGCCACGGCACAGTCGTTTGCGGAGACGACGGCGATGCACTTGAGCATGTCGCTCACGCTCATCCGCTCGCCCTCTTCGAGATAGACGCAGCTGCCGCCAAAGGAGGCTGCCCGGGCGCTCGCGGTCACGACGTCGTCAAGGGCGATCCGCCCCGCCTCGATGTCCTCGATCAGCAGGAGCAGCGTCATGATCTTGGTGACGCTCGCGGGCGGCTGAGGGCGGTCGGCGTCCTTCTCATAGAGGACCGTACCGGTCTCCTTCTCCATCAGGATCGCGGAGGGCGCGGCGATGGGAAGCGCGGCGCCCGCGGACGGCTCGAGGGCCGCGGCGCAGACCGGCCGGAGCAGAGCAATGAACAGGCAGAGAGCCGAGAGCGTTCGTTTCATAGAGACCTCCGGGAGATACAGGATCATGTCCCCAGTCTATGTGTCGGCGGGCGCCGCCATGCCCCGGTTTACAAAATTATGAATAATTTATGTCCGCGCGAGTGAATATTCGATTCGAGCCCGGCGTAAAAATGGCGTGCGGAGTAGGGTTTTCCACATTATCAACAGAGTTTCCCACAGAGTCAGACCTGCATAAAAACGGGAAAAAGTTTACATAACAACAGGAAAAGCGGAGAAATGTAAATTATTACAGAAAAAAGACAAATCGAAACGCAGATTTTACAAAAAGGAGTTGACGAGGGGGAAGGCAGAGAGTAGAATGAATTTGCATGCGGATTTCGCTCGGGAGGTGGGTCTGTGAGACGGCATTTCCGTTGGGATAAAAAGTATCTCTACTGGGGCGTGACGGCTTTTCTGGTGGTCGCGGCCTCCATTCTGTTCTATATGGCGCTGAACTATATGCCCGCTCTCGGGAAGGCGCTGCAGAAGCTTGCGCGTATCCTCAATCCGTTCATCTGGGGCCTGGTTTTCACCTATCTGCTGACCCCGCTGATGCGCAGCCTGGAAAAAAACTGCTTCTATCCGCTCGGGAAGAAGCTCCACAAATCGAACGAACAGCGCGCCGCCCGCTTCGGACGGGGCCTTTCGGTCCTGGTTTCAATCATCGTGCTGCTCGCGGTGCTGGCCGCCCTGGTCTACATGATCCTGCCGCAGCTGTACAGCAGCATCGAGACGATCGTGACCAACAGCCCGGCCTATCTGGAGAACCTCGGGATCTGGGTGGAGCAGACGCTCAAGGATTTTCCGGCCGTGGCCGATTTCTTTGAAGAGCGGCTCGCGGAGCTCAACAGCAACCTCGGCAGCGATCTCTTCGCCTGGATCCAGACCAACGTCCTGCCGCAGCTCGGCAGCTTCGTCACCAACGTCACCTCCGGCGTGTATTCTGTGGTGCGCGCGGTGTACAACCTCGTCATCGGCATCATCGTCTCCATCTATCTGCTGAACGGCCTCGAGCACTACGGCGCGGCCTTCAAGCGCGTGCTGTACAGCCTCCTGAACATCGAGAGCGCCGAGAAGCTGCTGGAGGGCATCCGCTTCACCGATCGGACCTTCATAGGCTTCATCAACGGCAAGCTCCTCGACTCGGCCATCATCGGCCTTATCTGCTACATCGTCTGCGCGATCCTGAAAATGCCTTATACCCTGCTGGTCAGCGTGATCATCGGCATCACGAACATCATCCCCTTCTTCGGGCCGCTGATCGGCGCGGTCCCCAGTGCCTTCATCATCCTGATGGTCGATCCGCTCAAGTGCCTGATCTTCATCATCTTCATCATCCTGCTCCAGCAGGTGGACGGAAACTTCATCGGACCGAAGATCCTCGGCAACTCCGTGGGTATCAGCGGCTTCTGGGTGATGTTCTCCATCATCCTCGGCGCGGGACTCTTCAGCTTCTGGGGCATGCTCCTCGGCGTGCCGGTCTTTGTGGTGATCTACACGCTCATCAACAGCCTGATCGAGAAGAAGCTGCGGCGCAGCGACCTGCCGGTCGATGTGGCGGAGTACCGCGACCTGGACCACATCGACGCCGTGACGCGGCAGAGCATCCGGCGCACGCCGCCTTCCGAGACGGCGGAGGAAGAGAAGCCGACCGAGAGCTGAGGCGTACAGAAAATGAAAACGGCATCCCGTTCGGGGATGCCGTTTTTGTCCGCTTTTTACCGGTGCGCCAGGGTCGCATGCGCCGCGATCAGACCCTCGCAGAGCGCGTCGATATCCGTCTGTGTCGTATAGCGGGACAAGCCGACGCGGATCGCTCCGTCGATCGTGCGCGCGTCGAGCCCGATAGCCTCGAGCACGTGGCTGCGGGCCCCCTTCTTGCAGGCCGAGCTCCGGGAAACGTAGACCTCCCGCGCCTCAAGATAGTTCATAAGGACCTCGCTGCGGTAGCCGGGAAGGGAGAGACTCAGGATGTGCGGCGCGGCGCTCTCGACATAGCGAAGCTCCGGGATCGCCGCGGCGAGCTGCTCGAGGCAGTTTTGCTTGAGCGCGGCCATGCGCGCGCCGTTCTCGTCGAGCCGCGCCTTCGCGAGCGCGCAGGCGGTCCCAAAGGCCGCGATCTGCGGCAGGGCTTCGGTCCCGGCGCGGCGGCCCTCCTCCTGCCCGCCGCCCACGATAAAGGGCTTGAGACGGAGCCCCGAGCGGATGTACAGCGCGCCGACGCCCTTGGGCGCGTGGAGCTTGTGCCCGCTCACGCTGATGAGATCGGCCCCGAGACTCTTTGCGGTGAAGGGGAGCTTGCCGAAGGCCTGCACGGCGTCTGTGTGCAGCAGGGCGGGAGAGCCCGCCTCCCGCAGCAGCCGGGAGATCGCCGCGATATCCGTGACGCCGCCGGTTTCGTTATTGACCAGCATCAAAGAAACGAGTATAGTATCGGGGAGAAGCGCCTCCCGCACGGCCTCGGCGGGGATGGCCCCGCTGCGGTCGGGCTTCAGGCGCGTGACCGAAAAGCCGCGGCTCTCCAGCTCGTCAAGGCTCCTGCGGATCGCGTCGTGCTCCACGGCGGAGCTGATCACGTGCCCGCCGCGGCGCTTCATGGCCTCCGCGCCGGAGAGGAGCGCCCAGTTGTCGCTCTCCGAGCCGCAGGAAGTGAAGACCAGCTCCGGCGGCCGGCAGCCGAGGAGCGAGGCGACCTGCGCTCTCGCCTGATCGAGGAGCTTCCTCGCCTCGCGGCCCTTGGTGTGGGTGGAGCTGGGATTCCCGTAAGTCTCGGTCATGGCGGCGAGGGCCGCCTGCGCCGCCTCGGGGCAGACCCGCGTGGTGGCGGCATTGTCCAGATAGTGTTCCATCATACAATAAACCTTCCTTTGAGCCTCCTCTGAAAGGGGAGGGGGACCGCGCAGGCGGCAGAGTGGGCTTGCCCCGGACAGAGGTCAGAAAAAGGTGAAGCAATATGCGTTATATTATAGCAACCTTGGGCTGCAAGGTCAACCAATACGAGACCCAGGCGATGGAGAACCTGCTGCGCGAGCGCGGACATGAGAGCGCAGCGCCCGGCGGGATCGCCGACGCGGTGATCGTGAACACCTGCGCGGTCACGGCGGAGAGCGGGCGCAAGTCCCGTCAGACGATCCGCCGCCTGCGCGACGAGAATCCCGGCGCCGTCGTGGCGGTGGCGGGCTGCTATTCCCAGCTCAGCCCGGAGGAGAGCGAGGAGATCGGCGCGGACGTCGTGTTCGGCACGCACGAGCATGCGCGCTTCATCGAGGCGGTGGAACGGGCGGTCGAGAGCCGGGAGAACGCGCGCTTTCACGACGACCCGTTCCGGCGGCACGAATTTGAGCGGCTGCCCGCCGGCGCGATCGACGGGCGTACCCGTGCGATGCTGAAGATCCAGGACGGCTGCGTGAACTTCTGCAGCTACTGCATCATCCCCTACACCCGCGGCCGCCTTCGCTCTCTGCCGCTCGCGGCCGCCGCGGCGGAGACCGCGCGCCTCGCCGCGGAGGGCTATCGGGAGCTTGTGCTCACCGGCATTGAGATCGCCTCCTACGGCGTCGATCTGCCCGGAAAGCCGACGCTCGCGGATCTGATCGAGACCGTCGCCGCAGCCGCGGGCGCGATGCGGCTGCACCTCGGCTCGCTCGAGCCGACGGTCGTTACGGAGGACTTCTGCCGCCGCGCGGCGGCGACCGGAAAGCTCTGCCGCCACTTCCATCTCTCGCTCCAGTCCGGCTGCGACCGGACGCTGAAGGCTATGAACCGCAAGTACGACACCGCCGGCTTCTATCGCGCCGTCGAGCTGCTGCGCGCCTTTTTCCCCGGCTGTGCGCTGACGGCCGATCTCATCACGGGCTTCCCCGGCGAGACCGACGGGGACCAGGCCGAGACGCTGGCTTTCATCGAAAAATGCGCCTTTTTCGCCATGCACATCTTTCCCTATTCCCGCCGCCCGGGCACCCCGGCGGACAGAATGCCGGGCCAGCTCACCGCCGCCGTCAAGGCCGCGCGGGCGCACGAGGCCAAGGCCGTTGAGCGGAGGATGCACGAGGCCTTCCTGCTCGGATGTGTGGGGCAGACGCTGCCCGTGCTGTTCGAGACCGGCGAGAGCGGTGGCTCCACAGGCCACAGCGACACGTATATCCTTGTGCATGTGCCGGAGGAGGGGCTGCGCGGTGAAGTGCGGGATGTGAAGATCACAGGCACGGACGGCGTACGGCTGGAAGGGGAACTCTGTGCAGAAAGCAATTGACGAATTGCACGAATCTGAGTATAATAAATTATTCATTTTGACAAGAACGAGGGGCGATACCCATGTCGCGTGAACAGGTATATAATTTCTCTCCCGGGCCTTCCGTGCTGCCGGAGAGCGTGCTGCTCCGGGCGCAGCGGGAGCTGCCGGACTTCGCGGGCTGCGGCATGTCCGTCATGGAGATGAGCCACCGCAGCAAGATCTTTCAGGCGATTTTCGACGAGACAAAGGAAAAGTTCCGGCAGGCGCTGGGCGTGCCGGACACGCACGAGATCCTCTTCCTCCAGGGCGGCGCCACGCTGCAGTTTGCAATGGTGCCGATGAACCTGCTCGAGGGCGCCTCCGCCGACTACGCCGTGACCGGGAACTTCTCCGGCAAGGCGGCGAAAGAGGCGGCGAAGTACGGCGCTGTGCGCCTCGCGGCAGACACCACGGCTACCGGCCACGACCGCATCCCGACGCAGGAGGAGCTTTCGCTCGACCCGGCGGCGAAGTATTTTTACTACTGTGCGAACAACACCATCTACGGCACCGAGTGGCAATATGTGCCGGAGACGCCGTCCCCCCTGGTCTGCGACATGTCCTCGGACATCCTGACCCGGCCGGTAGACGTGTCGAAATACGCGCTGATCCTGGCCGGCGCCCAGAAGAACATGGCCCCCGCGGGCCTCACCGTGGTCGTGATCGACCGGCGTCTCGCCGGACGGGAGCTGCCCATTACGCCGGAGATCATGAGCTATCGGACCATGATCGAGAAGGACTCCATGCACAACACGCCCCCCTGCTGGTGCATCTACATGCTCGGTCTTGTGCTCGACTGGCTGGCGGAGCAGGGCGGCATCCCCGCGATGGAGGAGCGCAAGCATGCGCGCGCGCAGCTTCTCTACGACTATCTGGACGAGAGCGGGCTGTTCATCCCCCATGCCAGGCCCGGCTCGCGCAGCGAGATGAACGTGACCTTCCGCACGTCGAGCGAGGAGCTGGACGCGGAATTCGTCAAAGGCGCCGCCGCGCGCGGCCTGCTGAACGTGAAAGGCCACCGCATCACCGGCGGCATGCGCGCCTCTCTCTACAACGCCATGCCCATGGAGGGCGTCGAGGCGCTGCTCGCCTACATGAAAGAGTTCGAGGTACATCACCATGTTTAAGATCCTGACCATGAACGCCATCGCCCCGGCCGGCATCGAGACGCTGATGAAGCGCGGCTGCACGGTCGGCCCGGCGCTGGACCGGCCCGAGGGCCTGCTGCTGCGCAGCGCCGATCTGCACGAAGTCGAGTTCCCGAAGGAGCTGCTGGCCATCTCGCGCGCCGGCGCCGGCACCAACAATATTCCCCTCGAGCGCTGCACCGAGGAGGGCATCGTCGTCTTCAACGCCCCCGGCGCGAACGCCGAGGCCGTGAAGGAGCAGGAGATGGCCGCTCTCGTCATGTGCTCGCGCGACGTTCTGGGCAGCATCGCCTGGGTGCGTTCCATCGCGGACCGGGGGGACGAGATCCCCGCCCTCGTGGAAAAGGGCAAGTCCGCCTTCGCCGGTCCCGAGCTGCTGGGCAAGACCCTGGGCGTGATCGGCCTCGGCGCCACGGGCGCGCAGGTCGCCAACGCCGCCCTCGCCATCGGGATGGACGTCGTTGGCTACGACCCCTTCCTGTCCGTGGAGGGCGCCTGGATGCTCGCGAAGGAGATCCGCCGCGCCGACCGGCTCGACGAGATCTATGAACAGAGCGACTACATCTCGCTGAACATCCCCTATACCGAGGACACCCACCACATGCTCGACGCCGCCGCCTTTGCCAAGATGAAGAACGGCGTGCGCATCCTCAACGAGTCGCGCGCCGAGGTCGTGGACGACGAGGCGATCACCCGCGCGCTCGAGAGCGGCAAGATCGCCAAATACGTGACCGACTTCCCGAATGCGGCCATCCTCAAGGCTCCGAACGTGATCGCGATGCCCCATCTCGGCGCCTGCACGCCCGAGAGCGAGGACCGCTGCGCGGTCATGGCGGCCAATGAGCTCTACGACTATCTGCTCAACGGCAACATCAAGAACTCCGTGAACCTGCCGAATGTCGCGCTCAGCCGCATGGGCGTGTGCCGTCTCTGCGTCATCCACCGCAACGTCCCGCGCATGATCACCAATATCCTCGACTTTATCAGCGCGAAGAACATCAACGTCGAGCACATGATCAACAAGCCGCGCGGCGAGTATGCCTATACGATTGTCGACCTCGGCGAAAAGATCGGGGAGGAAACGGCGCAGGGTATCCGCAGCATGCCCAACGTCCTGAGGGTACGCGTGATTTGAACCATTGCGAAACTTTTTTCGCAAGTGATCCGAGCCTGTTTTCGGCTTTCGCAGCAGCTTCCTGTGAGGAAGGGAAAGAGGGGGCACGTAATATGAAGAGGATCGGCATGCTGGTCGCCGTGGAGATGGGAGCGGTGCTGAGCCGTTACGGCACGGCGCGCGCGGTTGAGAATCACTGCGGCTTTGAGGTCCGCACTTACGATATGGAGGGCTACACGCTCCATGTGATCCACTCCGGCGCGGGCGAGATCGCGGCGGCGGCGGCCGCCGCTCTGCTCATCGACCGCTATGAGGTCGAACTGCTCGTGAACTTCGGCGTAGTGGGCGGCCTCACCCCGGAGATGGCGCAGACGAAGACCTGCGTGGTGGAGCGGGTCGTTCACTACGATTTCGACACCTCCGCTTACGACGGGACGCTGCCCGGTCAATACGCGGAGTATCCCGACGTATACCTTCCGGCCACCGCCGCGCTCGTGGAGAAAGCCGTGCGGATCGCACCGGAACTCAAACGGGTGACCTGCGCCTCGGCGGACAAGTTCGTCGACGGGCAGGAGGCCAAAAAAGCGCTGCATGAGAAATACGGCGCGGACATCTGCGAAATGGAAGCGGCGGCCGTGGTGCTGACCTGCAACCGCGGCGGCGTGCCCTGCCTGCTTATCAAGACCGTCTCCGACGGGCTGATGGGCGGCGCGGAGGAGTTCGGCGCCGCGCTCGCGCGTACCTCGGAGCTCTGCCTCGAGGTCGCGGATAAGATCATCCGGGAGCTGTAAAACGAACAGGGCGGCCGCAGGCCGCCCTGTCAGACTGGAAGGAGACGCCATGACGGAAAAACTGTATTATACCGACAGCCATCTCTTCACCTTCGAGGCGGTCGTGACAGACTGCCGCGAGGGGAAAAACGGCTGGCTCGTCGAGCTCGACCGCACGGCCTTTTTCCCCGAGGGCGGCGGGCAGCCGGCGGACACCGGCCGCATCGGCCCGGCGCGCGTCCGGGACGTGCACGAGCGGGAGGGACATATCCTCCATGAAACTGACAAGCCGCTCATGGTGGGCGAATGCTATTCCGGCGCGCTCGACGCCGAGCAGCGCCACCGGCGGATGCAGAACCACTCCGGCGAGCACATCGTCTCTGGCCTTGTCCACGGGCTCTACGGCTACGAGAACGTGGGCTTCCACATGGGCGAGGACTGCATGAGCGTGGATTACAGCGGCGAGCTCGGACAGGAGGACCTGAGGAAGATTGAGCGCCTTGCCAACGAGGCCGTGCGCGCAAATCTGCCTGTCCGTGCGTGGTTCCCCGAAGAGGCGGAGCTCATGCAGCTCCCGTACCGGAGCAAGAAGGAGCTCGCGGGGGCGGTGCGCCTGGTGGAGATCCCGGGGATCGACCGCTGCGCCTGCTGCGCGCCGCACGTGGGCTTCACGGGCGAGGTGGGGCTCGTCAAGATCCTTGACGCCGAGCGGCACCGCGGCGGCATGCGGCTGAGCGTGCTCTGCGGCATGGACGCGCTGGACGACTGCCGCAAACGGCAGGAGAGCGTCGCGGCGATCTCAGCCCTGCTCAGCGCAAAGCGCGACGGCGTGAGCGCCGCGGTGGAGCGGCTTCTGGGGGAACGGGACGCGCTCAAGGAGCGCGTGGCCACGCTGAGCCTGCGGCTCGTGGACGGGCTGGCCGCCGCGCAGGAGGAGACGGCGGGGAACCTCTGCGTCTTCAACCCGGGCCTGGATGAGATCGGCTCCCGCGAACTGGTCAATCGGCTGATGGAGCGCTGCGGAGGCTTCGCCGCGGTCTTTACCGGCTCGGACGCGGAGGGCTGGCGCTACATTGTCGGCAGCCGGCATGTGGATCTGCGCGCCAACGCCCGCGCGCTCAACGCCGCCCTCCGGGGGCGCGGCGGCGGTCGGCCGGAGATGATCCAGGGCCAGGCGGCGGCCTCGGAACAGGAGATCCGCGCCTGGGCGGCGGAGGTCCGCTTCTGAATATCCACAGCAAAAAGATAGGAATTCTGCCGGGCAGGCCCCCACAGGGGCCTGCCCGGCTTTTTGACAAATCGGATACTTTTTTATGGACAAATCCAGCAAAATGTATAGGGATGGCCGAGAATCGCCTCCTTTTTTTGTCGAAAACAACGGGTAATGAATTGACAATCTTCTGACACTTGACTATAATATGAATTGTGAAAGTGACGGCTCTTTTCCGTTCACAGGGGAAAAACCGTCCCAACAGGAAGAAGAAAATATGGAGGGTTATCTGTGAAAGATCTCAAGCATCTGATCTACTTTGAGAATCTGCTTCAGGAAGCCAACAACGAACTGGTACAGCAGGGAAAGAAGGATGGCAAGAGGGCCATCGGCTATACCTGCTATTTCATGCCTGAAGTGCTTCTCGACCTGCCCGGCTGCTTCTCCGTCCGTCTGAGAGCGCCGCGCTGCACGTCCCCCGACATCGCGACCTATTATCTGTCCGGTCGTGTCTGCCACTACGCCCGCTCTCTGCTGGAGCGCGCGCTCGAGGGCGGCTACAACTTCCTTGACGCGCAGATGGGCACCGAGACCTGCACCGCCACCTGCCGTTTTCAGGAACACCTCCAGCAGAAGAAGCTCGATTCCGTCGAGGA